>JACNKA010000122.1 GCA_014382285.1 Nitrospinota bacterium | reverse complement strand
GGGGAGTTCCGAAATGAGGAGAAACTCTGATGAAAGTAATAGCGCTGGTTATCCTGACGATCGCCCTGAACACCATCCCAGTTTATGCGGAAGATTATGAATATGGAGTTGGGGTGGGCTGAAAAAATTTACAAGAAAGATGTGGGCAAATAATGGAATATGATGAGCTTGAGCTATAATGCCGATTATCACGATTGAACAGCAGCTTAAAGACACTATTGGCCAAATCGAAGAATTTAAATTCTGCGGCCCCAGTGATGATCCGGATGAGCAGACAGCTGTCCTGTATGGATTTAGGGGCTTGGTTAAAGCATTTAAATTTGCGGCGCGTGGAATCCCTGACGAACAACTGCGAAATGAAGCGCAAAAGTTGGCCGACCCCGACACGCTCTACGAGGCATATGATATTTATTCGGATATTAGCGCAATGCTCCCCGAAATCAGGAATAACTTACTATCTTCGGATTTGGAGCCACATGATCCATTGGATTCAAATAATCAAACGGAAACATTAAAAGCTTTTATTAGTTATTCGACTATAAATAAGCAAATAGCAGGACAAGTAAAAGAAACCCTTGATGGCTACAGCATAGATAGTTTCTTGGCGCATGAAGATATAGGCGTTTCTGAAAAATGGAAAGATCGTATCGTTGAAGAATTGAAATCCTGCCATATATTTGTTCCTCTCCTTAGCAAGGAATTTATCCAATCTGATTGGGGATCGCAGGAAATTGGATTTGCTTTTTCTCGCAGTAATATTTTAATTCTTCCATTATTGATAGACGATAAAGTCCCTTTTGGTTTCATCTCACACATCCAAGGTAAATCGATTGCCCTCGACCACGTTCAACCTGAATTGCTGGTCAAGCCAATTTTGGATCGTTTCCCACATGGGATTATTCCTAACCTAATTGATAAATTGGCTGGGGCATCGAACTATCGAAATGCAGAGAGCTTGATGTTGCCACTGGTTCCGTATTTCGACAAGTTTAATGATATTGAAATTAATGCTTTCGTCACCGCTTCAATTGAGAACCGTCAGATATGGGAGGCAGCCGATTGTTGCCAAACTTATCTACCTCAATTGTTGAAGATTCATCGCTCAAAAATTGAGCCCGATAAATTAAAAGTACTAGAGGCCAAGCTCCATTAGGAGCTAAGACTCCATAGAGGATAACCCGCACAAGCCCTCACTTGTTTGAAGTCTCGTGCCTACATAGTGCCTACATAAGCAAAAAGGGCTATGAGTCGAGTCTCATAACCCATTGATATAACTGGAGCCAGCGGGCGGAATTGAACCGCCGACCTACTGATTACGAATCAGTTGCTCTACCCCTGAGCTACGCTGGCTTATAGGTCTGTTCTGGTTGGAAAAGACGTACTTTACACGCTCTGCCCTGTAAAAATCAACCCTTTAACTATGGACAAATATCACAGTCCCCTCGAAGGTGAAAGCAAAAGCCAACCCTGGGTCATCGCGCTTCTGCCAGTCGCTCGCAAGGACGGTGATGCCCCCCTCAGCTCCCCTCTCCTCAATACATAGCCCTGCTACCAGAACTTGGACTTGAAAATGCCTGAGGAAAAGATTTAAACTCCATAGATTCATATGTGTGCAGGTTGTTCTTTTGCTTGGCTCCACCTGCCCCCTCCTAAAAACCATCTGCTTCTTAAATCGAACGGGAATGAATGGCCGAAGAAATTGATAAAAAAGAGTTTGCCTGGATATCTGAAGTCTTTAAAAAGGTCGAGGTGTTCACCGGGCTCAGTTACAACGAACGGGAAGCTTTGATCGAAGAAATGTATAAGCTCAGCTATAAACCTCAAGACACCATCTTTAAAGAAGGGGATGCCCCCAACGCCTGCTTTTTAATTTATACGGGTAAAGCAAAGGTGATCAAAAACAAGATGCTTGTTCTTAAAAAAGAGGTTTCGACTCTAGGGCCTGGTTCCTTTTTTGGTGAAATGGCTTTTCTCACCTACGCACCACGCGTGGCAACTGTCACCGCCGAAACGAACTTGACTTGCTTCGTTCTGCTTAAATCCACCTTCCAGCAATTACTGAAAAAAAATTCTGCCTTCAAAAGCTGGCTCGAAACTCTCTCAGCCAAACGCATGGTAAAACTCGAAAGCATCTAACTGCTAGCCGCAGGGGCAGCTAGCAATGGCTTTTTATTGCCAGCGACAAGTTAACTCGGCTTAAGGTGTTCTCAATCTGCTGCAATCCGTTAAACCTCGTCAAGTCGAGAAAACCTATTGTCCGCTTACAAACGCAATTACATTTGGCCCCACGCCTAGTGGAGCATTTCGCTGGCTGTCCAGGCCATGCCGCGATTCGATCCACCGGCAAAGCCTATTTTACTGACGACAATAATTCCGAACGCGGTGCTTTCTTTGAACCACCCTGTAACGGTGGGGACGATGGCTTTTGGGTCCATACCCTGTTCGATCAGTTGATAAGCCCGTAAGGCCGTCACCTGTATGGCGATGGCTTCGCCGTCACCGGTGGCGGCCACGGCCCCTGCTGGCCCGGCATAGAGACCGCACCCTATAAGGGGAACATCGCCCACACGACCGGGGATGGCATTGTCGATACCACCCGTACTAAGCGCGGCGGCAAACTCATCTCCCGCTCTGGCAACACACCCAACCGTGTCGGTGGTGGAAAAATCTTTTCCTGTATTGGCAATTTCATCAAGCGTTACTGGCAGGCAGCCCTGATTCATGGCAAACTCTGCCGCCCCCCTTCCCGCCAAAACGCGGTACTCAGACTGGCTGACTATACGTGCAACGTTGACCGGGTTTTTGAATCCTTCCAATGCGGCCACGGCACCAAACGTGCCAGAGCTATCCATGCACGAAGCGTCCATCTCTACGGTACCGTCAATACGTTTATGCGATCCGACCCCGGCATTGAAGCGTCCGTCATCTTCCAATATTGCAACAGCCTGACAAGCCGCATCGAGGATGGGTTCGCCCGCTTGCAGAGACATCAGGCACATTTGCCCGGCGATGGCGGTGCCGTCAGCGTGGGCCGGGTCGGGACCGGGCCCGTCCTGCACCGGGACCACCATTTCTTTTCTTTTCTCCATGAAAGTTCTAT
>JACNKA010000158.1 GCA_014382285.1 Nitrospinota bacterium | reverse complement strand
CCGAAGTCGAACTTCCGGACCCGGGAAACGACCTGTTTCGCGAGCTGCGGCGCGTCCATATCTACATGTAAAATTATTCGAGAACTCATTCAATCCCTCACTAACCGCACCCCACTGGAAGACTGCCTCCGGTGGCTCACCGGTCATTTATCAAACTTGCGCAATACGCCAATGACCACGCCCTGAATTGCGAAGTCACCTTCGCGGACAATGATCGGTTTCATATCCGGGTGAGCGGGTTGCAGACGCACCCGGCCCTTTTCCCGGTAAAACCGTTTCAGAGTAGCCCGGTCGTTATCGATCAACGCCACCACCGTTTCCCCGTTTTCGGCCACTTCGCGTCGTTCCACAATCACGTAGTCTCCATCCTGAATATGGTCTTCGATCATCGAACTGCCTTTGACTCGGAGGACAAAAATATCCTTATCTCCAGCATCTGGCAACAGGGCCATCACTTCACGATGGTCCATCACCTCAATTGGCTTACCCGCCGCAATATGGCCCAGTACCGGGTATTCCCGCGCCGGTTCTTCCACCACTTCAATCGCTCGGCTCAAATTATGCTGCTTCTTAATCAGCCCTTTTTTTTCCAAATGACTCAGGTGCTTGTGCACCGTGGCCGGGGAACTGAGCTGGAACTGTTTACCAATTTCCGCAATGCTCGGCGCGTACCCCTTTGCATAGATATGCTCTTTGAGATATTCGTAAATCTCCCGCTGGCGTTTGGTGAGATGCATGACGTAATTCTCCTTTGGCTTTCGCCCTGCATTTTAGGCGAAAGAAAAACGAAAATCAAGTCCGCAAACCGACCAATGAGTAATGGTTCCTGAGAGCTTTTTTCTAACCAGCATAAATTATTGACAGTTTCCTCCAACGTTAGAGGGTGGTATCCTTAATCCGTATGACAGAGAAACTGAAAATTCTGTTTTTGTGTACTGGCAATTCATGCAGAAGCCAAATGGCCGAGGGCTGGGCGCGGCATTTGAAAGGCGACTCCATCCAGGCGTTTTCGGCCGGGCTTGAAGCACATGGGCTCAATCCCAATGCGATTCAGGTTATGCAGGAATCCGGAGTGGACATCACCGGTCAGAAATCGCAGAAAGTGGAGGAAGTAGAAACTATTCCTTTCGATATCGTAATCACCGTATGCGGTCACGCCGATGAAAACTGTCCGGTTTTCACCTGCGCCACCCGGGTTGTGCATGTCGGATTTGACGACCCACCCAGACTTGCCAAAAACGCCAAGACAGAGGAGGAAACTTTGAGTCATTATCGTAGAGTGCGGGATGAAATTCGCACTTTTGTTGAAACCCTGCCGGAGGTTTTGTCCTAACCATGAAATGGTTCACTGTGAAAATTATTTTTCTCCTGACTCTCGCTCTGTTTGTGAACTATTCCCTCAGCGAGAGCGCACCGCGTAAAACAACGCGGGGAATCCAAAAGGTCATGGCTCCGTTTCCCCAAGGCACGGTCACGCGCATCACCATAGTCGGCGATACCGGAACCGGAGAACGGGCTTACGCGCCGGGTTTTTCCGCTGTACAAAAAGCCATGCGCGACACAATGCCAGATGCGCTACTGCACCTTGGCGATTTCGTTTACCAGCCCGAACCGTTTCCCGACTCCTGTCCTGATCGATACATAAAAGAAATCAAAAAAACTTTGGTCGGTCCCTATCCTTTGCGGCTTTTTGTTGCAGGCGATAACGACCTTCCGGCAAACAAGAACAAACCCAAGGGTTCAGGTTGCTGGGATAAAATCGACCCGCTTGATTCTGGTTTCGACAACCCGCACGGCCAACAACCACGGGCTTATGAAGGCACCCGTGTCGTCGGCAATGCACTGATAGGGGTCATCCATAATTATCCATGGCAGGACCCAACCGAATGGCTGAAGCCACGCATTGAAAAAGCGAGAGAAAAAGGTCTCTGGGTCATTCTTGCCGTCCACGAACCGGCACTCACCACCGCATGGTATGTGGACAAACGCGACACCGTCCTCAAACAGTTGAACGCCTTAAAACCCGACATCGTTTTCGCCGGCAACCAGCACTCCTACGAACGGTTCCACCCCATAGGCCCCGATGGTAAAGTGATCAAATCAGAATCCGGGAAATACCAAAGCAGTGACGGAACGATGCACATCGTTTCAGGCGGAGGCGGAGCCACCTTCAAACCTTTTGCCGACCAGCAAAAAAATGAGGAACACACCGCACCCAAAGATGTGTTCGACGCGCTGGCAAAAAGGGCACTGATGAATCATTTCATCACTCTGGATATTTCGCGCGATGTTTTAACAGGAACGGTCTGGCGGGTGTGCGTGAAGGATGAACCGTACGACCATCAAAATCCACGCTGGAGATCGAGAAAAGAGTTTTGGAACAGCATCACCCTCGAATGCGACGGCAAACCGGAAGGCGTAACGGTTTATGAAGAATTTGAAATTAAAGAAAAGACCCGCAAACCCTATTCGCTGATCCCTCCACTCGGCGTGGGGGACAACTAGCTATTTGACAAGTCATTGCTAATTACTACCGGGCGTTGCCCGGTTGGCGTGGGGGACAACTAGCTATAACGTTACTGAGTTGGCAAAGAGTTCTCTCGGCTTGACAACTTTTTCGTTCAGGGTGGCAGGAATAACCAAATCCCCCTAACCCCCTTCGCGGAAGGGGGAATTATTTATCTGTGTTCTTCTGTGGCTAAAACAGGTTTGCAACATTGGCCTCACGCCTAGTGGACGTTGCCCCTCTGGCGAAGAGTTAGGAGCCGTTTTTCAGTATCGCGTCTACTTCATCACAGGTTTTCTTTACATCCTGCGCTGATTTATCCAAGGCCACTTTTTCTTCGTCAGTCATTTCCAGTTCAATGACTTTCTCGATTCCGTTGATACCCATCATGACGGGCACGCCGAAGAAAATCCCGCTCCAACCATACTCCCCCTCCAGATAAGCAGTGCAAGGGAGGATGCGGCGTTTGTCCTGCAAAATTGCCTCAATCATTTTCACGACTGAAGCACCGGGCGCGTAGAAGGCACTGCCGGTTTTAAGCAGTCCAACGATTTCCGCCCCGCCTTTTCGTGTGCGCTCAACAACGCGATCAATCTGATCAGAGGTCATCAGTTCGGTGATCGGGATCCCCGATACGGAGGTATAACGAGGTAGCGGAACCATCGAGTCACCATGCCCACCAAGAACCATCGCGTCCACATCCTCCATTGAGCACCCCAGCTCGAGTGAAACAAAAGTTCGCAAACGGGCCGAGTCGAGCACGCCAGCCATGCCGATGATCTTGTTCTTGGGCAGATTGCCGGTTTTTTTAGCCATGTACACCATAGCATCGAGTGGATTCGACACCATGATGATGATCGGGTCACGGGAATGCTCCATGATCTTCTCTGTCACCGATTGCACAATTTTGGCATTGGTCGCCAGAAGATCTTCGCGGCTCATGCCCGGTTTGCGGGGGAGCCCTGCCGTGATCACCACGATATTCGAATTGGCAGTATCTTTGTAATCGTTGGTTCCTGTCACCCGACTATCAAAAATCTGCAGACAACTTGACTCCTGCAAGTCCAGCGCTTTACCTTGCGGAACCCCCTCAGCAATATCAATGATCACCACATCGCCAAGGTTTTTATACGCTGTCAACTGAGCAACGGTGGAGCCAACCTGACCCGCACCGACTACCGTGATTTTTTTTCTTGCGTTTGACATACAGTTCCCTCACATGAAAACAAACCTTAACCAGGTTTGATCAGTTTATTAACCATTCTGACGTTAACCGCCTATTAAAAAGACCATGCGTACTAATTCAAGCTATCTATTATGGCATTAAACGTTGCACTCGGACGCATCGCCGCCGCAACCTTCGCAGCATCCGGCTTGAAATAACCACCGATATCTTTCGGCTTTCCTTGCGCGGCGTCCAATTCTCCAGTAATTTTATCCAGATTAGACTCAAGCTCTTTAGCCACTGGAGTGAATTTTGCTTTCAGGTCGGCATCATCATTTTGCTTCGCCAACTCCTGCGCCCAATAAAGCGTTTCGTAAACATGGGTGCCTGCATTATCCAACTCACCGACCGCACGACCCGGTGATTTTTTATTTTCCATCAACTTTTCGCTAGCCAGATTCAACGTATCGGCAAGAACCTGCGCCTTGGCATTTCCCTTTGCCCGAGCCAGATGCGCCAGGGACTCTGAGAGAGCGAGGAATTCGCCCAAAGACTCCCATCTCAAATGACCTTCTTTAACAAACTGCTGAACATGCTTCGGTGCAGACCCACCTGCTCCGGTCTCAAAAAGTCCACCACCTTTAATGAGCGGTACAATGGACAACATTTTTGCGCTGGTGCCCAGTTCCAAAATCGGAAACAGGTCGGTCAGGTAATCCCGCAACACGTTACCAGTTGCAGAAATGGTATCTTTACCGTCTTTCGCCCGTTGCAACGAATGTTTCATCGCTTCCAGGGGAGACATGGTTGAGATATCCAGACCATTGGTGTCGTGATCCTTCAAATAGAGCTCCAATTTTTTGATGATCTCCGCGTCATGCGCTCGATCTTTATCGAGCCAGAAAACCACAGGGGTTTCAGAGAGTCGGGCCCGATTGACCGCCAGCTTGACCCAGTCTTTAATGGCAATATCCTTGACCTGGCACGCGCGGAAGATATCTCCCTCTTCCACATCATACTCATGCAGAACATTACCAGTGCCATCCAATAAGCGCATTTTCCCTTTTCCAGACGCTTGGAAAGTTTTGTCGTGAGAGCCATATTCCTCTGCCTTCTTAGCCATCAGGCCGACATTGGGAACGGTTCCCATGGTGGTGGGATCAAACTCACCGTTATCTCTACAAAAATCGATTGCAGCCTGATAAATCCCTGCATAGCTACTATCCGGCACCATGGCCAGCGTGTCGTGTTCCTTGCCATCAGGGCCCCACATTTTTCCTGAGGTACGAATCGCCGCCGCAAGGGAAGCATCAATAATGATGTCACTGGGAACATGCAAATTTGTGATTCCCTTGTCCGAGTCCACCATAGCCAGATCCGGCCCTGCTTTAATGCATGCGTCGATATCTGCTTTGATTTCATTTTGCTGGGCTTCCGGCAGGTCTTTAATTTTTGCAAAGACATCACCCAAGCCATTATTTGCATTGACCCCGATTTTTTTAAACGTGTCGGCATGCTTTGTGAACACATCTTCAAAGTACGTGGTCACCCCATGACCAAAAATGATGGGGTCAGAAACCTTCATCATCGTTGCTTTCATATGCAGCGATAACAGAACTCCCTGACTCTTGGCATCTTCTTTAGCCTTTTTCATGAATTTTCGAAGAGCGGCAACACTCATCTTCGTTGCATCGACGACATCTCCTGTTTCAAAAGGAACGCTCTCTTTTAGTACCGTTGTGTTGCCATCTGCCCCAACAAACTCAATTTTCCCATTTCCAGCCATAGCATCCGTTATGGTCACAGATTTTTCATTCGAGCAAAAATCATCGGCACCCATGGTTGCAATATTTGACTTCGAGTCTTTGGACCATTTGCCCATTTTATGCGGATTGCTCTTGGCGTAATTTTTAACCGCAACAGCGGCTCTTCGGTCCGAGTTTCCCTGTCGTAAAACAGGGTTGACCGCACTGCCCTTGACCTTGTCAAATTTGGCTTTGATCGCCTTTTCTTCGTCATTTTTGGGGTCTTCAGGATAGTCCGGAAGATCATAGCCCTGGGACCGCAACTCTGCGACAGCGGCCGCTATTTGAGGGTTAGAGGCACTTATGTTGGGGAGCTTGATGATATTAGCATCGGGATCCAACACCATTTCACCCAGCCGCGCCAAGTCATCCGGTATCTGTTGTTCCGGTTTAAGCCTTTCAGGAAATTGAGAAATAATCCTGCCCGCGAGAGAAATATCCATGGTGCCTACATTGACACCCGCCACCTGAGTGAAAGATTGAATGATAGGAAGAAATGATCCACTCGCAAGTTCCGGTGCCTCATCTACTTTTGTATAAATAATATCTGGCTGTTCTGACATGTTTTTTACCCCAAAAAAGAAATTACTTAAAAAAAATAAAGTTTAACTAAAATGAATGTTTGATAATCAACCTACTTTTCACATCACTTCGTTTATCCTTTTGAGACCTCAAACCTTCGCAAGATACCATCGAATGTGTTTAAATATGAATTGCAAAAATTATCAAATCTCGAATGGTAGATATAACAGGTAAGCGCTTCGTAAAATGTATGTAGAAGAAGAACCGGTAAGCTAAATTATTACCCCCTGCTTGTCAAGCAATTTTGACCGGGCAATTTACCAGAATAATACTGCAAAAAGAGGCTGAGAAGGAACACGACCAAAACAGTCAAAAAAGCCGGGATTTACAAGGCCCGGTATAAGATCAAAAATGAACAATGTTTGAAATTTGATATAATTGTTTTATTCTTCATTTAATGATCTCCCTGCTGATTTTCCCCTATGGATAATTCTGAATACAACTACCGGCTGGCAATTGATTTCAGTCAGGTGCAAAATATCCCTGCCGACCCCAGGCAGAGACTGCCCTATTTTCAAGCCTTTAAACAATTATTAAAGAAAGAGAAAGAAAAGATCAAAGGATGGCATCGCTCGGGAACCGGTGGACGCGAAATCATTCAGGCCCATACCAGTCTAGTCGATGAGGTCATCCGGCACGTCCTCCTTTCCATGACACAACTTGAAGATTATGCCGGTGGTGACGTTCTGGAAGGTTTTTCTCTTATCGCGGTGGGGGGCTATGGTCGAGGAGAACTCAATCCGCTTTCAGATATTGACTTGTTGTTTCTTCTTTCTGGAAAAACCCGGCCTCTCACAACAAAATTTATTCAGGACGCACTGTCGGTAATTTGGGGATTCGGCATGGAAATCGGCCACAGTTCTCGCACCATTGAAGACTGCGTAAAACTTGCCCAAGAGGATTTGACCATCAAAACCTCTATGATCGAAACCCGGTTCCTCATTGGCAACCGAACCACTTATGACAAGTTTTACAACTCCATTCATAAAAATGTTTTACAAAAAAAAGTGAAGCAGTTCTTGAATTCCAAGTTAAAAGAAAAATACACCCGGTACGGCCAAGGAGACAGCGTTGTGTGTCACCCGGAACCCGACCTTAAAAATGGACCAGGAGGATTGCGCGACTACCACAGCGCCCTGTGGGCTACCGCCGTGCGCTATGGGTGCCATTCTCTCCGGGAAATTAATGAGGCCCATGTGCTTTCCCATGAAGAAATTGAGTCGCTCTATCATTCAGTCGACTTCACACTTCGAGTTCGTAATGAACTGCATTATCTGACAGAGAAAAAAACCGACGTCCTGGCTTTTGACACCCAGAAACAATTGGCAGCCAATCTGGGGTACCAGACTTCCGCCGACGGTCAACCGGTTGAAGAGTTCATGCACGACTACTATCTGCACGCCACCAATATCTACACTTTTTCGCAAAACCTTTTCGAGCATTGTCGGCAACCTAAAAGATCGCTCAAAAAAGTAATCTCTTCATTGACTAAAAAATCCGTCGGCCATGGGTTTCATATTTCAGACTCTTCTCTGATTTATAGCGGTGACGCTAAAGAGGATTTTAAAAAAGACAAATCACTTTTACTGACAGCATTGGAACTTTGCAAACAACATCTGGTCTTGCCAGACTACAAACTCCAACGGCAAATGCGACTGAGCAAAAACCTCATTAATGCGCAGTCCATGAAAGGTGAAGAAGTACGAGGTTTCCTGTTCTCTATCCTGCAAAATAAAGCCTCCGAGAAAATCCTGCGACTGATGCATGAAACGAATATTCTGGAACAGATTTTGCCGGAATTTGGACTAGCGCATTGCAAAGTGAACCATGACTTCTATCATCATTACACTGCCGATGAGCATTCCCTGCGCGTCATCCGCTTTCTCGATGAACTGGCTGTCACCGGCATCACCAATCCCACAGACCTGTTCGCCTTGTATCAGGGTTACCTCCCAAAGGAGATTCTGAAATTATCAGCCCTTCTACAATCGGCGAGAAAGGTGCCTGACGAAGGACCGGGCAAATTTTTAAAATCCCTGACCGAAAGACTGAGCCTTGAAGAGGCTGACGTGCAAATCCTGCTATTTTTACTGGCTAATCCTTACACCATGATTGAAACAGCCTTGCATCAGGATATACACCAGCCAACAGTGATCCGGAAATTTGCAGAAACTGTTGCGAATACAGAAAGGCTGAAAGGACTCTACCTGCTCAGCTATGCCGAGTTGCGGGCTGTAGCACCGGGAACTTTAACCGCCTGGAAAAAAATATTACTCTCGGAACTCTATGAACGGACCCTGAAACACCTGCAGGACCCGGAGTCCCTGGAGCAACAGCCTCTTGCCACACGGGCGGGAGTTTTCAAAGCCCTGCAACGGGAACTGCCTGTGAACGATATCGAAGAACATCTTCGCCAAATGCCGGAAGATTATCTGATGACAGCATCCTCCGAAGAGGTCGCGCTTCATATCCGCCTCATCCGGTCTTTCAAGGATAAGTTATTTATTCTGCATCATCAGTTCCATGAAGAAGGGAACTATCATAACCTGACTCTTTGTTGCCCCATTGGTAGTGAAGCTTTTAAAAAACTTGTAGGAACCGTCACCGCCAAAAGCCTGAACATTCTTGGCGCGCAGATCTATCTCAAACAGGACGGCATCGTAATAGTCACCATACAAGTAGAAGCAGGCACCAAGGCCAGTGGCGAAGACCTGGAAATATGGAAAGATATTAAAAATAGCCTGAGTCAGTTGTTTGCGGGAGAGACCAGTTTACAAAAAATGTTGAAGTCCCGAATCCGTTACGCTGGTGAGCAGAAAAAGATGGCTATGGTTCCCAGAGTCCATGTTGAAAGAACAGTGGGCAATCCGTTCACAGTGATCCGGGTAGAAGCCCGAGACCATATCGGCATGCTCTATAAAGTTTCAGCCGTCTTTGCAGATTTTGGCATTCGCATTCACCGGGCCAAGATTTCCACTCAAGGCGATCGTGCCATTGATGTTTTCTATGTATCGCTGAGAAATCCGAATTTCGACCTCAACAAAGTGATCCGCAGTTTCAAGGAACATATGATCCATACTCTGTTAATTGAAAAACTGGAAGATGTGCGGTAATGACAAATTGTAGGGGAAAACTTTTAAGCGTAGCACTGTTCCTGACACTCATCATCGGACCGCTGCTGCCCAAGGCCTACGCAGATTCTGTTGATCTCGAAACCGGGCGCGACATCTTCCACAAACATTGTCAAGCCTGCCACGGAGATAAAGGCGATGGCAAAACCTTCGCCGCGAATGCACTGAATCCACCCCCAAAAAATTTCACCTCCGAAAAATCAAAAAAAGAGCTGACAGAAAAGAGGATGATCCAGTCTGTAACGGAAGGCAGAAAAGGCACCGCCATGATGCCATGGAAATCAAACCTCAGCCAAAAAGAAATCCGCGCTGTCGTGAGTTACATCAGGCAAAAGCTAATGAAACTGTAGCCACCGGTGAACACCGGTGGACAACGATGATAACCAAGCAGAATCTCAGTCGTCATTGCGAGCGAAGCGCGGCAATCCAGAATTTAAAATCTGCTGACCCTAGCCGGCAATTTCACTAATCTTTTGATTGAAGATTGAATAAGTGGCATTATGAACTTGTATTTCTTCAACTAATGGCTCTATTCTGTACCGACAAAATTTGGAAACAAACTTTTGCACCCAATCCTGATCTCCACTATAAAAAACAGATTTTTCAGCACATTGGACAATCAGTTTGTTTATTGTTCTGACTTGTTTCCGTGAAAGCTTTTTGATTATAAATCGATGTTGGCTAAAATTTTGTTTAGCCGCTTCTTTATCATAATAAATATTCGGCACAATTCGGAGGGCTAAGTCAGGCGCAAGTGGAACAACCCTATTAAGACCTCTAGACAGATTAGTATTTTCTATTGTTACTGGAAAATCACTCGTAAAAAATGGGCTATCAGAGTATTTGTTGAGGAGTATTTCCCAGTAGAAATTACCAAATGCCGACACACTGTCCATTATGTTGCCTATCCCAATTGATTGAGGGTATTTTGGATCAACCTCCACTTTTATCACACCAGTTTCTAGTAGTTCTGTAATATTTTTGCCTCCTAATGCAGCGGGGGCAGGGGGCATTTCTCCTTTCGCATCTAACATTTTGGCAGTATTTTCTACTGCATTTTTAGGCATTGCAGAATGTATTCGCATTCCAGCCGGGGAACAAGACTGTACGTAAGCAATGAATCCAGAAATCACATATATACATTCTGCATCCACTTCTCCTCTTCTAAGCTTATCAATGGCGGTATTATATTTTGGTTCAATCCCATACAAAAATTCTTCGATCGCCCGGTCATGGAGGAGGTATTCGTTGGTACTGCCATTTTGTATCCTACAAACATCTTCTGACCCACACGGAAACTGATGCAGGTCACGCTTTCGAATGCCAAACAACTTTTCGCCTAACTTTGAGGAATAAAAATTCCTGAGGTAAACTTGGGATACGTAATGGTCTAATGGCATAAATCAACTCTGTTTAGGCAATTAATGGCATGTTGACACCTCTGGATTGCCACGTCGGCAAAGTCTCCTCGCAATGACGGCTTTGCAAAACCCAGTTTCATATTTAATCCGCGTTCATCTGTGTCTATCTGTGACTAAAAAGGTTTTTACTTCCGCACCTCTTTGCCCAATTTATTTTCAATGGAAGCGATTTTGGATTCCAGCCTGCCCGATTTGCCTTCCCGATAATCGATCTTGATACCACAGGTGATGCGCTTGCAATCTGCCTTCATGGTTTCGTAGCATTGTTTGACCACACCCATGACTTCGTCAAACTCCCCTTCCAGCACGGTTCCCATCGGATTCAACCGATACGGCACACCACTTTCGTCAATAATTTTCAGCGAACGGCTGACCTGTTCGCTGACGCTTTCCCCTTTGTCCATGGGGCTCATGCTGAATTCAAGCAATATCATTGGAATGACCTCTCTATAACAATTAGTACGAAAAACCCGATAATTCGCCAAGTTTCAGCGGTTTTTTGAAATTACCCCTTGCATTTTAGTGCTGAGTTGTGGAATTATCAACCATCCCATACAAGAGATTGAGGGAAATCCAAGTAAAGGCGGTATTTGTTTTTTGTCCCAGTTAGATGATCTGCGCCAGCAGATTGATAAAATTGACGACCAGCTAGCAAAGCTGATCAGTCGCCGAGGTCGTTTGGCCCAAGGAATTGGCGAAGAAAAATCCCGGCAGGGGAAGATGAAGCATTTTCATGTTCCCCAGCGTGAGCGGGCTATTCTTGACCGATTGAAAGAGCAAAACAAGGGCCCTTTTCCCGATTCTTCCATCGAATCTATTTTTCGTGAGCTGTTCTCCGCCACATTAGCTTTAGAAAAGCCTTTGAAGATCGCTTTTCTCGGGCCGGAAACCACCTTCAGCCACCAGGCGGCGGTGCGGCATTTTGGTCACTCCTGCACTTTCAATCCTTGCGGAAATATAGAAACCGTTTTTTCTGAAGTCGAGATGGGCAACTCCGACTATGGAGTGGTGCCGGTGGAGAACTCCATCGAAGGAGTCATCAACCTGACTCTGGACTGCTTTGTCGATTCGCCGCTTTATATTTGCAGCGAAACTCGGCTCCCCATCGGACTTTTTCTTTTGTCCAACACCACTGACCGGAAAAAAATCCAGAAAATCTATTCACATCCACAACCTTTGGCGCAATGCAGAAACTGGCTGAACACCCACCTACCAGGTGTTGAGCAGGTGCCCTCTTCCAGCACGGCCCAGGCGGCGGAGTTGACCAAGAAAAATAAAAACACCGCAGCCATCGCCGGAGAACTGGCCGCCGAGGTCTATGGATTAAAAATTATCGATAAAAACATTCAGGATCGAGCCGAAAACCACACGCGGTTCCTGATCATCTCCAAAGACAAGGCTAAAAGAGCCAGGAAAAACAAGACCTCTCTCATGTTTTCCATCGCTGACGAATCCGGGTCGTTGCTCAAAACCCTTCAGCTATTCGCTAAAAACAAAATCAATCTATCGAAAATACAATCACGGCCTCTGCGCAACCGGCCCTGGGAATATTTGTTCTATGTCGATTTCATCGGCCACATTGAAGACAAGGCTGTCGAACACGTCTTAAAAGTATTGGGCAAACAAACCCTGTTTTTGCGGGTACTGGGTTCTTATCCCGAACAGGAACAACCATGAAGCTGTTTAAGAAAATGACGGTGATTGGCGTTGGCCTGCTTGGAGCCTCTTTGGCCAAGGCCTGCAAAGAGCGAGGCCTTGTGGACGAGATAACCGGTTACGGCAGAAACCGTGAGAATCTGGAAAAGGCCAAAGGCTTAAAAATCATTGATCACTGCCCCAATGATTTGGGTGCAGCAGTCAACGATGCCGACCTGATCGTGTTATGCACACCGGTTTCAACAATTGTTCCTTTAATACAAGACCTGATTCCGCAGGTTCAGCCTCGCACCCTGATCACCGATGTCGGCTCGGTGAAAGGCCCTGTCGTTCATGGCGCAGACAAGCTGGTTCCCGAAGGAATATTTTTTGTTGGGTCACATCCGATTGCTGGAGGAGAAAGCTCCGGACTGGAAGCTTCCATCGCAAACTTATATCAGGACGCAAAATGTATCGTGACCCCGACCGAGAAAACCGATGAGACAGCTCTGAAAAAAATCAATGCTCTCTGGCAGGCTGTCGGCATGGATGTCATTAGTTTGTCCACAGAGGAACACGATTTTATTTTTGGCGCAGTGAGTCATTTACCTCACATCGTGGTTTACGCCCTGATGAACACACTCGGAGCCTTGAAAACTCCAGAAAACCGTGACGTCACTGCGTTTTCCGGTGCCGGGCTGAGAGACATTACCCGCATCGCTGCCAGTGATCCGGTTATGTGGAGAGATATCTGCCTTTCCAACCGCAATCACACGCTGAATCTGATCGATAAGTTCCAGAGCAAGCTCGGAGAAATCCGTAGCACCATCGAAAAAGGGGACGGACAGGAATTGAAAAAGGAATTTATGACGGCGAACAAGTACCGACTCAACGTGATTTAAGAATATGATTATCGCAATAGACGGGCCTGCCGGAAGTGGGAAAAGTACGGTCGCGAAATTGGTCGCCAAGCGGCTGAACTACAGATACATCGACACCGGCGCCATGTACAGGGCAGTAGCCTGGACCGCCCAGCAAAAAGGCATGAACCTTGCCGATGAATCGGCCATGGCAAAAATTGCCCAGAGTCTGAACATTGAATTTGTTCCCGGTGCTGAGGGGCAAGCAGTGCTGGTGGACTACGAAAACGCCACAGCCCTTTTAAAAAATGAAACGGTAGGACGGGGAGCCGCCACAGTTGCCGCGCAGAAATTTGTTCGCGAAGCGTTGGTTGCCCGACAACGACAAATCGGCGAGACCGGCAATGTGGTCATGGATGGACGCGACATTGGCACAGTCGTATTTCCTCAAGCCGAGAAAAAATTTTTTTTCGTTGCAGACGCTGAAGAACGCGGACGGCGGCGGTATGAGGAACTGAAATCTAAAAACCCGGGTTTGGATTTAAAAACCATTATCGAGGAAATCCGACAACGAGACCATGAGGACAGAAATCGAAAAATTTCTCCATTGGTCAAGGCGGGCGATGCCCTGGAGGTCGATACCACTCGATTAAGTATTGAAGAAGTCACCGATCATGTTTTTGAAAATATAAATAACCTTTAAACATCCCAAGAGAAAGTGAGAATCATGCGGTCATGAAGATATCCAAAGAATTACTCGCGCAAATGGAAGAAGATGATAAGGCGGAACTGGAGGAGTTAACTCCAGCCGAAACTGCCGCCTACGAAGAAATGGAAGGCTATTTCAACGATAGTCTCGGTAGATTTAAAGCTTCACAGATCATTATAGGAAAGGTCATCGCTATTTCTAATGGGCTGGCCACCATCGATGTCGGCTTCAAATCAGAAGGCATGGTTTCGCTTTCTGAATTCCCTGAAAACGGCAAAAACCTGCAACTCCAAGAAGAGGTCGAAGTCTTTCTTGAAAAGGTTGAAGACAACGACGGCAATGTTGTTTTGTCTAAAGAAAAAGCCAATAAAATTAAAATCTGGGATGATCTGGTTCAGACCTATGAAGCGGATGAAATCATTCAAGGTGTGGTTGTCGCCAAAGCAAAAGGCGGTTTAACTGTCGATATTGGGCTGAAAGCCTTTCTGCCGGGTTCTCAGATCGACCTTCGTCCGATTCGCAATCTGGAAAAATTGCTTGGCGAAAAGTTCGACATGAAAATCATCAAGATGAATAAAAAGCGCGGTAATATTGTTCTGTCGCGGAGAATTCTCCTTGAAGAGCAACGCAAACAGATTCGTGAAGGAACTCTGGAGAGAATGAGTGAAGGCAACCTCATCGAAGGTATTGTTAAAAATATCACCGAATACGGTGTCTTCATCGACTTGGGCGGAATTGACGGCCTGCTACATATCACCGACATGTCCTGGGGTCGAGTCAACCATCCTTCCGAGATGTTTTCCATTGGTGACAAAGTCACGGTCATGGTTCTCAAATACGATAAAGAAAAAGAGCGCGTCTCACTGGGTCTCAAACAAACCAGTGCCGACCCATGGGTGGATGTCGATTCAAAATACCCGGTCACTACCCAGATCAAGGGGAAAGTAGTCAGCATCACCGACTATGGCGTGTTTGTAGAACTTGAAAAAGGCATCGAAGGTCTGGTTCACATTTCTGAAATGAGTTGGAGCCGTCATGTCAAACACCCGAGCAAAATGGTTTCAATCGGAGATGAGGTCGAAGCAGTCGTGCTGACCCTCGACAAAGATAAAAAACGTATTTCACTCGGCATGAAACAAATCGAGCCCAACCCGTGGGAAAAAATTGAAGACAAGTATCCCATTGGTTCTGAAGTAGAGGGTACCGTTCGCAACCTGACTGATTTTGGCGCCTTCGTGGAACTTGAAGATGGCGTGGATGGACTGATCCATATTTCCGATTTGAGTTGGAAAAAAATCAAGCATCCTTCTGAGATCCTGAAGAAAAAGGACAAAGTCGCCTCTGCCGTGCTCAGCATCGACAAGGAAAACTGCCGCATCTCCCTTGGAGTTAAACAGTTGCAACCTGATCCCTGGGATGATATTGCAGCCAACTATCCTATCGGTACCGAAGTCAGCGGCAAGATCATTAAGGTGACAGGGTTCGGAGCGTTCGCCGAATTTGGCGATGGATTAGAAGGCCTGATCCATGTTTCGCAGCTCAGTTCTGAAAATATTACAGATCCTGAATCCGCTGTAAAGGTGGACGATGACATCAAGGCAAAAGTGATTAAGGTGGATACCACCAGAAAAAAAATCGCTTTAAGCATTAAAGCCTTTTTGGAAAACCTCGACGTTTCGCAGATCGAAAAAGAGCAGGTGGACCTGGAAGTCTTTAAAGACGAAGAGTAAAACCTGAGAGACTCTGGACCCGAGAGGGTCCAGAGTCTTACATACATCCAGAACCTTATATCTTATATATGGAACCTACTATCCAAGACAAGCCGCAAAAATCTTTTTTCAGATCTTTTATGCGGTTTTCGGCAGGACTTTTTGCCGTGATGATATTGGTCATACTCGGCTCTGCCCTGTTGCCAGATCGCTGGAAATCCCCTTCTGGAGAAATCGCCATCGTCAACATTCATGGAATGCTCATGGATTCCCGGGATATTGTCCGTCAGCTCTCCGACTATCGCCA
>JACNKA010000070.1 GCA_014382285.1 Nitrospinota bacterium | reverse complement strand
TGTCGACTTCTTACTTCCTTGCTTTCTTGCTTATTTTCATTCTTCTCCGCATTGAAGAAAAGAAGCCTGATTGCGATTGATAAGTACGGAAATTTTAAGAAATGCTCTAGCAAATGCCGGGTGAGCCTTCGCAAATGATCCAACCGTTGTATTCATCAACACGCATTTCAGATAACCAGGATCTTGGCTCAATTCGTGTAATCTTGTAGTCAAAACGATTCAATATTTCACGGCACTCAATCTCCAGGTCTTTGCTATGAACCTCAATGATCATGTGCGGACGGTGCTCTTCAATCAGTCGAAGGCCGCCGTTTAAAGCATCTACTTCCCAACCTTCGATATCCATTTTTATGAAGTCGGGCTTGAAGGATTTTGAAACGAGTTGATCCAAGGTCGTCATCTCTCCTTCTACTTTAGCCCCAATCAAAGCCTTTGTTGATGTTATTGGGTAGGGGTTTTTGCTGAAATTTCCCTGCATTTCAAAAATGGAATCAGCTTCGGGTTCAACAGCAATCACTTGCCCGCCGGTGTGTTTTGCTAGAATTAAGCTGTAGTAACCGGCATTTGCACCAATGTCGAATGCGCTATGGCTTTGTTGCAAAAGTCTCTTGCAGTGCGCTGAAATCTCAATTTCATATAATCCCAGATACAGTCGGGTTTGATGGTGAAAGTCAACACGCATCACTATCCCTGAGGCAAGACCAAAGGGGAACCGGCGAAAATCAACCGATGAAGGTAGAAGTGAGTTCTTAAGGGATGAGATCAATGGCATCTATTTACCGCTATGTTGCATAGCCTAGGATTTGGCTTTCTTTATGGTGTCGCTAAAAATATCCAGCAATCGATCCACGTGCGAGTCCCACTGGAAGTCTTCTAGTATATTGTTTTGACCGTTAGCGACCATTGAGTTCCGTAATGTTTCATTTTCGTCAAGGAGGTGTATTTGCCGTACGATATCAGAGGCCAGGAGAGGGGAGAAATAGAGCGCCGCGTCCTTGCAAACTTCCCTGTGGACAGGAGTATCCGAAGCTATAATAGGCAAGCCAAGACCCATGGCCTCGGCCAACGGGTGCCCGAATGTTTCGGACAACGACGGGAACAAAAACAGATCGTGGTTCTTGTAAATATCTGGCAGTTCTTCGTAGGGAACATTTCCGATCAACGAGATATGCCCGCGTTCTACTCCTTTGTTCAAAAGAAAGTAATCCTTATGACCAACCTGTGAGTTTTTGATGGCGTCAAGGTCCATCGTCAAGGTGAGATGGCATGGAATTCCCTGTTCATTTAAAAGTGCGATGGCTTCTGAAAGTAGCCCCGGTTGTTTGTGGGGGTAATAGGCGGAAATATACAGGAGCTTAAGGACGCCGTCTTCTTTCCATTTGCGAAGCCGGGGGGGTGAATCAAAGAATTTTGCAATCGTTCCATACTGATTTTTCTGGACATTATTATTTAAATTATCTGCCCAGAAAATGAGCAGTTCTTTCATTGCATCTGTCGGCGTAATGACGGCCTGGGAGGATCGGGCTGAGGCGATAATCAATTTTCGTCGCGCAATCCTTTGAAAAATGGCCCAGACACTCAGACTTGGCGCAATATTGGTCAAATAGAAAGGATCGAAAAGCCCCCCCTCACGTACTAGCAACACTTGAGGAACAGGCGAGGCTAGCAAACCAAAGTTTGCTGATGAAAATAAAATGTCAGGTTGGTGTTTTGCTACAATTCGCCGCCAGACAGTCTGTTCCCAAATAACACGATGGACTGGCCTCATCCGGTCGGCAGATAACCTGATTACCGGAACATCAATATCCAGTGGGAAATCCTGGGAAATCGCAAACGTAGCATTCACATTTCGTTCCGAAAAAGAACGCATGAGATTATTTGTGTAAGTTACAATTCCTCCGGTTTTCGCGGAGATTGCATTTACCATAACCTTCATGGAGTGACATCCGATCGTTGAGCCGGCAAGGCGTTTATGATGCGGATGATATTGGACACGTGGATCAACTCAAGGTCCAATGTTCTTTTTCGTGCTGTTTCACCAATATGTCTACGGGTTTGATCGTTTCCAATCCAAAAAGAACAAACTCTAGCCAGCTCTTCATCAGACGAAAAGTATACGGCTTCTTTTTCCTCTCGAAAAAGGGACGTGATTTCGCTATTGCGTTCATGGACCATAAATCCTGCGCAGGCAGGAATTTCTATGGACCGGCATGTTTGCAAATCACGATTGGCGTGCCGCAAAAAACATAAATTAATTGCACTTGCAGAAATGACCTTGGCGAATTCTTCATTATAAGCGGGTCTGTTTTCTATGTTCAGATTTGGATGCCTCCCTACCCATTGGCTCCATCCGTTACCCCAGACACGGACACTGATTCCTGATTGCGCCAGATGCATCACACTTTGGGCGCGAGGTTCTTCAAACGACCCTATAAAGCTGACAGGAGAGCCAAAATTCTTTTTGTCTTCTTCGCTAACCTCAATCGGCCTGTGCAGTGCTGGGTCACAGCTATTGTTTACAAACATGACGTTTTTTACGCCAAGTGAAGGCAACTCTTCAGGGGCGGCATTAAAGGACTTTGTCGTCACCCATAAATCAAAAAGAGAAAGCGATCCATCAAGCTGCTTCGTCCGCAGGCGCGGGTTTAACATGTCGTCTTCGCAATACCAGACAATCACCAAGTCCTGATTTATTTTTTTTGCCCTGTGCAGTGTGGATGCATGGATCATATCTGCGGCATCCAGCCATAAAATATCGGCACCGCGTTGGACTTCGTGGATAATCGCCTTGTTGGCACGTGCAGGGTCTGCAGGCCGTCGCAGACGATATCTAATTCTTTGCACAAGCGACGGCGGGGATTCATAATTTAATCCCGCAGGAACTGTTGGCACACAGCTAACCGGGCACGCAAGGGAACGCATTGCATTTACACGTTGAACCGTTCTGGATTCTTCAAAGGTTTGCCCGACAACGATAATGCGAGGAGGTTTCCCGGTTCTAAGTGAAATTGTCATTGTTCTTAAACAAATTATTTATCGCCTGTTTCAGACCGTCTATATCCTCGGAAAAGCTCCATTTTGAAATTCTGGCCAAGGCAGCTTTTCCCATTTTTTCGGATTTTTC
>JACNKA010000136.1 GCA_014382285.1 Nitrospinota bacterium | reverse complement strand
CCATAATCCAGCGTCTCTTCAACCGAGCTGGGGAAGACTTCAAACTGGCTGGTGATCTGCTTTAACAGTTCCAACCGGCGGGGAGATTGTGATGCCAGAATAAGTTTGTTCTTTGTCATAGACCTGGCAACATACCTGAAACAAACCTCAGGATCAACCCCACTAGCCGTGCCAGCGTGACGCTGGCCTCAGTTAGTGAAGTCTTTATTTTGCCGTCATTCGGCCTCTCGGCTTTATGGGCCATTGCTCATTGCCTCCACGGCTAGTGGGCGGCGAACCGCCGCTGGTAATTAGCAATGTTTTATTTTGCCGTCATTCGGCCTCTCGGCTCTATGGGCCATTGCTCATTGCCTCCACGGCTAGTGGGCGGGGGTGGCAATTGGAGATCAAATCCTATATATTAACTCCCTTTACCCAACACATAAAAAAAACCCTAAATGAAGGAATTGGTATGGCGGGAGCAACGCATCAAATTCAGATACGACATATTTTGGTTGAAAAAAAGGACGTGGCAGACTTGCTCATGGAGACAATCGGCAGCATCCCCACAGAGACAGGCCGGGTTCAAATGCTGATGAAACTGGCTGGCAAGTACAGCACTTGCTCTGCCTCAAAAGAGGATGGTGGCAATCTCGGCTGGCTGGAAGTGGGCTGGAACAAGAGCGACCCCCGACAACCGCGTGGCGGTTTTAAATCATTGAGCAATGATGAGTTGAATGATTTTATTCTTAATGGGGTAGAAAAAATGACCCTGCTCAAAGGAAGAGTATTTGGTCCCGTTGAAACCTATGAAGGGTTCCATATCGGGATCATTTGCCAGGAAGTCAAACTCGACCGGATTCTTTAATCTCCTCTCGTTGTTCTCCCTCTCACGGCATTAATACTTTTGGTTTTATAGCATGGGGTCAATGTACAAAGCGTTAGCAAGTGAGTTTGGTTTAAGAAACCTTTGCTTATGCCAGAGGAGGTTTTCCCCCGGCCAGAACCTCTGCATCTTCTCCGACAAAATTATAGGCAAAGCAACCGCTTGAGCACCTGACCATATAGTGCGGGCAGGATCGGCAAGGTTCTTTTGCCTCGGTCTTCTCAAATACCGTGTTCAGGAATTTCGCACCCATCTTGGCCATGGCGATGGAGTTCACCTCTTTAAACTCCGAAACATTGCCCAGCTTCAGATTGTGAAAGGGAAAACAATTGAAGCAGTCGCCCTTCGAGTCAATATCCATAGGGCTTCCGTCCGCGCATCCGAAATAGTATTCATTACGGTTCCACTCTTCTGTCGGCGGTAATTGTTTGTTACCGTGAAAATAAAACCGGTCAGTGAGAGACATCTGGTCTTCGCTGATATCATCGAGGAAGCAGGGTGGTAGAGAACAATCGAAGCGGAAGCACAATTGCGGAAATTTCTCCATGACGTCCAACATCTTTTTGCCGACTTTAGGGAAGTCCCGAATGGGCAGGTAGGTGTTGGCTTCCCCGCCTATAATGGGAAACGCGGGACTGACCCGGATTTTATATTGCTTGTCGCGAGGCAGACCGGCTTTCTGGTAGACCCGGTCGATTTCCTCGCATTGCTGTTCGAGTTCCTGCTCTTTGGAGTACAGATTGATGCTGAAGGTGACGCTGTAACCGTTGACCCGCAACATGCGTTCGGCGACTTCATGGCAACGCTCATGGTTTTTTTCTGAAATATTTTCCATCGTCTGCCAGTTCAATAGAATGGCAAAGTTGACATTTTTGCTGATAGCGCCGCTGGGGCTGGCGGTTTTTAGTAACAGGTCCAGAACCTTGTCTGGCATTAACCCGTTGGTGAATACGCTGAGATGAGAATAGGGGAGAATGGAGTCATAAGTGTTTTGAAAAATATCGATGAATTGGGGATGCAGTGTTGGCTCCCCACCCATAAAGTTGATGATGGGGGCATTTTTGATTTTAGGCAGAAACTCGTTCTGGAAATAATCATACTCCATGGATTTTCCCGGTGTTTTCACCGTCTCTTCCATATATTCGTCCGCAAAACAGTAATTGCATTTTAGATTGCAGTAACTGTTTAAAATGATATTCACTGATTGCCTCCTGAAGAACCCAAAGTGGTTCTGTTATGACCGGCAGACCCCGAATATAGAGCTATCTGCCGGGTTAGAACGTGAAACGGCTAAAATTCCCTGGAAAGGTAACATTATACTAGTTAGAGGATCCGAAAGGGTTCTTTAATGTCTAGGGATCAAATTTTTTCTTCCGACGCAGAATTTGTGATGCCCCGGCCTGGACCACAAGGCCCATCTCGCAGGGGTAGGTCCGGACGACATTGACGAATGTCTGGATGGCGTTGTCTTTTGCATCGGTTTCATCTTCTGCTTCGCAGGCATACTCCCACGCGGAACTTACGGTAGGGATTTTTTCTAACCCGTGTTCCTCCAGCCGCTCGGCAATCTCCTTATGAGCCTCTTCACTCAAACCTTTAAATTCTACTGCAATGAATACTTTGTACTGCAAGGTTCTCCTCCTTTGCTTGTCAGGATTCCGAAAAACTTGAAGGGACTAGTGTATAATATGCTTTGCCAAACTGCTAGTAGCAGACGCGGTTGACAGGAAGTAATTTTTTTTACCTTTTTCCCACTTATTGTCACCAGTAACTCTCCGGCCCGCTAGAGGTTCTCGCCTTGTCGTCATTTCAAAAATTCATAGCAAATATTGGTTGGACCACTTTGGGGAAGACCGGGGTTCAGATAATTTTGTTTCTGGTTTCAATTCTTTTGACTCGCTATCTGGGTAAGGAGCGTTTGGGGGACTACGCCACTCTTTTAGTTGTTCCGGTTTTTATCAGATTGTTGACTTCTTTCGGCTTCGAAACTCTGATAAATAAAAAACTTCCTGAACTTGGTATCCAGGATTCCTCGGGGGGAGAAGGACGCTATCTGATTAGCAGGTTGCTGTTTTTCAGGTTTGTAACTAGCAGCGTGTTTTGTTTTCTGATTTATCACTTCCTGTCGTACTACCTTGATTTTATCGATAAACCCGGATTGATTGAGTTTCGTTGGGCTTTGATTTTTTATTTCTTTGTCATAACAGTTGATTCTATATTGAGCACATTGTTCATGACATTGCTGCGCTTTAAAACTTTAGCTAAAACAGAGACTTTAGGGGCCTTCCTGAATTTAGTATTTTTATTATTGTTCATTCGTCTGGAGTATGGAATTTATGCCGTCCTTTACGCCTATATTATTTCGGTCGCCATGACGAGTGTGATTTATCTGGTTTTGGCGCGAGATCAATATTTAGGGCCGGAAAAGAAACCCGAATGGGATGATATGGGGCACTTGGCGTGGGTGTCTTATGGAATCGGTTTTTTGGGTTTTGGTCTGATGACCCAAAGTGATGTCTTGTTGATGAATTATTTTAGAGTGGGGCGTGCGGATATTGGATTGTATCATTTGGTCACAGGGCTTGCGGTGGCAATGGCCTTCCTTCTTGCAGGGGTGGCTCCTATGGCATTGTCGTTATTTTCTGAGACCTATGCAAAAGAAGGAATGAAGAGCCTTGGAAGTCTTTATTGCCAAATTGTCGGTTTTGCTGCTTACTTGACTATTCCGGTATACGTATTTTGCGTCCTGAATTCTTCTCATTTAATTGAGTTTATATATGGTTCTGCATTTTTAGAGGGAGCTGGAGCATTGCGGATTTATGCGACTTTTGCAGGGATTCAAACCGCATTGGGGATAAACTTCACCGTATCCACCTTATATGTTATCCGTCATCGAGATGTAGCCATGCGTTCCACTGCTGAAAGTAGTATTCTGAATATTGCTTTAAACCTGGTGCTGATTCCCTCTTTCGGTATGATGGGGGCCATAATGGCGACAGGGCTTTCGATGGTATATATGGTTGTGCGGCAGCTAATAGCTATTTCTGCCGAAATGGAAATCGCGCCTGTTTTTTCCGTTATTGGGCGGTGTTTTTTGTTTTGCCTGATAGCTTCTGTACCCTCTTTAATATTAACCGGGTTGGATAAAGGACATTTGATGATTAACCTGCCGGTATATTTGCTGGCATTCGTTTTGCTCCTTGTTTATGTGAAACCTTTTAACGATGAACAACGGCAACTTCTTACCAACGTTTATCCAAAATTAGACCTTTGGGCAAAGTGGTTTTTTCGTCCTTCAGGGAATTGACTTAATTTATGGAACTTCAGCATCATACCTGCCGCATCTGCGGTGACTCGGGTGAACATCCGGTTTATACGGCGCGTGAAATGATGTTCGGATTGAAGGAAGAGTTTAGCTACTTTCAATGCGCGAAGTGCCAATGTTTGCAGATCTCAGAATTCCCATCAGACATGTCACATTATTATCCGCAGGATTATTACAGTCTTTCGCAAAGCCCCGAAAGTTTGTATCCAAATCCTATAGAGAGCTGGGCCAGAAGAAACAGAGATCGTTACGCGGTTTTGAAAAAAGGCGTCTGGGGCAGGTTGGTGAGCCTGCTCCACCCGGCGGAATTGGATATGGCCTGCCTGTCACATATGAAATTGAATCGTAAAAGCCGGATTGTTGATGTGGGGTGTGGGACAGGTTTTCTGCTCTATTTTCTCAAAGAAGCCGGGTTTGAAAATGTGTCTGGAGTGGAACCTCATATTGATGCGGATATTAATTATGCCAATGGTCTGGTTATTAAAAAAGATCATGTGCATGAATTGAGTGAGGAACAGGACATAATTATGTTTCACCATTCTTTTGAGCATTTGCCCGACCCGATAGAAACGCTTGAGGTTGTTCGTCGGCTATTGCCCCCCGGTGGAATATGCATGCTTAGAATCCCGTTGGTTTCATCAGAAGCGTGGAAAAAATATGGAACTCATTGGGTGCAACTGGATGCTCCCCGACATTTCTTTTTATATTCTATTGAAAGTCTGAACATACTTGCCGAGAAAACTAAATTTAAAATAAAAGAAATTGTTTACGACTCAGATGAGTTTCAATTCTGGGGGAGCCAGCAATATTTGAAGGACATTCCACTGATGGCAGAAAACTCGTATGGGCGGAATCCTGCCAAGTCAATATTCTCAAGTGAAGAGATAGAAGGCTACAAAAAAATGGCCGATAAACTTAATGCGGATTCGCAAGGAGATCAAGCTGCTATCTATATGGTGAAAACCTAATGAGATAGAACTGTTGAACCGTTAAGCTGGGTACGATTTGATTTTTAAGAGATGGTAAATATGAGTCGAGAATTAGAATTCTGTGGCAAACCTTTGGGGGCAGGGCATCCCGCCTTTGTCATCGCGGAAATCGGTTTTAACCACAATGGCGATGTGGAACTCGCAAAACGTATGATCGAATCCGCTGCAGAAAACGGAGCCGATGCGGTTAAACTACAGACCTTTGTAGCCAGCGAGATGATCTCAAATACCCTGATGGCGGATGACCCGGACCACCCGGGAAATGAAATCCCCTTCTATGAATTTTTCCAACGCTACCAACTTTCCCGCGAAGACTATAAAGCCCTCATTGCTCATGCCCAGATCTTGAATATCCCTTTGTTTTCCACTCCTTTTGATGATGCATCGCTGGAGTTGCTGGTTGAACTTGGAGTGCCAGCACTGAAAATCGCGTCTCCGGATCTGAGCTATATCCCGTTTCTGGAGAGAGTGGCTGAAACCGGTTTACCGGTGGTGCTCTCAACCGGGATGGGCAGTGATGCGGAAATAAGCGAGGCTCTGCGTGCTCTACGCAAAGCGAATTCGGTGATTCTGCTTCACTGTGTGTCGAATTATCCTTCGCAATATGAAGAGATGAACCTGGCGTGTCTGGCTGGTTTACGACAACGCTTTGAATTACCGGTGGGGTTGTCTGATCATACTTTGGACAATTTGTCCGCCGTGGTTGCGGCATCTTTGGGTGCGGTGATGATTGAAAAACATTTTACTCTGGACCGGAAAATGCCCGGAGCTGACCAGTCGATCTCGATGCAACCGGAAGACCTGCGCAAGTTGAAGTCAGATATTCTTAATGTCGCAAAAATTCTGGGTGAGGAGAAAAAAGAAATTCAGGAATCAGAAATCCCCGTTAAGCAGTCGGCAAGGCGTAGTCTGGTGGCGCGGGTCGATATCCCCGCTGGGACTCCCCTGGAACCAACGATGCTGGCCTGCAAGCGTCCGGGAACCGGCATCCCCCCCAACGAACTGGACCGTGTGCTGGGGAAATCCGCTAAAGTACCCCTGGCCGCCGAACAGGTCCTCAACTGGGAAATGTTTTCCCGCTAATTTTACGCTGTTATTTTTTTGCGGATGCATTACGCCACCGGCACAGGCCTGCGGCGATACTGCCCAGTATGCAATGGGTGAGGGCGGATATGGCACCGGGGACAGTTGCCAATCCATAATTTGAAAAATTACTTCTTGCCAGTTCGGTCGCCAGACCGGAGTTTTGCATCCCCACCTCAATCGAAACGGTTTGCGCATCCTTCTCGGTAAATCGGAGCAGGCGCGATAAAACATATCCCAATATAAATCCAAAAAGATGAAGCAAAACCACCGCACTTATTAATGCGGAGCCGATTTGAAGAATCGCATCCTTTTTGTCTGCCAGAATGAAGTCGACAATGAAGATGATGGAAAGCACGGCGAGAAAAGGCGTGTAGGCCTCCACTTTTTTCACCCCGCGGTGGAAATAATGGTTCAGGAAAACCCCGACCAAAACAGGCAGGATGACCACCTTCAAGGTTTTGAGTAAAAGACCAAGAGTGTCCACATCAACTTTTAACCCGGTCAGCTCCAGCGAGATGGATTCTACCCACCATGTGGTTAAAAGGGGTGTGAGCAAAACAGCCAGAAGTGTTGAGCAGGTGGTCAGGCTGACTGAAAGCGCGACATGAGTTTTGGCAATGAAGCAGACAACGTTCGAGGCTGTCCCGCCGGGACAGCAGGCAACCAGAACGAGCCCAATGACGAAATCGATGGGCAGGTTGAACGCCAGAGCCAGTGCATAGCCCAATCCCGGCATGATGGTGTATTGCAGGCCAACGCCGAGCAAAATGGATTTGGGTAATTTAACAACGCGGGAAAAATCTTCCAGGCTCAGGGTCAGCCCCATACTCAGCATGATGAGGCCGAGAAAATAGGGGATCCAGTCGGGTTGAAACCACGTGACCGTTTCTGGTTTCCACAGAGCCAGTCCAGCACCGGTCAGCACCCAAACGGGGAAAAGGTTGGCCAGAGCAATGAAAAACTTTTCGAGAGGATTCACAAAAAACGCAGTCGTGGTTATTGTTTCTGCGCGATGATACTGGAATAGGCCTCTTTGCCGTCATCATAATCCTGATAACGGATGACCCGCAGGCCTTTGAAGATATCCAGCAGTTCGTTGGTGTCGAGCGCCCATTTCCGGCTGAACCGGACGTATTTCAGATAGTCAATATTATAGGTTTCAACGACGATCATGCCGCCGGGTTTCAGGGCAGATTGGAACTGTCTGAAAAGATTCTTTTGCATATAATAAGAGCAAAGGATCACGTCATAGGTGTTGGGTTCTAAAGTGAAATTTTCAAGGTCGACCACTTTTGTTTCGATGGTGACGTTGTTTTTTTTCGCCAATCTGTGGGCTTTTTCCAGACCTTTTTCGGAAATGTCGAGACCGAGAACATCGAACCCCTGTGTGGCGAGATAAACCCCGTTTCGTCCTTCGCCCATAGCGATGTCCAGAACCTTACCTTTCGGTAGCAGATGAACATTGTCGACCAGAAAAGGAATGGGTTTTTCTCCAAACAGGTAGACTTCGGTTTCATACTTATTGTTCCATCGGTCTTTGTCTTTGGGTTTGGCGAGTACGGGACTAACGGAACATAGAAAGAGTAGTGCGGTTAAAACTGCAATGTGTTTTGGGTCGTGAAAAATCTTCATGGCGAGGGCCTTGAGTGAGTTGTTGAATCAGTCTACCGGAACGACAAAACCCGTTCAAGGGGATTTCCCGTTTACTTGAGTTTGGCGAGCAGGTAGAATTACCACTAGGCGTAGCCCTTCGGGGCATGAAACAAATGAAGGGGATATCACATGCTGCCAGGGAGCAATAGCTCTATCTGGTAAGAAAAAGATTGTCTAGTTTGAAAAAGCCTTTGTTCCGTTCTAATATTCCCCCTGATAAGGGGGATAAAGGGGGGTTTGCGTCTGAATTACATTACAAAGGTTATGAGTTTTTCCTATATGGAGCGAAAATATGTTTGTTGAAGCGCGCAATACCGAAAAAATGACAATTGCCATTACATTTCTGGCCCTGTTCTTTTCTGCGAATGTTTGGGCCGAAGGCTTGGCCGGCAAGAAACCGATCGCTCAATCCGCCGACAAACGTTTTGTTAAAAATAGCGATGGCACCACCCTCGACAAAAAAACCGGTTTGCTCTGGATGACTCAGGACTCCTGGCAAAGGGAGGCCAAATGGGTCAACTGGTATATGGCCAATGAGTACGCGCAGCGCATGAACAACAAAGATTTTGCAGGTTATCGTGACTGGCGCCTGCCCACCCCCGAAGAAGCTATCACTCTGTATGACCGCAGAAAGCGTAATGTTGATAAAGACGGCGACAAGATTTTTATCGACAGCATGTTTCCCAAAGGCGCGGGGTGGAGCACCTGGACCAGTGAAGAAAAACGTGACAAGGCGGTAACGGTTTTTTTCAAAGACGAAGGCGGCAAAGCTTATCAGGATAAAATATCCGGCGTGGATGCCTTCCTCCGCCTGGTCCGCCGCTAGGCGCGGGGCCAACTAGCAAGAGCTTTATTGAGCGTGTAAAGAGTTGTCTCGGCTGAGTGTGAAGTTGACTTTTTTATATCCCCTCCCTTCATAGGGAGGGGCTGGGGAGGGTTGGCTTTAGCCTGTAAGGGGTTTGTTTAAATCGTCATTCTGAGGCCCTCGAAGGATGGGGCCTGGTGTGGTTCGCCGCGCTTCTTTTAGTCGCTTAGTCGCTCGCGAAGACGAATAGGGTGGTGCTTCTCCTACCGATAATCGCAAGCCATTAAAGTGGTTTTTTTTTCTCAAAGGTTAAAGACTTTTTGTCGATATCATCTGGCAAAATTGTGTTTTCATAAACTCTGGCTGATCGTAGCTGTTTAGGAGTAACTATTGCTCCTGTTAAATCAGCCTTCTCTGGCTTTGCATTAGAAAGGTTTGCACCTTTGAGGTTTGCTCCAGTAAGATTAGCTCTCTCAAGACAAGCGTTTGAAAGATTCGCACCTATAAGATTGGTTTTGGAAAGATTTGCCTCTACAAGAAATGCATTTGAGAGGTCAGCGTGTAGAAGGTTTGAGTTGTGCAGATTTGAATTATAAAGATCTGCATAAGAAAGATTTGCTGAGCTAAGATTTGTTTCGGAAAGGTCGGTATTTATAAAAGTTGTTTCTGAAAAGTTTGTCAGAGAAAGATATGCCCCTGTAAGATCGGCTTCTGAAAAATCCCCGTTTGAAAAATTACCATTAAAAATTTTCAAATCCCAAAGAATTATTGACTTAAGATCAATATCAATAGTTTTTTTGAGTGCTTCGTAAGCGAAATCCTCGAACCAGTTCAGGTCAAGCTTTTTATTCCAATAGGAAATTAATTTCCCCACGTTCCTTTTAAAAAAAGAACTGTTTTCAAAATTATTATTTAACCTGCTAATGATGGCTAGGATTGTATGAATGACTAGTTTATGTGATTTATGATTTTTTTCGCTGATTTCTGCCTTACCCGCTGCATGTAAGCGCACAAAGGCGCAAAGTACTTCCATAATTTGTCCATGATAATGTTGGTTTGTTTGGGCAATATTTTCCAATGCATAGAGTCCGCCTAAGCGGATTTCGTTCTCTGTCCTGCCTAACTGATCGATGGCTTTGGTGTAAGTTTCAGCCAAATGGTTATCTGTCGCGATGCGGGTTTGTTTCTGCGCGATGAAGCTCCGCCAGATAGCCAGTGGCAAACCGATTGCCGCTGCGGCGACCAGCCCCAAATTGCGAATCTCTTCGTGATGTTCCAGTAACCAATCCATAGAAGTTTTATCGGTTAAACGTTGATAAAAAATATCTTTCTTTCAGGCATAAAAAGTAACTCCCTCAAATCCCGTCGAACAAGACGTGTTCCTATTGTTCGAGTTATCAGGGGGGAGTTCACCCTGTTTTTATCTGTGGTTAACATTATAAGAGACCGGGTCCTTCACTCCGGCCTCCTGAAAGCCTTTCAGACGCAGTTGGCAACTGTCACATACTCCGCAGGAAATTCCTCCCTCTGCCGGATCGTAACAACTGTGGGTCATGGCATAATCCACTCCCAGCGCTAAACCTTTTTTTATGATTTCAGCTTTGCTGAGTTTTATCAGCGGGGTATGAATCTTAATAGATTCTTTTCCTTCCACCCCGGCTTTGGTGGCTAAGTTGGCGAGGGTTTCAAATGTTTTGATAAATTCGGGTCGGCAATCGGGGTAGCCGCTATAATCAACGGCGTTGACCCCGATAAAAATATCGCTGGCTTCTTTTACTTCCGCATAAGCCAAGCAGAAGGAAAGAAAAATGGTGTTACGGGCGGGAACATAGGTGACGGGAATTTCTCCGGCCATTTCTTGCTGATCCCGGCCGATTGGAACATCGATGGAATCAGTCAGCGCTGAGCCACCGAACTGGCGAAGATCGATTTTGACAATCTGATGGTCGACCGCGCCGAAGTGTTTGGCGATCTCCTGTGCCCGATCCAGCTCTACGCGGTGCCGCTGGCCGTAGTCGAAGGTGAGGCAGAATAGGTCAAACCCCTGTTTTTGGGCTAAGGCCAGTGTGGTGGTGGAGTCCAGTCCCCCACTCAGTAAAACTACTGATTTTATAGGTTTTTTGGGCATTTTGCTGTTGCGCTATATTTGTTAAAGGTTTAATCTAATCAGCTTGCGCATTGCGGGTTGTTATTATATACTAATCCGCTTACAATTAAAGTCGATAGTCCCCTTAAATTTAAAGGGTTTAGCCCTATTTCATATGTTCGATAATTTATCCGATCGCCTTGAAGCGATCTACAAAAAATTAAAGGGTCGCGGAGTTCTCAAGGAAGCTGATGTCGATGAGGCCCTGCGTGAGATTCGGGTTGCGTTGATCGACGCAGATGTCAGTCTGCCGGTTATCAAGGATTTCATTGCAGAAGTCCGGGTGCAAGCCGTGGGACAGGAAGTTTTGAAAAGCCTGACTCCGGGGCATCAGATGGTCAAGATCGTCAACGATCACTTGACTCATTTACTGGGCGAAGAGTTTGTCGATATCCAGATTGCTTCAAATCCGCCTACTATTATTTTGATGGCGGGGCTTCAGGGGTCGGGTAAAACCACCACTGTGGGTAAGCTGGCGAAGCGGTTTAAAGAAAAAGGAAAAAGCTGTCTTCTTGTCCCTGCGGATGTTTACCGTCCGGCGGCGATGGAGCAGTTGCATGTTTTAGGACGGGACCTCGATGTGCCGGTGTATGACGCCGGGGAAGAGAAAGACCCGATAGCGATCTGTAAAAAATCGCTGGATGAAGCCATCAACAGGATGAGCCAGATAGTGATCATCGATACTGCAGGTCGTCAGCAGGTTGATGATGCTCTGATGCAAGAGCTGAAAGAAATCAAAAAAACGGTTCAGCCGCACGAGGTGTTGTTTGTGGCGGATGCGATGATGGGCCAGCAGTCTGCCGATATCGCCAAGACGTTTAATGATGCTATCGGTATTGATGGTGTGGTCTTGACCAAAATGGATGGTGATGCGCGCGGCGGTGCGGCGTTTTCAATCAGGAGAGTGACCGGCAAGCCCATTCGTTTTATAGGAATGGGGGAAAAACTCGATGCATTGGAACCGTTTCATCCTGAGCGGATTGTTTCTCGTATTCTTGGTATGGGCGATGTCATGTCTCTGGTCGAAAAGGCGGAGCAGAATTTCGAGCAGGAGGAGCAGCAAAAGTTAGAGAAAAAAATCAAGGGCAACGCCTTCACTTTGGAAGACTTCCGCGACCAACTGAAGCAGGTCCAGAAAATGGGCTCTATGGAGCAGTTGCTGGGGATGATCCCCGGTGCGGGAAAACTGACAAAAGGTATGAAAATTGATAACCGCGCTTTTGTTCAGGTTGAAGCGATCATCAGTTCCATGACTGCCAAGGAACGCGAAAAGCACAATATCATCAATGCCAGCAGAAAACGCCGGATCGCTCAAGGGAGTGGTACCCGGGTGAACGATGTCAATAAACTGTTGAAGCAGTTTGCGCAAATGCAAAAGATGATGAAAAAAGTTGCCCGTGGCGGTGGCATGAACTTTGGTAGTCTGATGGGCGGCCGAGGTATGCCGGGCCGGTTCTCTTAAACGGATTTTTTTTAGATGTCCTGAGGCGTCTGAGGCGACAAAGGATCTTTGATGTTATTCATTGGCGGGTGTTAACGCCATATATACCGGGCTAAGCCCGTAACCTAGGAGATAGTACATTGGCAGTTGTAATTCGATTAACTCGACGAGGAGCAAAGAAAAAACCCTTTTACCGGATTGTTGCGGCAGACTCTAGAATGCCAAGAGATGGTAGATTTCTTGAGATTCTGGGAACCTATGATCCTCTTAATGATGAAGAGGGTTGTAAGGTTGACGCGGATAAAGCTATGGCTTGGATCAAAAAAGGCGCCAAGCCCAGTAAAACCGTGGGCACTCTATTTAAAAAGGCCGGAGTCGGGGTTTAGGCCCATTCATTTCGCAAGACCGCGATTTTCACAACTGCGCGAACTGGGATCATAAGTTTGTGTTGCCCTCCTCATACTGAGGTTTGTTTCCTGTAGACAAGGAGGAATTGTGAAAGATCTCATCTTGATGATTGCGAAGTCGTTGGTGGATAAGCCGGACGAAGTGGATTTGCAGGAAGTAGAAGGTGAAAAAACAACGGTGCTGGAATTGCGAGTCGCTAAAGAAGACCTGGGAAAGGTCATTGGCAAGCAGGGGAAAACAGCCAGAGCCATGCGCACTATCCTGAATGCGACGGCGACTAAATTGAAAAAACGGGCGGTGCTGGAAATTATTGAGTGATATGGATTGGATTTCGTTTGGCAGACTTGCTCGAACCCATGGTCTAAAAGGGGAGTTGAAATTTTACCCGGATGACCCGGAAGAGATCGACTCTTTGCGTGGGCAGGTTGTGCGGTTGGAAGAAACGCAACTAAAGGTTCAATCGATTCGTGGGGCCAACGTCCCCTTCATTATCAAGTTAGAAGGAATAGATGACATCGACTCGGCAAAACTTCTGACCGGGAAAGAAATTTTGGCTGACCGTGAGCTTCTTAAGCCTCTGCCGGAAGGCGAGTATTACCGCTTCGAGATTGAAGGGCTTGCGGTCTTCGATGAAGAGGGTCGATCCTGTGGGGTCATCGAAGAAATTATCCCTACGGGGAGCAACGATATATATGTAGTGCGAAACGGGGATCAGGAATGGATGCTCCCGATGATTGATTCGGTGGTCAAGTCCATCGATCTGGAACAGGGAAAACTGATTTTTCATCGTATTGAGGGTTTGTTTGAGGATACTCCGGTTTGACATTGTCAGTATTTTCCCGGGAATGTTTGAGTCTCCTTTCGGGGACAGTATTATCCAGCGGGCTCGCGAAGAAGGATTGCTGGATATTCGTCTTCATGATTTGCGCGACTACAGTCTGAATAAACACCGGAAGGTGGATGATTCCCCCTTCGGAGGCGGAGTGGGCATGGTCATGAATGTCGAGCCCATTGCCCGCGCCATTACTGCGATTAAAGAGGAAGTTCCCGAAACCCGGACGATATTATTGTCTCCGGGTGGTCGGCCCCTCGATCAGAAAAAAGCCTGGGAGCTCTCGCGCTTACCGAGCCTGACTCTGATCTGTGGTCGTTATGAGGGCATTGACGAGCGGATTCGTCTGCATTATGTCGATGAGGAAATTTCCATAGGTGATTATGTTTTAACCGGTGGAGAACTTCCGGCTATGGTCCTCGTTGAGGCCATATCCAGATTGTTGCCGGGGGTGCTGGGCGACCCGGAATCGGTGGTGGAGGAATCTTTCCACGATGATTTGCTGGAGTACCCGCAATACACTCGTCCTAGGGACTATGAAGGGCTCAAGGTTCCGGAAATCCTGGTTTCCGGTGACCCAAAAAAAATACGCGACTGGCAAAAGGCGGAAGCGTTAAAAAAAACCGCGCAGGTTCGACCCGATCTGCTCGAAAAAAATAAACGGGTTTGATACAGGTTAGCTTTGGATAAGGCGCACTATTCGAATATTCATCTGGCGCTGGTCCATTTCCCCGTTTATAACAAGGCCGGGGAAGTAGTTGTGTCATCCGTCACCACTTTGGATGTGCATGACATTTCGCGTGTCTGCCGGACATTTGGGGTCGGTACTTTTTATGTGGTCACACCTTTGAAGACTCAGCAGGAGCTGGTCGAGAGGTTGGTGGGTCACTGGCTGAAAGGGTATGGAGCCGAATATAATCCGAGCCGAAAAGAAGCTCTGCTGAATACCCGGGTTATAAAAAGCCTGGATGATGCGGTGGCCGATGTGACAGAACAAGCCGGAGAAAGACCTTGTGTGGTGGTCACTAGTGCGAAACAGCAACCGAACAGCATTGGATTTGGAAATTTAAGAGAACAATTGCAGAAGGATGGCCCCGTGCTCTTGGTTTTTGGCACTGCCTGGGGGTTGGAAAAAAACCTGACCCGCAATGCCGACCATGCGTTGGAACCGATAGAAGGTAATAGCGGGTTCAATCACTTGCCGGTACGAGGAGCGGTAGCAATTATATTGGACCGCCTGTTAGGCAGGTCTTGATAAAGAATTTTAAACGGAATCGAAAATCATCAATTAGTTAATATATAGACACCCAAGGAGAGAGGTTCATGAACTTAGTAGATCAGGTTGAAGCAAAAGAAATGAAGAAGGACGTTGCCGATGTTCATATTGGCGACACTGTCAAGGTGCATATGCGCATCGTTGAGGGAGAGAAAGAACGTATTCAGGTCATTGAAGGTGTGGTCATCAAAATGCGTGGCGGTGGGGCTCGCAAGACTCTGACCGTTCGCAAAATTTCCTTTGGCATCGGGGTGGAACGCATATTTCCGTTTCATTCCCCCAGAGTCGAAAAAATTGAGATCGTTCGACGCGCCAAGGTACGCCAGGCCAAACTGTATTACCTGCGCGAACTGCGTGGCAAGGCGGCTCGCCTGAAAGAACTCAAAACGCCTCGGCCTACGACCAAGGTGAAAAAGGTCAAGACCCGTGGCAAAAAAGCCAAAGCTGCAAAAGCTGCCGCCAAAAATGCCTGACTCACTCAGATTGGACTTGTAATAGCTTTATTTTACAAGCAAGGAATATTTAACCCTCTCTCCTTTAAAAGGAGAGAGGGTTTTTTTCTTTAATTCCAAATCTTCATTTAAGTCCATTTTCGTAGTTCTCCCACCCTTATAAAGTAAAAACCGAGCTATTCAAGCCCACGTTTTTTACATAATCACCTCAAAAAACCACCAACACTATCTGTGTAGTTTTAAGTCTCGCAAAATATGATTTGGCTATAGGAAAATGATTATTTTATTTTGCTACTCCGATAGTCAATAAAATCAGTATCTTTTTGGCGATAATCATTTACTCCCACTGTATAATATTTACTGCTAACCACTTTTCAGAATGTACGGTTTTTCTTTATATTTTGGGAGGAGCTTTTTTCTCCTGAGTAGATGAGCGTCTTCAGGAGAAAGAATGGGTTTGCTAAAAAGAAATAATTTTGGTGTCAGACTATCGGCTATTGTCTTGCCGTCAATATTCCTAGCGGTTGGTTCGGCTAGACAGGTCATAGCAGCCAAGAGTTATGCTCATTTCTGGTGTATGAGGAATGAGGAGGCGGCGTCCCCTTTGTTGTAAAATTGTTTTCTGTGAAAAAAGCAATTCAAACAAAGGAGGCACCACCATGAGTAAGGATAATGTTATTTCTCTTGAGAATCCA
>JACNKA010000008.1 GCA_014382285.1 Nitrospinota bacterium | reverse complement strand
ACGTGCGGAGGCGGTTCATCTTATATTTCATCATCTGCTTTTGAAAACCTCCTGCCATTTTTTTAACGCGTTAAAGTCAGTTTCAAGCTCATCTGGTTCCGGTAGTGGAACTGGTGCTTCAAGTGGCTGGGAATGTTCATATCTTGAATACTTCGTCATCAAATCATCAAAGTATGAACAATCTGCTTCTGATATTTTGGCAAGATTGCCGATTTTTCCCATCGTATTTATTGCCCGTCTATACCGCTGGACAACATCAGCAACAAGTTCGCACTCGATCATACGTTCCAAAAGGATTCTAAAATCACTGCAAAGAGCCTTAGCATAGGGCTCATAAACTTCCTTCCCGTGTTCATTGAGGAGTTTCTTAGCTTTTGAAAGCCGATCATTGATGAGTTGATTGAGAGCCTTATCTGGTTTCTTTGCGAAAAGCGGAGTGTCGCCCGGTTCACCAGTTCCCCATGATTCCTCTCGAATACAGATAATTTCAGGCTCGATGGCAACCTTCTTCGCATAGTCCTGAACCATCCCCAGAAGCGACAGCCGATGGGTGAAGATGATAACTTGCCGTTCGGAGGCGATAGCGCAGAGACGTTGAACAACAGCTTCTTCATAATCCTGATCAAGGGATGAGATTGGGTCATCAAATACAAATGGGGCCGGATAGGTTCTGCCTGTAACATCAGCAAGAAACGCCGCAATGGAGACAATACGGTTCTCTCCTTCGCTTAGGACTTCATTCAGGTTGTGGGCGGCTCCATCCAACTGAAGAGTATGGAGGACCTTGCCTTTTGAAACCTTGGATTTGATGAGCTTTACCTTGAGCCGAGATGCCCCTAAGGCTTTGAGCTCATCGTTAAAACGTTGAACAAAAGCATCGGTGATAAGGGCTTCTGCCAACTCTCCCTTTTTTGTGGATAATGATCTGGAGTTGGTTTTCTTTTTGGCTTCCTGAATTCTGTCAAGCGCCTGCAGTCGATTGACCTCTTCCTGAATTGCAGTTTTTTGTTCGGCCAGCCACTTCTTTGCCTGCAGGTTCTTTAGCTTCCCTTGCAGTTCGGCACGGTTATCCTTGGCTGCATCTTCCTCGTATTTCTTGGCGCTACCCTCATACCCTTGTGATATTTTGCCTATCTCTTTAATCCACTCAGGGGATTGGTTGGTGCTGCCCAAGGAATCTTCTGAATCAAGTGACGGTACTTTTGATTTTCTACCCTGAAGAGTAGTCAGTGTATCATTTAAAGCCTTGATAATATCCTGATTTTCAATGCCCGCAGCGTCGATTTTTGTTTTTAACGCCTCGGCGCTGGGGATGTCCGGCAGAGCATCAATTGCCTGTTTGGCATCTCTGGCTGCATCTGTAGCCTGTTTTTGTGTTTCACCTTTTATGTACGATTCAAAAGATGTGAATCGTTGTTTGGCTTCCTCGGATAAAGGCTGATGACAAAGTAAACAAACAGAATCATCCTGAACATGGGGAAACTCCTGTCCGGTGTATGCCGTTTCTTCGGAATATTTTCGTGCAGCACTCCATAGTTCTTTCCATATCTCAGATCCAACGCCTTCGATCTTTGCGCCACTGAAAACATCTTTTGCCGCCGTTTCGGCAGCCGATATTTTCAGAATGGATTTCTTTTTAGCGGCGATGATCCTTTTGCAATTGTCATCAGAAAGTTGATTGAGGTAAGTCTGGACATCATTAACAAGGCCATCTGCATGACTTTTCTTAGTGCGGAATTGCTTGGCTTTTTCCGCTGGAGATTTCTCAGAAATCCTTTTCTGGAGGTCTTGTAGTTCTGTTTCATTTTCCAGCGTGAAAGAACAATGGGCTTCAACTTCATCCGTCGGTGTTTTGGCGCTGAGTTTTTCAACCCAAACTGCCCCGGTGGAACCAACGTGAGAATTGGGAATACTCGGCATTTTTGATTTAAGTGCCCCGGCATCTGCATCAAGCTTGGAAGCAACCCTCTCACAAACATCGATCAGTCTGCTGAAAAAGGACAAGACCGGAGGCTCATAACTGACCTCATCTTCGCTCCCCATAAACACTCGACCAAATGAAGTATCGAAGATATCAACGGAACATAAATCATCGCAGATTCCCTGACCTGACCATTCATGTTCCGCTGGACTGCTGCTTTTGAGAAAGGAAATTTTGGCTTTCTGAGCCACTTCTTCAGTTGAAAATACGTTGTTGTGCAGTTGACCACGGATACAGTCGCGGGCTCCACAAATATGTTTCAGAAGCCTTACATAACCTGATTTACCAGAGCCATTTTGCCCGTAAACAACAGCAATATTACTGTTACCTAAATCAAGTGGTTTACGGGGAGCCAGTTTGTTCACCCCAGCAACTTCACTGATGGAACACAAACGTATTTCTTCCGAATCATGTATATCAAAAGCACCGGAAGGGATACTGCAGTCGATATCAGGGAATTCGTTGTTGGCTTCCTGCTGACACAATACTGCAAGCTCAGAAATGGCAGCGTCATTCAGGTTGCTGGATGCCAGCAACCGTTTTGCAGCGACTTGCAGCCACTTTGGTCTTTGCGTTAACCATTCCGTTGTTGTTGATGAAATCATCTGCCCAATCTCCCTTTAAATTAAACGTACTTCCCTGAAAAATCCTCAAATGCATTTGTGACGGCGAACTCAACATCATTGCCCAGTGCTTTGAAGTGTTCCTTGCCGCATGCGATTTTGGCTTTTTCAGTGGGGCGAAGGGCGTCGGTGAATAGGGTGCTTTTGGTTTCCACTACAAAGTAGAGTTTCTCTTTGCCATCCACCTCAATCAGCACAGCCCAGTCCGGGTTATAGGTTCCCAGCGGCGTGTCAATTTTGAACCAGTCCGGGAGTTTGGCGTACAGTTTAATGTCGTCGCTTCGTTCAAAAGCGGTGGCAAACTCCAGTTCTATGTCGGAATCGTATACCACATGGTCAAAGACCGACTTCTGGCTTTCTACCATGTTTTTTTGTAGATAACCAAACAGCTCGTTATCACTGAAAAGCTCCTGCGCATAAAACTGATCGTCGCCAATCTTGTGATATTTGATGCCATCAACAACAAAGAGACGCATCTGGTGCTGGATAATTGTCGACACCTGCTCGATAAATTTTTGCGGGTTGTTTTTGAATGACTCCA
>JACNKA010000170.1 GCA_014382285.1 Nitrospinota bacterium | reverse complement strand
AGAAGACGGCATACGATATCCACTAATATCCGTTACAATGAAAACCTGGATATTCAGGCTGTGTATCAGTCTGGTAATGATGAAAATGGGACGCTTGCCGCTACTGCGGTGGAGACGGAGTTTGATGGTTTCACCGTTATCGCCGGATATCGGCATATCAACTGGTCGTACATCCTGCAATATGACAATGTGAGTTCCAGTGATGTGTCTTCCATTGAGAAGGACAGAATTTCACCATCTGTCTGGTATTTTTTAAGGGATAACTTTAAGGCCGGGCTGGCTTTGAGGCTTGACCTGAATGAAAACATTGAGAACCATGAGGCGGCTTTTGAAATTCGCACCATGTTCTAATTTTCAGTAGAGTTTGCCTCCCTTTCCCAGTTGGGGAAGGGAGGTTTTTTTTTAAAGGCTGTTCAAAATTTCCTGGCGTTTTTTTTCATATTCTTTTTCGTTGATCAATCCTTCGCTTTTCAACTCATCCAAAACCTTCAGTCGGTTTTTTGCGTTTGTCGGGGAACCCTCATGTTGTGGCAGAGCAGGTTTTTTCAATATACGCTTTGGATTGGGATGGAAGTTGATAAACAGGACCCAATTGCTTATATCTTGAATCAGGTTTTTTTGGCGTTCATGGGTTTTATACTTTTGCCCGGTTAAAGGAACCAGTCGCCATGAGTCTCCCATAAGGCTGAAGTCGCCTATTTCACGTTTAGACCGGTTGATGGTTGTTATTCTCCAGTTCATTCCTTGACTTGTTAAAAAAGTATCTCCTTTCAACAGGGTTTTCCCTTTTGAATTTTTGATTTGATAGGTAACGCGATGATTTTTACTGGACAGGGCGAATTGCTCCTTAATCCTGGGTGCCAAAACCTGTATATCGTGTGAGGAAAAGACTCTTTTTTTTGGGGACCAGGAAACATTTCGTTCCTGATAAGCCAAAGACAGCATGAATTTTTGCAGGGTTTTTAAGTTGAAGGCATAAGGTTGTATCACCTTCAGGTGGTATTCATTTTTTTCCTGATTCTCCAGCGGTGCGGTTGCCACAGAATAGCTATGGTTTTTTGCGTGAGGTTGACAGTAGGCCCGATCTGCCAAAAGGGTGACCAGAAGCAGAAATATCAGGGTTTTTATTCGGAGATGTTGGGGCATCGGATTGTGATTAATACGATAACATTCAGGGTTTGATATGGCATTTTTTGCATGAACTTTTGACGCTGAAAGCTTTTTGCCCGTCATGGCAGGTTCCACAGTATTCACCTTGTTTTAAAGTTTTCATCGTCATGGCATTTCCGGCATCGGCACTGCCCTTTTCTTTTTTAAAGATTGTGTCATGGCAGTCTGTGCATGGGTTGCCGGCCCCGCCATGTTTGTCGTGGCTGAAAATGACAGGTGCGAAATTTTTAGTGTCTTTAAACCAGATGTCTCCTCCATGTTTTTCCGCACCGGTTGCCAATGTCGGAAAAGTGAGGGCTACGACAAGCATTAATGTTTTTGTGGTTAAATAAGTCTTGTCCATGAATTTCTCTTTCCTGTTAAACGATCAGTAATCTGTTCTTAATTCCATTTTAACATAACCGGGGAATCGAAAAGATTCTTCATATCTTATTTGATTCGATCAGGGCTGAAGTGGCAGAGCTGGATAGTAAAGGTTTGTGAATAAAAAATATTTTATCCTAACTGCGGAAAAGGTGAAAAATAGTATGCAAATGTTTGCTGGATATTGGCAGGTATATTTTATAAAGTATTATAAATTAATGAGTTATTCTTCTAATAAATTTGGGGCATGAACATTGCTGCAATATATCAAGGTGCGGACCGAACACTTTGATCGGTATGCGAAGCTTCGTTGGAATCGGGTTTTCTTGAGAAGAATTGCATGACAGTATTTTGCGCCTCTGGGAGTGGTGGGTTATAATATACAATTCCCTGATTTTTGGAGTTTTAAGAGATGCTTTTTGAATTTGAAGATTCAACGTTGCAACCCATTTATGAAAAAGTTATGGCCGGAACCCGTCTTTCCTATGAGGATGGCGTGGCCCTTTGGAAATCCTGCGATCTACTGGGTGTGGGGTATATGGCTAATATTGTGAGAGAAAGGTTGAATGGGGATAAGACCTACTTCATTCACAACCGACATATCAACCCGACAAATGTTTGTGTTCTCAGTTGCCAGTTTTGCGCCTTCGGAGTCAAGGCCGATAATCCGCACGCTTATGAGAAGTCGTTGGAAGAAATTTTTTTGGATGCTGAAAAATATAACGGGGGGGAGGTCAGCGAATTTCATATTGTTGGTGGTCTTCATCCTGATTATCCGTTTGAATATTATCTGGATTTGTTAAAGGGGTTGAAAGAACGCTTTCCGAGGGTTCATATACAGGCCTATACAGCCGTGGAATTGGAATACCTTTCCCGCCTGGGAAACCTTCCTTTGAAAGAAACTTTGGAAGTATTAAAGGAGGCCGGTTTAGGTTCCATTCCCGGTGGAGGCGCGGAAATTTTTGCAAAACGGGTACGCCGAAAAATTTGCGGGGACAAGATCACGGGCGAAGAGTGGTTGCAGGTTCATGAAATTGCCCATTCGGTCGGATTAAGAAGTAACGCGACCATGCTTTACGGACATTTGGAAACGGTGGAAGAAAGGACGGATCATCTGGTGCGTCTGCGGGAATTGCAAGACCAGACGCATGGGTTTGTCACGTTTATTCCGTTAGCTTTTCATCCTGAAAATACTGTGTTGGATTTTTTGAAAACCACACCGGGGCAGTTAGATCTCAGGGCCTTGGCAGTTTCAAGGTTGATGCTGGATAACTTCCCACATGTGAAGGCCTTCTGGATTATGATCACACCCAAAATTGCCCAGCTTGCCCAGTCTTTTGGTGCGGATGATATGGATGGAACGGTTGTTGAGGAAAAGATCATTCATGCTGCTGGAGCGGCCACGGATCAGGTTTTTCACAAGGATCAAATCATCCACATGATAACGGAATCGGGGAGAAAACCTGTAGAGCGGGACACTCTCTACGAGAAGGTTGAGGAATGGAAGGCTAGGGTGGCACTTTAGCATGTAATGTTCTGCTGTGAGTATGAGGTGCTGGCTCAAAACAACTTGTTTTTACGAAATCTCAACGGATGTTTAATTGGGGCTTTACATTTAAGGTGCATATGACTACAATTAATTCACACACTTGAATTTCGAATTTAGTAGCAGGTCTCAATGTATAGCTATTTATGGATTTAACTTGGTAGAGTAATTTCAACTTTTTAGCAAAAAAGGAACAACGACATGGGGTATGAAGGCAAGAAAGTACTGGTGGTCGATGATTCTGCGGTGATGCGGCAAATCATTAAAAAGAACTTGAAAGAGCTTGGCTTTGCTGATCTCACTGAAGCCGAGGATGGTGCTGCGGGCCTGAAGAAAGCTGGCGAAGGCGGATTTGATCTTATCGTGTCGGATTGGAATATGCCAAATATGACCGGTTTGGAATTCTTAAAAGCGGTTCGCGCGGATGGTGCTTTAAAAGGGATTGCCTTTATTATGGTGACATCCGAAGCGGATAAAGAAAAAATCATGGAAGCGGTGCAGGCCGGTGTGAATCAGTACATTGTAAAACCTTTTAATGCGGTTCAACTGGAAGAAAAAATTAAAGCCATAAAATTTTAGCTTTAAAAATATGCTAGCAACTTGAGGCAGTTTACTATGAAGTCTTTCGAGAGAGGGAGGACGTTCATTCTGAAATGCTGCTAAATGGAACGGGGCCGACCCCTAAATAAAGAGGAATTATGCATGGCAACAATCAATTTTAACGATGGAGCAATGCCGAGTGTGTTGACAGACGTTAGTAGGGATTCAATATTGTCAATATTCAATACAATTTTTGGATCGGAACCAACACTTGAGAGCACAGAAGAGCGTGAGGGTCTTGGGGATGGGGTGGTTGGTATCATCTCATTCATGGGGGATGTGAACTATATTATCATGCTGGGTCTTCCGAAGAGTTCGGCGATTGCTATGGCATCCAAGTTTTGTGGTTTTGACATCGACTATGACAGCCCTGATATGGGGGATGTGGTTGGGGAGTTGGCGAATGTTTTAGCTGGAGACATTGTTGCCAGAATGTCCAATGAAGATTTTAAAGTAACCATGTCATTGCCAACGATCATGCGTGGGCACGATGTTGAACCTCTGTTGCCTAGAGGCTTGCCCTTGGTAAAGCTCCACTTTTCGATGCCAGAAGGGAATTTCACACTGAAGGTGGCTGGGGCAAAATCTGGGGATTTGGTAGGTCGAAAACCAGGGGCCTGAGTTTTCCCCGCCGAATTATTTTTCTGATGCTTTTTGTGTTGATCAAGTTTGAAAGCTACAGACGAATCAAGAATGTTTATTTCAATAAAAAATGAATTTTAAAGAACTTAATGTCGTTATCTTTAGGATAAATTAAAAGCCTGTCTAATTGAGGTCACATTATGAATGATTCAAGTAAAGATGAACCGGTTGCTCCTGACCTGAGCCTGGATGAAGATTTGGCGCAGGAAGATGGAATGGGTGAAATCGTCAATGAATTTTTGGTTGAGAGTTATGAAAATCTGGACCAGTTGGACCAGGACCTTATTAATCTGGAGCAGAGCCCCGGTGACATAAACATCCTCTCAAGCATTTTCAGAACCATCCATACAGTAAAGGGCACTTGTGGCTTCATTGGTTTCACTAAACTGGAATCTGTGGCGCACATTGGTGAAAATCTGTTAGGCAAATTGCGCGATGGTGAGTTGAAATTGAACCCTGCCAGAACCAGCGCTCTTTTGGCTATGGTGGATGCTATCCGGCAGATGCTTTCCTGTATCGAAAATGACAGCAATGAAGGCAGTGTGGATTATTCCGGCTTGGTTGAAACATTGACCCGGCTGCAGACAGATGATGTGGCGGACGCATCGCCTGTTGTTGAAGCGAAACAAAATGAGACGGCTCCTGTCTCTTCAACGGAAACAAAAACCGAGTCGGCGGATGCCGCTACTGATGAGCCTGTCAAGCCTTCGGCTGAAATTGATGAGGATATGGAACCCATCGTTAATGAATTTTTGGTTGAGAGTTATGAAAATTTAGATCGTCTGGATAAAGACCTTATTGAGTTGGAGCAAGACCCGGGAAACACAGAAATTCTTTCCAGCATTTTCAGAACCATCCATACGATTAAAGGAACCTGTGGTTTTATTGGGTTGCATAAGCTGGAAAAGGTCGCACATGTGGGCGAAAACCTTTTAGGTAAACTTCGGGATGGTGAGCTGGATTTGAATCCTCCAAGAACCAGTGCCTTGTTGGCGATGGTGGATGCTATACGGCAAATGCTGGGTTGCATTGAGGGCGATCGTAATGAAGGCGATGTGGATTATTCAAGTCTGGTCGATACTCTGGGTAAATTGCTGACCGATGGAGGGTCGGCCGAAGTGGCCGCTTCTGCACCTGCACCGCTGGAGTCTGCAGCTGTACCGGCAGAAGAGGGAAAAGAAGAGAGGGAATTTGTCCCTGCTGATGCTAAAAAAGATCGGCGGACGGCCACTCCTGAGGCGCAGGCAGAACATGTAGCTAAGAACGGGGATAAACGGGCTACCGATGACCGGCGCAAGGAAACTCGTGGCGTGGCTGATTCAAGCATTCGTGTGGATGTGGATATTCTTGATCGGCTTATGAATCTTGTGGGTGAGCTGGTGCTGGCCCGAAACCAGATATTACAATATGCTCCAGCGCAGAGCGACTCTACGTTTATTGCAACCAGTCAGCATTTGAATCTGGTTACTACGGAGTTGCAGGAAGGTGTAATGAAAACCCGGATGCAACCTATTGGGAATATATGGGGTAAGTTTCCTCGTGTGGTTCGGGATCTTTCCATGGCTGTTGGTAAAAAGATTCGCCTGGAGATGGAAGGCAAGGATACGGAGTTGGACAAGACGTTGATTGAAGCAATCAAAGATCCTCTAACGCATATTGTCAGGAACTCCTGTGATCATGGTATTGAATCTCCTGAAACACGTGTGGCAAATGGAAAGGACGAGGAAGGTACTCTGTTGTTGCGTGCTTTCCATGAAGGCGGCCAAGTCAATATAGAGATCATTGACGATGGTGGTGGGATTGATCCTGAGAAAATTAAAAGTAAAGCTCTTGAAAAAAATGTTATCACACAGGAGCAGGCAGATAGGATGGGAGACCGGGAGTTGGTCAACCTCGTTTTTGCTCCCGGATTTTCTACCGCTGCAAAGGTGACCAATGTGTCGGGGCGTGGTGTAGGAATGGATGTGGTTCGTACCAATATTGAAAAAATTGGGGGATCGGTAGATATCCAGAGTGCTCCGGGAAAAGGCACCACCTTGCGAGTTAAGATTCCTCTTACTCTGGCGATTATTCCGGCCTTGATCATCACCACAGCCGGAGAGCGTTACGCTATCCCGCAGGTGAACCTGCTTGAACTGGTACGTCTTGACGGGGAGGAGGCTAAAAAGTCTGTTGAACTGATTCAAGGTGTGCCGGTGTACCGTCTGCGTGGAAACTTGCTCCCTTTGGTTTCTCTAAATGATGAACTGAAAGTGGCCAAAGATGTAGAGAGTGATGCCATTAATATCGTTGTTCTGCATGCAGACGAACGTCAGTTTGGTCTTGTAGTTGAAGGAATCAGTGATACCGAGGAAATTGTGGTCAAGCCTCTGGGCAAACAGCTCAAAGGCATTTCGGCATTTTCAGGAGCTACCATAATGGGAGACGGCAAACTGGCGCTGATTCTGGATGTCATGGGGCTTGCCCAAAAAGCGCGTGTTATTTCTGAACATCAGGATAAATCTATTTCAAAAGGTTCAACTGCGCAAGGTGCTGGAGGTGATTGTCAAACCCTGCTCGTTTTTGGTTTGGAGAAAGATGACCGCATAGCGATACCGTTGTCTGAGGTTGCGCGTCTGGAAGAGTTTAGGCGTTCTGATGTGGAACGATCTGGTGATCAGGATGTTGTGCAATATCGCGGCGAAATTATGCCGCTGATTTACCTCAAAAAGGCTCTTAATAAAGTTGCAGCAGCAGAGGACTCAGAAAAGGAACTGATGCAGGCTATCGTTTTTACCAAGAACGACAGAAGTGTCGGACTGGTCGTGGAACGCATCATCGATATCGTTGAAGAGTCTATCACGGTTAAACGTGGGGCCAATCGGCCAGGTGTACTGGGGACCATTGTTGTGCAAGATCGGGTGACCGACCTTCTTGACGTGGATAATGTTGTGCAAGCTGCTGACCCCAGTTTCCTGATAGAAACCAAAGCAGTTGCTTTAGCAGAGGGGGTCTGACATGGCAGAGCAAAAACAATTTTGTACTTTTTATCTCGACAGTCATATGTTTGGGGTGAAAGTTGAACAAGTTCAGGAGGTATTTCGTTATCAGGAGATGACCCAGGTTCCTCTGGCTCCTCCCGAAGTGCGTGGACTGATAAATCTCCGTGGGCAAATTATCACAGCCATTGACTTGAGGCAGCGTTTGGGGATGGAACCCCGGCCCGAAGACAAACTCCCCATGAATGTGGTGGTGAGGACGAAAGATGGAGTGGTGAGCCTTCTGGTTGATGAAATAGCAGATGTGCTGGAAGTGTCTGAGGAGACTCATGAACGACCTCCTGAAACCATTCCTAATGAAGTTCGGCAGCTGGTGCTGGGTGTCTATAAATTGCCGGGTAAATTGCTGTTGATTTTAGATTCCGAGAAAGCCGTAAATGTGAATACGGGGGCTTTGGTGCCTTAGCTCCAGTCAGCTTGGCTAGAACCGCCCAACCTTTAATAGTGAAGTGATTTTCTGGCTAATCTGGTTGAGGGGAAGAATTTCATCGGCTAAACCTGCCCGAGCTACAAAGCCGGGCATTCCCCATACCACACTGCTTTCCTCGTCCTGAACGATGACCTGGCCCCCTGCGTCCTTGATATGTTCGCAACCAATCAGGCCGTCCTGTCCCATTCCTGTTAAAATAACCGATAAGGTTTTGCCTCCATAAATATCCGCCACGGAGCGAAATAAAGGGTCCACCGCAGGTCGGCAGGAATTTTCCTGTGGGTTCTGGTTTGTCTGTAGATAAACACCGTCGGCTTTTTTTTCAAGAACCATATGGAAGTCTCCCGGCGCAATCCAGACTTGTCCAGCCTTGATTTTTTCACCAGCCCGGCCCTCCTGAACATCCAGCGGAGATTTTGCTGACAGTCTTTCGGCAAGAAGCTTGGTGAAAAAGGGAGGCATATGCTGAACCATAACAATCGGCACTGGCAGGTCACCAGGAAGAGTGGGAATGAGTTCTGCCAGAGCGTTGGGTCCGCCAGTGGAAACGCCAATCGCGAGAATATCTATTTTCTGGTTCAGAGTTCTTTGGGCTACTGAGGGGTTTTTGAATGGTGTGGATATTTTTGCGGCAGGTTTGGGAACAATTGTGGAGGGTGTCTCTAACCCCGCTTTTTTAGCGCAAAATATTTTAATCTTGGGAATCAGTTCGTCCCGTATCCGTTGCATGGCCACGGACACACTTCCCACGTTTGCGGGTTTGGTGACATAATCCGTAGCCCCAAGAGCCAGAGCCTCTAAAGTTTTTGCACCACCCCGTTCCGTAAGTGTGCTGAACATGATGATGGGCAAGTGGGGGTAGATTTTTCGGGCTTCAGCAAGGGTTTGTAGTCCATCCATTTCCGGCATTTCAATGTCGAGAGTCAGGATGTCGGGATTGACTTGCGGGATTTTCTGTAAGGCAATTCTTCCGTTGGCAGCGGTAGCGACTACCTCGATATCCGGGTCACCACTCAGTGTGTCAGTGACAATTCTTCTGACAACTACTGCATCGTCAACAACGAGAACCCTTATTTTTCGCATATCTACATCCCCGGATGGGTGGAATTTCTTAAAAGACTATAAGGTCAAAAAAGTCAATAAGATGAGTAGATTTACCTTAACCTAAAAATATACGGATATCCAGAAAAATTACTGCCTTGGGTCATATATGCCTATGCCGAAATGATTTGTTTTCCGGCAACAACCGGCAACAAGATGAAACCTTTTTAGTGATTAAATTTAGGTATACTGTTTTACCTTAAATTAATGGAAAGATGTCTTTTTAATATGACTAATCTAATCAATAAGGATGGCTTGTCCGTTACAAATAATCCCAGAGCGATTCATGAAGAACTTTTTCGCGGCACAGGCAGTGTCATGGGAACCGGTGCTGCGATTTTCATGCAAAATGAAAGCATTACCGAAAAGTATATTGTGATCTCAAAAGATAATGGCCTGGAGCCCCCCACTGATCAACGATTTGTTGCCGGCCGATATAAAGAAGCCTTGGAGTTGTTTCAGCAATGGCTGAAGGATTAATTATTAGGAGAATATAAAATGGAAAATTGGTTGATGTTGACATTGGTAGGTAAAGACCGACCTGGAATCGTTGCTAAAATCAGCCATGCTTTGTTTGAGATGAAAGGAAACCTTGGAGAGGCATCTATGACCCGCCTTGGTGGTAATTTCACCATTATGCTTATGGTCTGTATTCCAGAAAGTAAAACTGTTGTACAGGAAAAGCTTCAAAACATATGTGATGAGTTGGAATTGTTTTTTCACTTGGATGCAATTGAAGCAGGACTGCACCAACATATCGAACCTGATGTGCGGATTAGTATTCACGGCGCAGATCAAGCCGGCATAGTAGCCAGCGCCACTGATGCTTTGAATAAGGCTGGGTTGAACATTCTTAACCTTGAGTCTGATGTAGGCGGCAGTTCTGAAAGTCCTGTTTATATCATGCATATCGAAGGGATTGCTGGTAAAGGGTTTGATGCTGTGGAGCAGGCCCTACAAGCACTGAGCCGGAAAAAAGATGTGGTGGCCCGCATGACTCCTATTGATACCATGGTGGGCTAGCAATGGCTCTCTTGAATATTCTGGTTTATCCGGATGCGAGGCTTACAAAAATCTCCCGGCCTGTGAAGGAATTCTCTGAAGACCTCAGAAAGTTTGTGCGAGACCTCGAGGAAATATTTCGCTCTTTCCCCGGATGTGTAGGGATTGCGGCTCCTCAGGTAGGCCGGTTTGAAAGAATTATTCTGGTGGATATTTCTGACAAACCCAAGCATGTCAATCATGGGTTTTTGATATTGATAAACCCCGAGATCACGTTTTGCGAGGGAAGTAGTTTAGGGAGGGAGGGTTGTCTCTCGGTTCCAGACTATACGGGTAAAGTTGAGAGGGCGAAGTCTATTACCCTGAAAGCTTTGAACCAAAAGGGCGAAAAGCTGGAGTTTCAGATGTCGGGTTACGAAGCCCGGGCGGTTCAGCACGAGATTGACCACCTGGATGGTAAATTATTTCTGGATCGGTTGGTCAGTCGGCGAAATGCCCTGAGTAAAAGGGTTGAGATTCCCGCCAAACCCTGAAACTATCGGCTTGATAAAAACAGGTTTTGTATTACTGGCCTATGGGTAGCGTAAGGAGTGGAGCATTGTCTTGGATCTTACCTGCCTGCAATGAAAAAATTTGGGCAAGCAGGGAAAACGTGGACTTAGAAGACAAGTCTGAATCATCAATGTAAAACCAGGTTCCTCGATAAAAAATTACCATGGAATTTGTTTGAGGATTATCAGAAGTTGAGCGTATCCTTAACAGGTCACCCGTTATTTCTTTCCAGTCAAAAGCGTTTCCCTCTGCTGTTTTAGTTTTAGTGACCTTTCCTTGTAAAATATCTTCTCTTGGGACTTCTACCGCTTGAGAAATATAAAACATGATGCCCAAAAGAGAACGGGTGACGACCCGGACCTGATCGGTCTTGTTAAAAGCCGGTGAAAATGTCAGGACATAACGAGTTTTTCCTGGCTCAACATTGGCGGCAAGTGCAAACTGTTTGGCTTCCTCACTACTTTTATCTTCTTCGTTAATATGCAGAATTAACTGAGGAATCCCATTTTCTTCCTGATAAGAAAGGTTTATGGCATCTCGGATCTGCAATGCTCTTAAATGTTTTACGGCAGAGGCGAACTCCATAAATTGAGGGGCGCGACTGGGGGTGGGCCCCGATGCACCGGGAGCATTTTTGAGATGATTCATGCGTTGAAAAGATAATCTGAAAATTCGTTCAATGCTCCAGCCCGAATGAAATAGAAGGGCGATGGTTTGTAAGGGAAGAGGGGATAGCACACGCTGGATAAACTGGTCTCCCTGTAAAGGGGAATAAGTCACCGTTGGCTTTTCTGTTATGCCCACGCTTCCCCCCAATCCAAATATTCCTTTGACGGCATCCTGCAAAGTGGCGCTGGCGTTCGCGTTGGTTGAAAGGGTGAATTGGGATGCAACACTGCTCACTTCCATGAAAAACGGTGTGTCCCGGTATTTGAGACGAACCAGGTTGAGCATAAGCTGCTCATCATTGGTTCTTTGAACAGCGAGGTTGTAGTTGCTTCTCTCGCCTTTCAAAGTAGTTGGACCAAGGTTCACACAACCAATGAGTGACAATGAAAGTATTGCTGTTAAGCAAAGAAGTAATTGTGTTTTTGAAAAGAAATAGCGTGGGTTCATGAAAATCAGATTTGTGTTTCAGGGTTTATTATTGTTTCCTGCTGAGCTAAATGAATGGTCGAAGTTGGGAATGCTACTTCCGCTCCATTATCTTCAATAATTTTTAGAATCTTTAAAAGAATATCCTGCTTAATGGAATGAAACTGCACCCAATTTGTAGTTTTGGTGAAAGTGTAGATAAAAAAATCAAGCGAGCAAGGGGCAAAACTATTGAAGTTGACCATCAATGTATTGTCGGTGTCAATTTCAGGGTGACCTTTTAACATTTCTTTGACTTTGTTTGTGATCGCTTCCATTTTGTCTGCGTCACTATAGCGAATGCCGATGGTTTCCTTGATTCTGCGGTTCAGCATGCGAGAAGGATTTTCCACTGCGACTTGCGAAAAAACTGAATTGGGAATATACAGGGGTCGTTTGTCGAAGGTTCTGATTAGAGTGACTCTCCAGCCAATTTTTTCGACAGTGCCTTCCATTTCCCGATCTGGAGAGCGTATCCAGTCTCCCACAGCGAAAGGCCGGTCCATATATATAAAGAGTCCTCCGAAGAAATTTGACAGCAGGTCTTTGGCTGCAAAGCCAATGGCTATGCCTCCGACACCTCCAAAAGCCAAGACTCCGGAAATGCTGAATCCGAGTGTTTGCAGTATCATCAAAGCGGCTGTGATGACGACAGAAATGCGGCCCAGCTTAGATATGGCGTCCAGAGTGGTTGGATCGATCTCTTTTTCACCACTCAGAATGTTTGTTTCTGTGTGGCGAATAGAAAGAACTAAAAACCAAGCCAGGGCGGCTATGATGATGGCATCGCGTATGGGAGCGAGAGCTTCAAGAATCACTGCTCCGGTAGCTTTATGAATGATTTCGCCGGCGAAGGCGATGCTGGTTGCCCAGATGATGGCACTTAGAGGGTTGGGAACAGATAGCAGGACAGCATCATCCCATTTGTTTGGGGTACGTTTTGCTTTTTCTGCTAAGGATTTAAAAACTCTCTTCTGGAAAAAATTCGCAATCAAGGCTATGAAAATGACCAGAAAAGCCTGGAATATATATATGTTTTCCTGGGATAACAATTGCTTGAAGTCCATCATTCGTTTGTATTCCTTTAATTCAACGCTGAAATTGAAATTAACATATCTCAATGAGTTAAGAAATCTCAATATTAATGTGATGATCAACTCTGATTATTTAGTGCGTTCCCGGTAATTCTGTGATTATTTTAGGGCACTTAATTTTGGTTCGGTCGGTCACCTTTGTTGTTTGAGATGGCAAAGCCATGAAGGGTGTATTTTGTAAAGGATTTGTTAGGCTGCTATCATAACCGATTTGAGTTGAGCGTTTATAAAGTATAAAAAAAACGCCCCGCTTTTAAAGCGGGGCGTCATTAAAGCACAGGAGCTTCCGTTAACTTGGGGTTAACAAATTACTCCGGAAGCTCCCGATATACTGTCAGATAGCATGGGATCACCTCCTTCTCAGGGCATCCGTCATGGCGCCATGGGCTTCCCTGTTAAACCCACCACGCAACCCACTCTTTAAAACGAGACAACTATTAAATATGATTTTATTTGTCTATCCCATGACCGATTTTAAGGTCAACTATTTCTGCGACCCAAACCGGGAAAATATATAGTCCACATCAAGTTGGGAATCTGTAGCCACTTTTTTGCAGGACTTAATTTGCCCCTGACAACGCATATAACAACCACTCCAATGCTCACATTCGACATACAGCCAGTGCGTCGGCTCGGTCATCATGTCTTGCCCTAGAATTTTTACCGTGCCCTTGTCATTGACGGAATAAGTTTTTACAGCACCGAGAACGGTATTGGGAAGAATAATGCCATTAGAGGCACAAGAAACTAGAAAGGAAATCGAAAAACCTATTAAAACCAATCGCATTGTCTTTTTCATTTTACGCCCTTTCTCTAACATCCCTCTGTTGGGTTTATATAGTCTTTGTTTTAGCTAATTATAACATCTCTTTTATTAATCTTAAAACATATCGCACGAGACTGGGGGGATTATGGCTTAAGCTAGAATATCCAGGATGTGTTTTTTGACCTGTTTTTGAGCCTCGGACTTTTTATTGCTCAGGTTTTCTTCCAAATGCTCCTTGAAAGACTTTTGATCCTTTTTCTTCTTGGGTGTCCAGGAATGTTGTCTGTTTTTGCCATAAAGGGCATCTTCTATTTTCATTTTTTTCTCTACACCATTGGTTTATATGTGCTTATCGTTTTTTCTGGCAAAGACCTTTAATTTAAGAAAAAAAGGTTTACATAGTATAATTTATATGGAAAGATAGTGTAATATATGTTGAAGGGAAAAGAGGAGTGTCTATGGTCAAATCAAAAATATTATTGGTGGATGATGAAGTCAAGATATGCCAGTTGATCTCAATGTTCCTGATTAGTCAGGGATTTTTAGTTCAAACTGCATCTGATGGCAAATTAGCGCTGATCCGGGCCTGTGAATTCGAGCCCGATTGTATTTTACTGGATGTGCGCATGCCTCATGGTGGGCTGGGTCTATTGTCCAGCTTAAGAAAAAAACTACCGCATTCTATTGTCATCATGCTATCGGCTTTCATTGAGACCGGTCAGGTGTCTGACTTTATAAATAAAGGGGCTTACGCCTGCATGGAAAAACCGGTAAACTTTGACGACCTTTTACAGCGGATCAGGCAGGCCTTGAAACTTTAAACCTAAAACAATTTGGTGAAAAAGAATGTCACAGGAGGCATGCGAAATATTGACCCAAGCCTAAATAGCAATATGTGAACAAGTCATGCTTCAACAGATGAAACGGAATCGAGTGTCAACAGTCCATGAATACCAACATGCATCCGACAAAAAACTGAATGTAAGAGTCCTCTGCTCGCAGATCACCGTGTCAAAAATCAATACGGCTGAACCAAATACTACTCACCGTCAATGAAGGACTTCCCACCTTCATTATTCCCTTCATGTTGTTGAAAATTAAGTTATAATACGTTTTAATTTACCGATGGGCAAGTGAGACTTTCCGTTCCCCGCCGCCCAGCCCACTTTGACAAACATGATTTTTACTCGGAGATAAGGTTGCATGGCAGATCCACATCAAAAAGGTCTTTATAATTCCAATAAGCCGAAACGCTTACGCTGGCGGCGACTGACCTGGTTCGCTGGAGTTGCCTTGATCAGTTTTTTTTTGGTTGGGGCGACACATCATTTCCATAACGTGCCCGCCCAAACTGCTCACAAAGCCCAAAGTGAAAAGCTTGAATTCCCTCCACTGGAATTAAAGTCACTAGAAGAGCCCGAGTCCGAAACCGAGCCTCAACCAGAAATTGAAAAGGAGGTTTACCGTTGGATCAAAGGGGATGTTGCCCGTAACCAGAGCTTGTCTCATTTAATGAGCGACCATGGAATACCATTGAAGACTGTATTGGAACTGGTAAAACAATCCCGGCCAACTTATAACCTGAGCCGACTGCGCGCTGGTCAACCTTATTCCATCAAACTGACTTCTGATGACCGATTGGCAGTCTTTACCTATCAAGCCGATGAGAACCGTGAGTTGTTCATCGAACGAAAAGGCGATGAATTTGTCTCTCGCCTGATAGCACCTGATTATGAAATACGGCTGGGAATTCTGGAGGGTGTCATCCAGGAAAACCTGATCACCACGGTGTTGGAAGCGGGGGGAAGCTATAAGGTGGCCACTGATCTCGAGGAAATTTTTGCATGGCAGATCAATTTTTTTAAAGACCTGCGAGTGGGGGACTCATTTAAGGTTCTAGTAGAAAAAAGGTTTCTTGATCAAGCGTTTTCCGGTTTTGGAAAAATAAGAGCCGTTACGTTCCAGAACCGTGGCAAAAATCTGTCCGCAGTTTATTTTAAACCCGAAGGAGGGCATGGCGCATACTACGCTTCTGATGGACGACCTTTAAAAAAACAATTTTTGAAGAGTCCGTTAAAATATACCCGGATCACATCAAGGTTCACCCACAAACGATTTCACCCCATATATAAAAAACATATGGCTCATCGGGCTGTTGATTATGCGGCTCCACGCGGAACACCGATTTATGCCATCAGTGATGGGGAGGTGCTCAGAGTGTCGCGCAATGCCCGTTCAGGAAAACATCTGAAGTTGAAACACCCTAATGGGTATGAAAGCTCTTATTCTCACTTGTCGAGATATGCGGCAAACTTGTCACGGGGAAAGAAAGTCCAACAAGGTCAGGTGATCGGCTATGTAGGTGCCACCGGGGCCGCAACGGGAGCCCACCTTTGTTTTCATCTGCGGAAAAACGGCAGGTCGATCAACCCGCTGACGTTCCAGTCCCCCGGCGGGCCTGATCTGGAAGAAAAAAGCCAGAAGGCTTTCCGTTTGCTTGCTCAACAAGAGATGCAGGCTTTAAACCATCCTGAAATATTGAAAACCCAATTCAGTTAGCAACGCCTCTACGTGGCCCGGGGAAGTCGCCGGTGGCAAATATACGCTCCTCCCCTATCATGAGGGGAGGCTGGGAGGGTGTGGATTTAACTTGCCCGGTTAACTCCTTGTGTCACCCTGAGTGTGTCCGTGATATGTTGACCTTGCCCCGTGTT
>JACNKA010000145.1 GCA_014382285.1 Nitrospinota bacterium | reverse complement strand
GACATCGCCCATGAAAAGATACATCTGGCAGAATGGGACATTGAGGGATTGCATGAGTTGCTGGAAAGGCAGTTTGCGGTTCATATTGAAAAATCTGGCGATCATGAATTACTCCTTCAGGAGAGCACAACGCTGGAGTTGGAGCATTGCAATAGAGAGAAGCTTCATGATGCTGTTATGGAGGCGGTGACCCGGACCTATGAAGCAAAGGAAGTGGGTATTGATGCCGATTTCATGCGGCATGTTGAAAAAGTCATCATGCTTCAGATTCTGGATTCGCTCTGGAAAGATCATCTGCTAGGCATGGATCATCTCAAGGAAGGGATTGGTTTGCGGGGTTATGCCCAGAAAAACCCTTTGACAGAATATAAGAAAGAAGGGTTTGACCTGTTCAGTAACATGATGGCACGCATCAAGGAAGAGACCACGGAATATTTGTTCAAGGTTCAGGTTAATCAGGAAGTGGAGGTGCCGGATGAGTTGGTCAGCAAGCCTCAGAAGGTTATAGAACACAGGGGAAACGCGGACCCTCTGGAAAAACCCGTAACGGTTCGGCGCGGTGAAAGTAAAGTTGGTCGGAACGATCCTTGTCCGTGTGGAAGTGGTAAGAAACACAAAAAGTGCCACGGCCAGTAAAGGTGTTGTTAGAGATTCTCGGCGGCTTCCTGACACTCAATGCATAAAGCGGTCAACGGCATAATTTGCAGGCGCTTCAGGGTGATCTTCTTTTCGCAGGATTCACATTCCCCGTAACTACCGTTGTTTATTCTGAATAACGCTTCTTCAATCAACTTAAGTTCTTTGCGATCCCTGCTGGTCAATTGAAAAATCATTTCCCGCCCCTCAAGACTTGAGGCAAGGTCAATTTCGTTGCTGAATGTCAAATCTCCAGCATCACGTTCGATCGACTGTGAAGCCTGAATCAATTTCAATAATTCACCGCGTGTGACAATAAGCCGCTCGCGGATTTTAAGTACTGCGGGGTCTAGTTGAGGATGCTCTTGTCTGACTAAGCGCAACTTGCCTGGTTTGGCCTTAGTTGCTGAAGCTTTTTTATTTTTCACCTCAGCTTTAGCTGTTTTCTTTAAAGCCGGGGTTGGTTTATTTTTCTTTTGGGATGCTTTTTTAGCAACAGTTTTCCTAGAGGCTTTTTTTGCAACGGTCTTTTTTGCAGGCTTTACGGTTTTCTTAGCTGTGACCTTCTTCTTTACAGAAGTTTTCTTCTTGACCGTTGCCTTCTTTTTTGAAGAAGTTTTCTTTTTGACCGTGACCTTCTTCTTTGCAGAAGCTTTCTTCTTGACCGTGACCTTCTTCTTTGCAGAAGTTTTCTTTTTGGCGACTTTTTTTGCTGCCTTTTTTTTCGTTGCCATTGCCGAATCTCCTATATTAGGGAACTCTTATAATGAATTCATTCGGGAAGGTAACTCAAAATCCTTTGCATTTTATCCATGGCTGGATAAAAATTCCTTGAACCTTAGCACCTGCGAAAATAAAGTACAACATTTTATTTGCCCAGATGGCATAAAAAACCGCATTTTTTGAGAACGCCAAAGCCGATGTCATTCAGTTTCGTAGTCCACAACGATGGATGAGGAGCAAAGTGAACGCATTTTCTCTACAACTGGTAGATGATTTTTGTGACTCGCATATATTTTCAACCCCTCACGATCTTCAAAAAGCGCTGAAAGAACGATATCGTAGCTCCTTTCAGAACTCAAAAAATCGGTGCCCAGCTCTAAAGACTTCAAGGTTTCAATGTTCCCCCTCAGGCTGTTGAGGGCCGCCATGGCCTGACTCAGGTTTTCCTGATTCTTTTCTGCCAGTTTGAACATAACAATGTGTTTGACCATTAACTGTTTCCTCCTGTGGATTGTTTTTCAATTATGCCAACCTCTCAATTTGCGGGACATTTATCGTAGAGGATGCCTGTTGCAGCGTTTATGATATAGTGCCTTTTTTTATTATGTGAGTGAAAATTATCATATGTCATGGTGGATGGGTGCTGGTTTGGGTTTTTTACGTGGTGGTCCTTTGGGTGCTGTTATTGGCGGCACCATTGAACATTTTTTGGGTAAAAAACTCCAGAAAAAACTGCAGGAAAGTTTGCCCGGCATTATCCATCAGGGTGAGTTTATAACAAGTCTGGTCGTCATTTTGACGCGTGTAGCTATGGAGTCAGGAGCCGTGACTGCTAAACAAGTGGCCGTGATCCATAATTTTTTTATGAAAAACCTGGGTTATGGTTCTCCGGATTTGCAGTCCCTTGATAGATTGATAGATGAAGTCCAGTCCAAAAAACCGGATATTAACCAGTTTGTGAAGGAATACAAAAAATCCTGCCAGAACAATTACAACCTTTTACTTCTTGCGCTTTGCTATCAGATTAATTTGGTCGAGAACGCTTTGGGTGAAGATACTCAATCCCTGATAAAAAAAATCGGGTTGGAACTGGGGCTGTCTTACGAGCAACATAACGAAATCAGGATAAAGTATTCACTCGAACCTTTTATAACCCCTTATCATATATTGGGACTTTCCTCCGGTGCTTCGAATGATGAAATCAAAAGAGCCTACCGAAAACTAGCCAGTCAGTGTCATCCTGACCGGGTTGCCATGGAAGATGAAAATACGGTTCATGCGGCCCACCTGAAGTTTCTTAAGGTTCAGTCGGCCTTTCAGGAGTTGGAAAAAGTTAGAAAGCTTTAAGCTGTCGGATTTTTTTCGTCAACGCCGGTTTCCTGCGGTGGTTCCAATTTGCGGATGATGAGGGAGAGGATTTTTCGCTTACTGGTTTCTTTAACGGTTAGCCTGTAGGCGCCTACCAAAACCTGATCACCGGAGTTAGGAATTCTTTCCAGCCGATCAATGACCAGACCGGCAAGAGTTTCGAAGTCTCCACTGGGTAGGTCCCAGCCGAGGGTATCGTTGAGAACACTTATTTCCGCACTGCCATCCACCAGATATCCTCCGTCCGCGTAGTGTTTGTAGGATTTCTCGGGTTTGTCGTATTCATCTTCAATTTCACCGACAATTTTTTCTAGCAAATCCTCAATTGTTATCAAGCCAATACAACCTCCATACTCATCCACCACGATGGCTATATGTAAACCCTTTTTCTGGAGCTCTTTGAGGAGGTCGTCAACTTTTTTATTCGGAGGAATATAATAGGCAGGTCGGATGACACTAGTGATGGGGGTGTGGTCAGCAGGTTGGTCTAAAAGGTCGAAGGTGTTTAAAATCCCAATGAGATTATACATTCGCTCATGAAAAACAGGCAGACGTGAGAAGCCGGAATCGTTTGCGACATCATGGGCCTCCATCATTGTAGCGGTATCTCTTATGGCGATCATTTGAATGAGAGGCACCATGCAATGTTCCGCACGAAGTTCGCCAAAATTGAAAATATTGTGGATGATTTTCTTTTCCGTTACTCCTAAATCTACGGTCTGCGACTCCAGGCTCAACACTCCCCGAAGCTGATCTCGACTGAAGGTCTTATGGTCTGCCGTTGAGGCCAACTGAACACGATTGGTGAGCTTTGTCGATATTTTTGATAACCAGGATGTGAATGGGGACAGGATTTTATAGAAAAAAATCAGCGGATAGATCATGAATAACATGACGGAATCGGCACGATGCTGAAAAATAATTTTTGGAATGATTTCTCCCACAAAAAATATCAAAGGAGAAATCATCAGCATAGCCATCCATTCGCCGGAATCTCCAAAGTGAGTGACCATGAACGCGGTGAACACAGCGGTGCTGGCTACCATTGCCAGATTGGTTCCCAGGGAGGTTGTGGTGAAGAGCCGTTCAGGGTTATCGAGCAATTTTAAAACGGATTGGGCGGCGGAACTTCCATCTTCGGCAAGGTGCTTCATTTTTATCCGGTTTACAGAAACCATGCCGATTTCAGAGCCGGAAAAAAATGCTTCCAGCAGTATTCCCAGTAGCACCAGTATGAATGTTGTCGCGAAATCCATTAGTCTTCTGGAGCCTCATCCTGCTCTTTATCCGGCAATGGGCGAGGACTCATAATAGTGAGGAAGAGACTCAGGATTCTCGAACCCTTCATTTTTTCGACACGGAACTTAAACCTGTCAATGGTGGTCGACTCACCTGACCGGGGAATTCGGCCAAATAGCCCGAAAACATAGCCACCAACCGTGTCGTAATCATTCTCAGGTAGCTCGCTCTGAAAACTTTCATTGAACTCTGCCAGGCTATAAGCACCCACAATGCGATAATGATTCTCATTCAGTTTCTTTAACGGGAGTTCATCCTGCCGCATTTCACTGTCAATTTCTCCGACCAGCTCTTCAATGATATCTTCCAGCGTGACCAGCCCGCAGACGCTTCCATATTCATCGAGTACGATGGCCATATGCCTTTTCAGCTTCCTGAACTCTTCAAGCATTTCCTTGATTTTTTTTGACTGTGGAACAGAAATGGTGGAATGCAGAATGCTTTTCAAGTTGACCTTCTCGCGAGGTAAATGTTTAAGTCGTGTAAGGTCCTTGGTGAACAAAATTCCCATAATACTTTCATCTGCTACTCCATATACAGGCACCCGGGAGTAAAAATTCTCTATGATCCGGGGTAGAATATCATCCAGACTGTCCTCAATGTTAACGGTGAACATATCAATTTTTGGGGTCATGACCGCTCCTACCGTTGTCTCACCAAACTCAATAACATTCTGGATCAACTCCCTTTCATCTGAATCGATAACACCTTCCCCTTCACCCACCTGTACCATGGCTCGGAACTCCTCATCTGTTATGGGAGATTCTTTGAGACCATGCGGCAGGATTCCCATAGAACAGATGATCTTTTCTGTCCAAATAGAGAACAGTTTCTGGGCAGGCTGAACAAGTTTAGCGAAGACTTTTAACGGATATGCTGAAAACAAGGCGTAGGGTTGGGCAAACTTTATAGAAATACTCTTCGGGATGATATCGCCGAAAACCAGCAGGAGTAGAGTACCAACCCCAATGGCAATGCCCACGCCGAGGCTGCCAAAAATATTAATCGCAATGGAGGTGACCACGACAGAAACAGCAATATTGACGAATTCATTGCCAATATAAATGGTGATGAGCAGTTCTCGCGGTTTTTCCAGGAGGGAGTTTACAATTCGACCCATGCGTCCCTTTTTCTCTGACATCTCATTCAGCTGAAGAGAATTTAGAGAAAAATAGGCCACCTCACAGGCTGAAAAAAAGGCCGAACACAGAAGTAGAAACACCAATAACAGTGAACGGGAAAATAATGAATCATCCAAAACTTTTAAGATACCTCAAGTTTGGCGGGCACTTGTGAATCGAATTGCACTATAACTCGATTTGGCAATTTGCAAATATGGGAAGGGGAAGTTATCGACATTGAACTTAAAAATGATTGAAGCCATCTGACTCTGGAAGGGTTTTCATTGTACCGTCTCTCATCTTCAGTAAAACTTTCCTGGATTTGAGAGCAATTTCCCCGATTTGCGTAACAAGTACTTTAGCTTTTAAAAACTGCCTATTTAAATTTTTAACACCATCAGTAGGCAAAGTAAACAGTAATTCATAATCTTCTCCTCCATTTAAAAGGAGTGGAAGAGGTGGGATTGAACTCCTGTTACAGGTACGTGTAAATTCCGGAGATTGGGGTAGCCGATCTTCATGGATTTGGGCGCCCACCTTGGAGGATTTGCAAATATGGTAAAGGTCTTGGACCAGACCGTCACTGATGTCTATCATTGAGGTAATGTTTATTTTTGAACGGGACAAGATGCCAGCCTCGTGAACTCTTGCTGTCGGGTCCAGATGCCTCTCGATCAGAAACTTGTGGTCTTCGTGGGCTCTTTTCTTTTTGTTGAGCAGCTGCAATCCCAGGCTTGAATCGCCCAACGTCCCTGTCACAAAAATGAGATCGCCCGGTTTAGCACCCTGACGAGTGAAAACGCGGTTTGCTTCCCCGATGACCGCAACATTTATGAAAAAACATTTAGGAGAAGAGACAGTGTCCCCACCAGCGAGTTCTACCTGGAACTGGTTACATATTTCGTTGAAGCCGGAATACAGCTTGTCGAGGTACGACACTGAAATCTTTTTTGGAATTCCCAACGTCACCAGCACCCTTTTTGGAGCCCCTCCCATTGCGGCAATGTCACTGAGGCTGACGGACAGGGCTTTTCGGCCCAGGGCCTCAGGCGTTGTGGTGGAAAGCTTAAAATGGATGCCCTCAACCAGCGCATCTGTGGAGATGACTTCATTCGTCCCTGATTTAACCGGATAAACCGCACAGTCATCACCGATGCCCAGAATCGAATCGGCGGCGCGGAACTTCAAGCGCGAAGAAAGATGGTGGATGAGCCCAAATTCGCCGAGTTCTTTTATTTTACGCATAAACGTTGGTGGAACTTTCAGGGGACTGGTAATTTAGAGAACCTTTATATTACCAATAAGGAAAACAAAAAGCCACGCAGGCATTTTCCAATACGTACCCGGCACTATTGAGGTTTTAACAGATCGCGGGTCAAAGACTCGACATCGAACTTCTTTTCGATTTTAATGGAAATCTTGTTCCCCTCTTCAAGGCCAGATTTTTGGAGCTCATGAATGAAGCATGTTATCTCCACATGTTCTCCTGTTTCAGGAATCCAGATGGTGAGTTCTCGAAACTGGTCGGCTTTATTAGGGGGAGTATTGATCTCGGTGATTTCTCCGTCTAACAGAATCATGTTTCCTTTCTGCAATCTATGAGATTGCTTTGATTATGCAGAACAACTGGTTTGTCGGCAGGCAAATGTTTCCGGGGTGTCCTGAGTATAATGCTCAATTTCGTGTTCTTCAAAAACTTCGGGCTGATCCTGGAACGGGTTTTCCAGAAGAATTCTGAGGCGTGAAATTTCAGAAAAATCTGATTCCTTGAGTGCTTTGTCGAGTGCCGTTTGTAATAGATGCGCTCGTAAAATGAATTTTGGGTTGGTGGCATCCATTTGTGCTTTTCGTTCTTCATGGCTCATGCCCTCACGTTGGGCCAGCTCAAGGTAGTGGCTCAGCCACGATCTCAAATCATCGTTATTACTGCTTGCGGATTGAATGGGGTAGTTCGCGAGAAACCTGAAGAAATTGGTGTAGTCAAGTTGATGGTCATGAAGCAGTTGAAACATTTTCTGAACCAGTTGTGTGAACTCCGAGTCCAGAATGGCAAGCCCCAATTTTTTACTCATCTCTTCACGGTAGAAGCGATTGAAAGTCGGCTGGTACTGTTTCATTTCTTCTTCCAGAATTTCAGCACCAATCAGTGGTGTAAGAGTTTCGGCTAATTTATTGAGGTTCCAGAAACCCATTTCAGGTTGCTGGTTATAGGCATACCGGCCATGCGTGTCAGAATGATTCGGTGTATAGTTAGGCACAAAATGGTCCATGAATCCATAGGGGCCGTAGTCAAAGGTGGTGCCGGTTATGCACATATTGTCGGTGTTCATCACGCCATGAATGAACCCCACCGCCTGCCATTTTGCGATGAGCTTTGCGGTGCGCTGGAGGGTGCGTTGAAAAAATATTCGATACCGGTCGGATTCTTCGACAATATCTGGATAATAATTTCGAATGGAAAACTCCAACAACCGTTCTACATTTTTTTCCTGGCCGGTGTAGTGAAAAAACTCGAAACTGCCAAAGCGGATATGTGAATCGGCGATCCTGACTAATACGGCTGCCAATTCGGGTCTTTGCCGGTAGATCAGTTCGCGGATGCCAATGACGGCTAACGAACGGGTGGTGGGAACCCCCAGTCCATTTAAAGCTTCGCTTGCCAGGTGTTCGCGGATGGATGAGTTGAGGGTTGCCCTTCCATCAAATCCTCGGGCAAACCGGGTTGGCCCGGCACCCTTCAGGTGAATGTCCCACATTTCCTGGCCCTGGTTTTGAACCTCTCCCAGCAAGAGCCCGCGCCCATCTCCCAGCCGGGGATTGTAAGAACCGAACTGGTGTCCTGAATAAGCCATTGCTAAAGGCTGAGCCCCTGTCATAGGAGCGTTTCCGCTGAATTGGTCTATGAAACCCCTGCTACTCCCTGCTTCTGGGGAAAGGTCGATCAATTGCCCGGCCGAAGGAGAAAAATCAATCAGATAAGGGTCTGTCACCGGGTCGGGGGTCTTGGCCTGATAAAACTCAGGCCCCAGCCCGATAAAGCGGTTTTGAAAGTTCAAATTATTGCAGTCCGTCAAAGGGTGAAATTTTTAGCTTGGGTTTCAGGAAATAAAAATGGTTCAGTTATGTGGATGGGGAAAAGAGGGGGGAGGATTCTTTTTTTCCTTGAAATTCAGTCAAATAGAGGAAGATTTTGCCCAAAGGCACACCGATTATTCATGGCGGCTGAATTATAAGTTTCAGCTCTATAAAGGAGCGGAGCGATTTTGTTTATTCCACATTCTGCACCAGCCAGCTATGGGGTCTTTCCTCAGTGGTGTTGAACCAGAAAATGGCGTTAATATTAAAATGTACCAGCCAGGCGGCGCCTGCTCCTTGCTGACATATTTTTTTCTGGTAGCGGTCTTCTATGACCGATAACTGATCGCAGGTGGTAGTGGTCCAGTAATAATGTCCGAGACCATCATCAAAGATGGGGTTGATCCAAGCCTTTTTCCCGCCGGCATTGATGGTTCGCTCTGAATTGATAAGAGTTTTTAATTCGGAAAGGGTTGGCAAGCGCCAATCAGAACTTCCTGCAAAAGTTTCAGCTTCGGCAAAAGCCATGGCATCTTTTAGTTTTAATTTGTTTGTCACACCCTTTTTAATCCAGCGCAGTTTGTTGACGGTGTCTGTCACCGTATCATCTCCATTGTCGATAAAGCTGGGCTTCGCCAGTTCTTCAAGCACGCTTTCGCTGACCTGCCGACACTCTTTAAGCATAGGCCCCGCTCCAGGGCATGCGTTGAGGATCGAGAAGTGGTCCATTTTTTTTATCATTTTACATATGTCCGCCTGCTCACATTTGGCGAAGGAAGGAATCGGCTGTATCAATAAAACCATTAACGTCAAAAGCACGATCCGCATATTAAACTCCTGGTTCGGGAAATTCTTTTATGGACAAAGAAACAACTGTTTCATTGGTAGCTTGCAATATTTTTATTTCACCCCTCTGGGCATGAAGCGAATGAAGTGATAGCGCACGCGATAAATACATGCCTGGTTTCACGATCTATTCGTTGCCCGCACGGCTAGTGGGAGGATACTATAAATTGCAAACTCACGGAAATATAAAATCTGCGGCCCGATCTATACCGAAGCTGTGACGGGGCTCAATCACCGCTTGCGAATGTGATTCTATCCAGTTCGGTGAATGCTTCTTTGCCCTTCATTTCGATAAAAAGTTCTGTGTTAACAATGCGATTGCTGGATGGGTCCAGGTTAATATTGATGACCGGGGTTCCCCGTTCCATAAGATGAACCGCAATATAATCATTAGTGGGCACGGCTCCTGAACTGCCGACCAGGATTGCCAGATCTATTGGCTCCTGCACAAACTGCCTAAAACTTCCTTCCTGCTCCGGGTGCCCGATGTATTCTCCATCCCCGAACATGAGGATATGAGGGCGGGCGATTCCCCTGCAACTTTTACATGTTGGATAATTAGAGGCTTTCATGGTGCCCGTGTTCAGATCACAAAGAGGAACCGAAAGTTCTTCCCAAAACTGGTGGGTGCAGGTGTCGAGACATTGCAGTCGCCACATCGAGCCGTGAACTTCGAGGATGCGGTCTTCAGGGCAACCCGACCTTAAATGCAACCCATCGGTGTTGGTGGTGTGGATGAATCCGTCCTGAGCCTCAAGCCATTTGTTGATGACCCGGTAACCTTCGTGCGGCTGGTTTTCCTCGGCGTTACGCCGTCGCCATTCATAGAAAGCCCAGGCGTGCGGCAGTTCATTGCGAAATGCCCAGGGACTAGCCAGGTCCTGCGCTTCCAGATTCTTGTCCTTGAAAGGGGGGAAGTTTTTCCAATAACCGTTCTTATCTCGGAATGTGGGGATATTGGAATCGGCACTCATGCCAGCGCTGGTTAAAAAAAGTGTACGCTTTGATTTTTTAATCAAGTCTGATGCTTTGTGCAGAATTTCAAGCTTTTCCATCCCACTCCTCATAAAACTGATCCAGATAAGTCTGCATGAACTGATGCCTTCCTTCTGCCATTTGTTTGGCCGAGGCGGTGTTCATCCGGTCTTTCAATAAAAGCAGCTTTTCGTAAAAATGGTTGATGGTGTGTCCCGTATTTTTTTTGTAATCAGCAAAACTCTGATGCAGAACCGGTTTTTCATCCGGGTGATACATCAAACGGTTTTTGTGTCCGCCGTAGGCGAATGTGCGGGCAATGCCCATCGCCCCTATGGCATCAAGTCGATCTGCATCCTGCACCACTTTTCCTTCAAGTGTTTTCATTGGTGTGGCAACCCCGGCACCTTTGTAAGAGAGCGTAGCGATGATTTCGATGACCGGGTCAATCACATCACGATCCACCTGGTTTTCTATGAGGAAGTGTTCCGCCATCTGCGGGCCTTTGCTTTCATCCCCGTCATGGAATTTCCAGTCGGCAATATCGTGGAGCAGCGCCGACAATTCGACGATGAGTAAATTTGCACCCTCCTGCTCGGCGATATTTTTTGCCAGGTTCCACACCCGATGAATATGCCACCAGTCATGGCCAGAGCCATCGCCTGCAAGTTGTTGCTCTACAAACTGACAGGTTTTATTTATAAGAGGCATGGTGTAAGCATGAGGTTTATGAAAATCGCCGGATAAAGCCCCGGTTGTCGCGTCACGCTGGCCGGTTGTGCAGGCCGCATTCTTTATGTTCCGGATTTTCCCACCACCAGCGTCCAGCGCGAATGTCTTCGCCTTGTTCCACCGGCCTTGTGCAGGGCGCACAGCCGATACTGGGATAATTTCTTTTATGCAGAATATTGATGGGTACATTATTCTCGATAATATAGGTCATCACCTGTTCCTCGGTCCATTCTGCCAATGGATTAATTTTTATTAGAGGGGGATGATCCGCATCCTCCAGGACTTTGGCAATGTCTGTGCGGGTGACACCCTGCGTTCGTCTTAATCCTGTTATCCAGGCTTTCAGTTCGCCCAATGCCCGGTTCAGCGGTTCCACCTTGCGGATGTAGCAACACTCCTTGCGGTTATCCACACTTTCACGGAACGAGAAGAAGCCTTTTTCCCGAACCAGACTTTCGACTTTGTCCTGATTAGGAAAATAGGTTTTAATTTCGAGCCCGTATTTGGATCGCACCCGTTCCATAACGTCATAAGTTTCCTCGTGAAGTCGGCCGGTATCGAGGGTGAAGATAGTGAGGGGGCCATCGAGTTTGGCGATCATGTCGATGAGCACCATATCTTCCAGACCGAAGCTGGAGGCCAACCCGGCTTCAAGGCCGTACTGATCCATACTCCAACGTAATAGTTCTTCTGCAGATTTAGCTTCGAAATCAATGGATTGTAATGTCATAAGAGTGTTCCACTTGACAGAGGAATGGATAGTTTATATAAACTTCAATACATTTACTGAGCTTTTAATATACTCTTACTTTTTCATGCCCCAGCTGAAAAATCAAGCTCTGGAAGTGAAAAAAAGTGAAGAGTGAATTTTTTCCATTCAAAATGGCGTTCTTTCCTTCAATGCGTGGATCAGCGGAGTAACTTTTATTTTGAAAATTAAAAAACTCAGCCTGCAAGTGAACTTTATTTTACTGGTTCTGTTTTTTTTGATTCCTCTTACCAGTGAAGCCGGAATTCTAGAACAAGTAGAAAATGAATTGGTGGAACTTGCCGATCAGGTTCGTCCAGCGGTTGTCAGCCTGTCGCCTTATATAGCCAAAGGTGCTATTGGGCAAGGGCTGCCTAACAAGGGCAGGCCAGCCAATGCAGGGGCAGGGGTTGTTTACAATGCCGAAAAGGGCCTCATCGTTACCAACAGTCATGTGGTGCGCAGCGTTAACAAAATCAAGGTGACCTTCAAGGATGGTCGGGAGATCATTGGTGAGGTGTTGGGGGCTGATAAAGACACCGATCTTGCGGTGGTTCACGTTTTATCCGAGACGCCGCTGGCCGAGGTTAAGTTTGGCGACTCCAGTAAAGTCAGGGTCGGGCAATTGGTGGTCGCGGTGGGCAACCCCTATGGACTCAACGACACGACCACTTTTGGTATTATCAGTGGACTCAAAAGGGAAAACGTCAACCTCTCCCGCTATGAAGACTTCATACAGACCGATGCTTCTATCAATCCGGGAAATAGTGGCGGGCCGCTCCTGAATATTAAAGGAGAAGTGATAGGCATCAACACAGCGATCATCAATTATGCCCAGAGTATAGGGTTTTCCATTCCGTCCAATATGGTCAAACATGTGGTGGAACAGTTGGTGGAGCATGGTGAGGTACATCGAGGCTGGCTTGGGGTTGGTATAGACCCGGTAACAGAAGAGGTTGCCAAGCAGACGAAGGGGCAGAAAGGGGTGGGGGTCATCATCAACTCTGTTTTTGAGGGGGACCCGGCTGATCTCGCGGGGCTTAAAGTAGGAGATATCATCTTGAAAATTGGCGGGTCGGACATCGACTCCCCGAATAAAATGATCCGAGTGATTGGGGCGATCACGCCGGGGCAGACCATCAATATGGATATTCTCCGGGATGGCAAGTCCAGAGTGGTGCCTGTAAAACTGGAATCGAGAAAGAATAAGACCCAGCTATTGGCCGATTTGCCGCCTTTGAGTCCATCAGGACTGGGGTTTAGCGTGGAGACTCCTGGAAAAGACACGAACCTGCCCAATGGGGCGTTGGTGTCCAGGGTAAACCCTGAAAGCTCTGCCGGTTTGAAGGGGTTGCAGTCGGGAGACCTGATTATGGCGGTCAATGGGGAGCCTGTGGAGAACCAACTCGAATTTGACCGCTTATTGGGTGAAATTGAGAAAGGAAGCCCGATTTTTCTGTTAGTTTGGCGAAATGATGAAAAATTTCATTTGGGGCTTGTAAGGGAAAATTAAATTTGTTAAATTGGCGCACCCAAAATGCAAGGTTTTTGTGTGCGGGGGTTTTGTGCTTTAAGGGATTTATCTTATAAACCTTTTGATATAAGGGGTTATATTTTTCGGCCCACCATTTAAGGGGTGGAATGGGCCGGCATATGGGTTCAGGAAAAAACAACATTCATACGGTTTTTATTTAGCCATTTTTAGACGCACTACTTAGGAGGTAGAAATGTTTGGTGTCAAAAAGGGGTGGAAAAACTGGCATGCGTTGGCTGTCGTTCTCGTTACGTTGGGGCTTTGTGTCCCGGCTGGTGCGATCTCGACGGACCATTCACATGGCGGTCACAATCTGGGCAATCCTGCGGTAGACAAACCTGCATGGTTGGAAAAGCTTGAAAATCAGGTCGACCATGAAGAATTAATGGGCGGCATGGAAGGCAGGCAGGACAAAATGGATCAGACCTTCATGAAGGTCATGGATCAATTGAAGTCCAAACTTAAAGAGCACGCCAGCCCAGCTTCATCTGGCGGCGGATTTCACGATTCCTGGGCTGCCCATCAGTTGGGGCAAAGTTATTTGCTCGGGCCTACAGAAGCAGCTGCCAAAGTTTATAAAGGCGCCCATTGTCCTGGTAACGCTCCCGTTAAAAAATACGATGTATCCGCGATCAACGTCGAGATCACTGTGAACCAGTGGGGCGACTATTATCCCGGTTACATGTATGTCCTCAATAAAGAGATCGCCAGAGTTCGCGCAGAAGAAGAAAAGAATGCTGCGGCTCGTGAAGATGAACTTGATCCCGGTGCAGTTTCCAACGGGCTTCAGGGCGATGCGATTCAACCTTTTGTTATTCGCGCCAACCAGGGCGATTGTCTTCGGGTTAAGTTCACCAACTCGCTCGAAGATGAAGATGCCGGTTTTCAGGTGAACGGTTCTGCGATGATCATCAGCTCCAGCGGTCAGCCTGATACGGCGGCTACTCCGGGCGCGATCATTGCTGCTGGTGAGTCACAGGTATACGAGTGGTACATTCCCATTGATGAGCAGGAAGGCGGACACATGATCCAGAATCATGCGGGTCGTGATCCTTCTTCTTTGGGTTTGATCGGCACCATGATCGTTGAGCCGAAAGGTTCTCGTTATGTAGATCCATGGACCGGCGGTCCGCTGGAAAGCGGCTGGATGGCCATGATCGCCAATGACGACGCTCGTGACTTCCGCGAGTTTACTCTGATGTACCACGAGGTCGGTGACGAGTCTTTCCGTCCTCTTAATCGTCATGGTGAAATGATTCCTCAGCGTGATCCGCAGACAGACGCTTACCGTCCTTCTGCTCGCGCCATGAACTTCCGCTCTGAGCCGTTTGGTATCAACAACCTGGCTCAGCAGGAAAAGAAGTTTCATTTCGAAGACGAATCCTTAGCTTATAGTTCCTATACTTTCGGAGATGCTCCGACGACGATCCCGCGTTCTTATCTGGGTGACCCGGCGAAGTTCCGTTTGGTACATGGTGGTGGTGAGGTGTTTCACTCACATCATCCGCATGGTGGAACCATTCGCTGGACCCGTTCTCCGCAGCGGGAAGTACAACTTAAAAACTTGACTCAGGCCGCTTACGATGGTCCGGTTAAATATCCGGTAGTTCGCACCACAACTGACCGGGTTGATGTAGAAGTTATTGGGCCGTCCGAGGTTCTCGATCTTGAGACCGAGTGTGGTTCGGGTCTCTGTCAGCGTCTTGCTGGCGACTTCCTGTTCCATTGTCACGTTGCGCATCATTACGTAGCGGGTATGTGGGGCTATTGGCGGGTATACAACGTTCTGCAGGATGGTAATTACCCAACCGGCAGTACTGATGTCATGCGTCCGTTGAAGGAGCTTCCTGATCGTGTGGGACGCATTCCTCATGGACAGACTTCTGACAAACTGGTTGGCAGGACCATGGACTGGTTTGGCAAGAAGTTTAAAATCGTAGATAAAGGCAAGAGCGACTGGACGAAAGCTACTCCCGTCGTTAACATCAAGGATTGGGTTAAGTACATGCTTCCGCCCAAGGGCCAGCCTGGTCACTTTGATGATCCCATCAAACAGATCAAGTCGTATGACGGATCTGTCTGGGACTATGACTGGAAAGGCAATCAGGTTCTGTCAGAGCGGGAGACGGTTATCAAATGGCCGAAATACAAATCCCCTCATCCTGGCAAACGTCATCCGCTTATGTTCGATGAACATGGCAAACTGGCGTGGCCTCATATGAATCCGCATTTTGGTAAGCGTGTTCCTTTTGCGCGTAACCATGGTGGCGCTCCCTGGCTGGAGCCGTTCCATATGCAGACCGATTCGGAGGTTATTACTTCAACGGAATCCGGTAGCGCGCGAAGTGGCCCTGATATGGAGAATACGGGTGGCGCCAAACCGGGTGAACAAGGCCGTTGGAGCCTTTGTCCTCCAGGTGCTGGACGCAAGCAGTACAACCTGCATTTCATCAATACCCCAATCGAGCTTTCTGGCGCGGTTGGGAGCACACCGCCGATCATCGATAAATACGGCTTGATCTATGTTATCGATGAAGAAATGGCGGAAGTGAAAGCAGATCCTAAAAAAGCCATTCCGTTGGTCATTCGTGCCAACGTGTATGACTGTGTAGACGTTCTGCTTTCAAGTGAGTGGGATGATGATGATTTTACCAATTTTCAGATGTCTAAAATCAACATCCATCCGCATTTCTTCCAGTTCGACAATCAGGCTTCAGACGGCGTAATTTCAGGTTTCTCTTACGATCAGTCTATGAGGTCTTACACGCAGTTCACTAAGAAGATGAAAGATGGGCATCATGTGAGCATGCCGATCCCGATGAATGCCAAGCTGTTGGAGGCAACGAAACCGGGTGATCGCACGATCAAGATTCAGATGGCGGAGCATTCGCCCACCTACCATGTTGGTTCCGATATCATTGTTGGTATCGAAGTTCCCAATGGCAAGGATGCACGCTGGATCGAGAACATTATGCCTGATCCCAATAAAGGCCCGTCCAAAGACGGCAAATACACCATCAAATTCAACGAAGGCATGACGCACGCTCACAAAGCGGGTCAGATTGTCACGACCGAGTACGTTCGGTATCGTTGGTGGGTAGATGCTGATGTTGGGTTGGTATTCTGGCATGACCATGCGTTCGGTGCGACCACTTGGCCGCATGGCGGAATCGGATCTACCATCGTTGAGCCTTGGG
>JACNKA010000075.1 GCA_014382285.1 Nitrospinota bacterium | reverse complement strand
ATCGGGTGCAACGGGTTCCTGACACAGAAAGCCAGGGACGCATTCACACCTCTGCAGTGACGGTCGCGGTTTTGCCGGAGGTGGAGGATGTGGACATCAAGATAAATCCGGCGGATATAAAAATAGATGTTTATCGTTCATCGGGGCCAGGTGGGCAGAGTGTCAATACCACAGATTCAGCGGTCCGTTTGACTTACATTCCTACCGGAATGATAGTGACCTGTCAGGATGAAAAATCGCAACATAAGAACCGGGAAAAAGCTATGAAGGTTTTAAGGGCCCGGTTATATGACGAGGAACAAAGAAAGCAACATGAGTCCATGGCCAATGAACGCAAACAGCAGGTGGGCTCCGGTGATCGTAGTGGACGTATTCGAACCTACAACTATCCACAGGAGCGAGTGACCGACCACAGGATCGGTCTAACCCTGCATAAACTGTCTTTAGTGATGGAGGGAGACCTTGTTGACATTATTGATGCGTTAACGCTCCATTTTCAGACACTGGCTTTGAAGGGGGAATAGGGTGGAGGTTCTTGAAGTGAAAAAAATGGACCGTTGTCAAAATCTCACCTCCTTTCTCGATTGGGCTCAGCACAAACTTTTACAGGCAGAGGTTGCATCGCCCCGATTGGATGCGGAAGTCTTAATGGCGGAGAGCCTGAATATATCGAGAACAGAATTGATGACATACCCGGATCGGGTTTTGAGTCGTATTGAGGCGGAAAATTTTTGTTCGAGAATCGAGAGAAGGGTTTTGCGCGAACCGGTTTCTCACATTACCGGAGTCCAGGAATTCTGGTCGCTTGAATTTTCAGTGAATGAAAAAGTTCTGACACCTCGGCCAGAAACGGAAATTTTAGTTGAGCAATGTTTGAAGGCCTTGGCAAGAAAATCCTCGCCAGTGCGAATTCTTGACTTGGGTACCGGGTCGGGAATCCTTGCTATTGTTTTAGCAAAGGAAATTCCTCAAAGCCAAATCATGGCGATTGACAAGTCAACCCTGGAGGTCGCGCGAAAAAATGCCTTGCGTCATGCAGTGGCAGATCAAGTTTGTTTTGTGTCCGCCGATCTGATGCAGGCAGACTGGCAAGGACCGTATCACCTTATTGTTTCCAATCCCCCTTATATTGAATCGGAAAACTTATTCAAGTGCATGCCTGAGGTCCGGCAATATGAACCGGTTCAGGCTTTGGATGGCGGGAGAGATGGTCTGGACTATTACCGGTTCATCGTTCCGAGTGCATGGGAAAAACTGGAAGACGATGGTTTGCTGGCTTTGGAAATCGGGCACACGCAGGCCGCAGCTGTGGTTGCATTAATGGAAAGTGGTTCTGGCTATCAGGACATTCAGGTGGTACAGGATTATTCCGGTTATGACAGAGTTGTGCTGGCCCGCAAGAGGATTCTGAATGGATAAGGTTATCATAGAGGGTGGGCGGCCCTTAGAAGGAGTTGTCAAGATCAGCGGAGCCAAGAATGCGGTTCTTCCTGTTCTGGCTGCAACACTATTGACTCGTGGACGGAATATTATTGAAGGGGTCCCAAAAGTTCGTGATGTGGTTACCATGATTCAGCTTCTCAAGGCTCTGGGAGCGGAAGTCGAAAGCGATCAAAATGAAAAAATTATTCTGGACACGTCTTGCGCAGATAACCCGGAAGCACCTTATGATCTGGTATCTACGATGCGTGCTTCCTGTTTGGTTCTGGGGCCGTTGCTGGCCAAGTTGGGTCGAGCCCGAGTTTCCCTGCCAGGAGGATGTGCTATAGGAGAGCGGCCCATTGACCTTCATATTAAAGGACTGGAAGCAATGGGCGCGAAGGTATGGCTGGAGCAGGGGTATGTGCACGGAACCGTTGATGGCCTTAAGGGGACTCAATTCTATTTTGATACGGTTTCTGTGACGGGTACTGCAAACCTGATGATGGCGGCATCTCTTGCGGACGGTGAAACCATTCTGGAAAATGCAGCGAAGGAACCCGAGGTTGTATTTCTTGCGGATATTTTGAATCAGGCGGGTGCAAAAATTACAGGTCAAGGCACCGATATGATCACCATTCAGGGGGTCTCATCGCTGAACCCGATCGAGTGCCGTATTTTTCCTGACCGCATTGAAGCGGGTACTTATATGATTGCAGCCGCTATCACGCAGGGAGAAGTGTTGGTCGAAAATTGTATTCCGCAGCATGTGGAACCCATTATTCTTAAACTTCAAGAGGCTCAGGTCGATGTGGAAGTCGAAGGCTCCTCGATCCGAGTCCGGGGGGGGCGTCCCTTGCTTGCCGTCAATGCCAGAACTCATCCTTATCCTGGGTTCCCCACGGACATACAGGCTCAGTTCATGGCACTGATGACTTTGTCGCGCGGACAGAGTATTATCATGGAGACGATATTTGAGAATCGGTTTATGCATGTGGCGGAATTAAAAAGGATGGGTGCTGACATTACGCTGGATGGACATACGGCGATCATCAATGGTGTACAAAGTCTTTCTGGTGCTCCTTTAATGGCTACGGATCTCCGAGCCAGCGCTTCACTGGTGTTGGCGGCCCTGGCGGCGAAAGGCCAATCCATTATTTCTCGTGTTTATCATATTGATCGTGGATATGTAAGCATGGAAAAAAAGCTTTCCGCACTGGGTGCCCGAATAAAAAGAGTTAAATAAATCTGGCTCGTCCGGGTAGGAGTTGGCTCGTTCAGCCGAGAACGCGGTTGCTGGCATAAAAAGGCCATTGCAATTTGTAAGCGGTGCTTTCACCGCATGCTAATCTTTAACGGCTAGGGTCATGGACATAACACGCCCCCTTCACAGTCAGGATATCCAAAGTTTTTTGTTGTGGATGCCCAACTGGATCGGCGATGTGGTTTTGACACTGCCGGTAGTACAATCCTTGCGCCGCGCTTACCCTGTGGCCCGCATTTTTGTTGTCGCGAAGTCTCCCTCAGATGAATTGCTTCTCGGGCATCCTGCCATCGACACGGTTTTAACTTTACCGTCTGGGCCAGAGAACGGCTTTTGGCAAAGAGTTGGTTTTGCCCGCAACCTGAAAAAATATAATTTTGATGTTGGTGTGGTGTTCCCCAACTCTTTTGGATCGGCGTTTCTTTTAAGCCTGACAGGGGCGAAATGCCGTTTGGGCTATAACACCGAGGCAAGGGATATTCTTCTCACCCACCCTGTCACGACAACGCCATATTTAAAAAAGGCGCAATACCGTGTTGAATATTATTTTAAAATCCTTTCATCCTTAAAGCTGGATACTCCCGACCGTAAGTTCGCCCCGCTCATTTCACAGGAAGGGGATGTCACAACGCGAGAAGTTCTGCTGGATATGGGGTTGGATGAGAATGAGGAATTTATTACACTGCACCCTGGGACTTCTAAATTAGAGCGGGGCTGGCATGCCGAGAGATTTGGCATCTTGTGTCAGAAACTGATTAAAGAAGATGGTAAGCGGGTAGTTCTTTTGGGCGCAAAAAAGGAAGCGGAATTGCTGAACCGGATCAGAAATTATGGTCCACCAGGAACGATCAAGATCATTCCTGCTGTTAATTTGAGAGTTTTGACCGGACTGTTAAGAAAAAGTCAGATGTTCATTGGCAATGACAGTGGAATGATGCACCTTGCGTCAATGGTTGGAGTTCCTGTCTTAGGGATTTTTGGTCCCGGAAGTCCGGAATCGACCGGTCCGTACATGTCTCAGGAAAAACAGGAAGTGGTGACGCGGAATTATACCTGCTCCCCTTGCAGACAGAAATTTTTCAAAGAATGCGAACCTTCTCCTCTGCAAAAACCCTATTGTCTTGAAGACATTACGGTGAAAGATGTCCATGAAGGAGTGCGCCGCTTGTTACAGCGGATTTAGATTAATCCCCCGAATAAAAGTGCAATCATTTTTCCTGGTTTTTTGATCGGTCAGATCTTGCCAGTGGCAGAGCATAATAATCACGTATCAATTCCTCCTCCAGAGTTGTCATGCTCATGACGTCAGTGGGAACGGGAGCCCCGAGTAGGGACTCCTTCCGCCACTCGGTTTTTACTTTTCCTAAATCCATCACCTCGCAGACTTCAACGGGAAGGACTACTGCTTTACCTCTCACCTGAAGAAAGCCTCCCAGGTTTATGACCATGTAATAGCTATGATAGGTTTGGCTATCGACCAGCACGGCATCAATTCTGGCAATGCATTCGTTAGATTTGTCATAGAGGTAGAATCCGATAACGCGGTCTATTTTTCTCAGCTCGAATACATTTTCTGTTACATGGGTCAGGATTTTCATGTTTGGTGGGTGGGATATTAGTTGTTTTAAAAATTATATCAAAAGGGGGCAATGCAGGTGACGATAAACTTGTTTTATGAGTCTTATGTAATGCTATAGAATAATGGTATGCAGAGTTGCCCGAAGTGTAATGAAAATTTTTCTGACATGTCTTCCCTTTGCCCGAAATGCAATGTAGAGCTTGCGCCGTGGGTAGAGCAGAAGGAGGCTCCTGATCTGGTCGTCCTTTGTACAGTTTTAAACGAAGCCAAGGCGCATATTATGCGGGGGTTTCTGGAAAACGAGGGCATTCCCTGCCAGTTGGAGAATATATCTTTTCACGCCGAGCCTGCACCGGTTGCCGATCTCATGAAGGTCCGGCTTTGGACACTCAGGGAGGATGCAGAACAAGCCCGGCGATTACTGGTAGAACGTGAAAGTGTTCAGGTTTGCTCCGCCTGCGTAGCGGAAGTGGATGAGCAGGATGAAGTGTGTCCGCATTGTGGCGAGCGGCTGGAGGAATGTTAAACGGAATGAATCAATTCGAGAATCTAAATTTAAAAATATACCAGATGGCGGCGAAACCGTCTTTCCATGTGATTTTTTTTCCTTCGGAATAGTCTCGGCCACTGTATGAGATGGGGACTTCATAGATCCGAAATTTATTCTTCGCAACCTTGGCGGTGAATTCGGGCTCAAAACCAAAACGGTTGCACTTGAAGGTCAGGGAGTCATTCACTTTTTTTGTGAAGACCTTGTAGCCAGTTTCCATGTCGGTCAGGTTCAGGTTAGTGCACATGTTCGACAGGGTGGTGAGAAATTTATTACCAAGATAATGCCAGAAGAACAACACCCGGTGAGTTCCTCCCTGGAACCGGGACCCATACACTACATCGGCCCGCCCATCGAGAATGGGTTCCAGCAGTATTCCGTAGTCGATGGGGTCGTATTCAAGATCAGCATCTTGAATGATGATGATATCCCCCCGGGTTTTGGAAAAGCCGGTACGCAATGCGGCGCCTTTACCTTTGTTGTAGTCATGGTAAATGACTTGGAAATTTTTCCGCCCTTCATATTCTTTCAAGACATCTCGTGTACCATCTGTGGAATAATCATCAATCAGGATGATTTCTTTTTCGTAGTCCACAGCGGCGACTTTGGCAATCAGAATATGAAGCGTATCGCGTTCGTTATATACAGGGATGACGATGGAAAGTTTAGTCAAGTTGAGGTCTAGAATAGGGTGTAAATAAAGGGGGCAACAGCACTGCCCTCTGTCAGAATGATGAGCAGACTCATCAGCAACATGATGAAGACAATGGGTCCCACCCACCATTTTTTCCGGGTTTTGAGGAAATCCCAGAATTCTGCTAATAAGGTGAATCTACTGTCTGGATCAGATGGGTAGCTCATTAAGAATTCCAGTTATTATCCGTACAAATAGATTTTAAAGCAGGGAAGGCTCAAAGTCTAAAACAATTTTATCGGGATTTATTTATAAAACCTTTAACTGATCTGAGGATACCCAAGCCGCAACTCCCTTTTCCCCTGTTGTCAACCCTCACATAACGGCCATGCCAGCAAGGTCTTCTGCCATGATGACTATTTTCCATCCATGTACGCTGCCATCAGAGGGGGATGGTTTTATTTTCCGATGGAGAAGTTATATTTACCCTTCTTGAGGGTCACGTTTATTTGATCACCAGGCTCGAAGTCCCCAGTCAGGATTTTCATAGAGATGGGGTTTTCGATTTCACTTTCTATTAGACGCTTTAAAGGCCGGGCACCATACATTTCACTGTAACCTTCCTCTGAAAGTTTATCGATGGCTTCGGGGGCCATGTTGATGGACAGGTTTTTATCGTTCAGGCGTTTGTTGAGGTTTTGAATCATCAAATCGGCAATGGCGCGAGTATTTTCTTTTGTTAAGACATGAAAGACAATCAACTCATCAAGCCGGTTGAGAAATTCAGGTTTGAAGAGTTTTTTTGTTTCGCTGATCACCATATTTTTGACAGCCTCATATTGTTTGCTGACTTCGGTTTTCGCAAACCCGATGGCTTTGTTGGGGTCAGAAATAGATTTCGAGCCGATGTTTGATGTGCCAATAATGATGGCATTTTTGAAGCTGGTTACGCGGCCATGCGAGTCTGTCAGCCGACCATCATCCAGTAGTTGTAGAAGAATATTGAAGACATCTGGATGCGCTTTTTCCAACTCATCCAGAAGAATGACTGAGTAGGGGTGGCGGCGGACTTTTTCGGTCAATTGTCCCCCCTCGTCATACCCGACATAACCCGGCGGGGAACCAATGATCTTGGAGACGGAATGTTTCTCCATGTATTCGGACATGTCGAGACGAATCAGCCTGTTCTCGTCATCAAGAAGAAATTCCGCCAGGGCCTTGGCCAGTTCTGTTTTCCCCACCCCGGTGGGGCCAAGCAGGAGAAAGGATCCGATGGGTTTGTCTTTTTCCTTGAGGCCTGCCCGATTTCTTCGAATAGCATTGCTGACCGCTATGATGGCGTTGTCCTGCCCGATGACCCTTTTGTGCAGATTGGTTTCCATATGAGTCAATTTGTTTTGCTCGGTTTCCTGAATTTTGTTGACAGGGATGCCCGTCCACTCTGCAACCACGTTAGCAATGTCCTCGGAGGTCACATTGTTGTCCATCGTTGCGAGAGTTTGTTTCCAGTCTTCACGTTCTTTTGCAAGCTTGTTGTCAATGGTAATGATTTCCTGACGAACTGAAGCGACAGCTTGAAAATTTTGTTGCTCGAATTCTTCCTTCTGTTTGATATTTAACCGGTTTTTTTCATTTTCCAATTCCCTGATATGAGTGGGGACATTAATCAGGGCCAGATGTTTCTGGGCGCCTGCTTCGTCCAGCAAATCCACAGCCTTGTCGGGCAGAGCCCGGTCGGAAATATGTTTTTCAGAAAGTTTTGCGGCGGTGACCAGAGCATCATCCTTGAACAGGATCGAATGGTGTTTTTCGTAGCGCGATTTGAGCCCATCAAGAATCTTGATAGTGTCTTCAATAGAAGGTTCTTGCACTAGAACGGGCTGAAATCTCCGTGATAGTGCTTTGTCTTCCTCAATATGTTTTTTATACTCGTCTAGCGTGGTGGCTCCAATGCACTGAAGCTGCCCCTTGGAGAGAGCAGACTTGAGCATATTTGACGCATCCACTCCACCGGCTCCCGCCCCGGCGCTGACAATTGTGTGGAGCTCATCAATGAAAAGGATGATGTTTCCCTGGGCGGCTATGATTTCGTCTTTCACCGCCTTCATGCGTTCCTCGAACTCTCCACGCATTTTTGCGCCAGCTATGAGTTCGGACATTTCCAGCATTTTAACCCTCTTTCCCATCAGGGTATCTGGCACTTCGGAGTTGACGATTCTTTGGGCCAGACGTTCAACGATAACGGTTTTTCCCACTCCAGGTTCACCGATGATTACTGGGTTGTTCTTTCTCCTGCGTGAAAGAATTTGGATGATGCGGTTGATTTCCTTTTCCCTGCCGATGACAGGGTCCAGAACCCCTTTGCGAGCCAGATCGGTCAAGTCGGTGGTGAATAGTTCCAGGATGTCGGATTTACCTTCTGCGTCTTTCTCACTGATCGTCCGGCCCTCTCGCATGGAATCAATCTCACTTTTGACTTTGCCGTAGGTGATTCCCAATTTTTCCAGCAGGGCAGGCATACGGCCCAGGTTTTCGTCAAAGAAGGACAGGAATAGCGCCTCCAGCCCAATAAATTTATCACCCAGTTTTTTTGCCTGCTCCTGAGCAGCTGTGAATAAATCTTCTGTTTCTTTTGGAACGTGAATATGTTCGATGGCAGGACCTTGAAACTTCGGCTGATCTTTTTGCAGGGAATAAATGTTTTCAATAATTTTCGAGGAAAGCTCCAGATTGTGAGGGTAGGTGGTTTCAAGGATTTCCGTGATCATGGAATATTCCGGCGTTAACAGGCCGAGCAAAACAAAGTCGGGAGTCAATGAATCCTGATGCAGGTTGATCATTTCCATAGAACCCGCATTGAGTGCTTCGATCACCCTGTCTGTAAAGTTACGAATATGTTGTTGCAGCATATATCAGTTCACCGGAGTAGAGGTTAATAGGGTTTGCATGTGGAGCCGGACTGAGTCGCTCAAAGCATCGTAGTCGTAGCCGCCCTCCAGCATAGAGAGCAACCGTCCATCGCAGACATCCCCGGCAACCCCCATCAGCAATTCGGTCATTTTTCCAAAGCAATCGGTGGTCAGTTGAATTTGAGCCAAAGGGTCATTTTGATGGGCATCGAAGCCAGCGGAAATTATTATCAGATCGGGTTTGTAGCGCTGGATTTCCGGGATTAATATATTTTCCACAGTGGAGAGATAGTCATCATCCTCCGAGTAGGCATCCATTGGCAGGTTTAATGTGGTTCCTAACCCATCGCCGGTGCCAGTTTCTTCTTCTGCTCCGGTACCTGGATAAAAAGGGTATTGGTGGGTGCTACTATAATAGATGGAGGAGTCGCTATAAAACGAGTGCTGGGTGCCATTGCCATGATGGACATCCCAATCGAAAATAAAAATTTTGTTCAATCCTTTGACTTTTTGTGCGTATCGGGCGGCGATTCCTACATTATTGAACAGGCAGAAACCCATAGCATGATCCTGTTCGGCGTGATGACCCGGTGGCCTTACGGCACAAAACGCGTTGTGTATGCTGCCATCGACGAGTTTATCGATGGCAACCAATCCTGCTCCAGCACTCAATAACGCGGCATCGTAGGAATCTGAAGAGATAACTGTGTCTGCATCCAAATTACGCACCCCGTTAGCGCAGCTCTGCTCAACGCTTGCCACATAGCCCGCATCATGCACCATGGCGATTTCTCCAGGAGTGGCTTTGCGGGGTTGTATTGGAATGAGGTTATTGTAGAATTCAGAAGACTCCAGCCGGTGCTGGATGGCCGTCAATCGACCGGGGTTTTCGGGATGTGGTTCTGTTTTATGCCGAAGATAAAATGGATCTGATGCGTAACCCGTTTTATTCATCATAAGAAATTTCCTGTTTCAAAAACTTCGGTATTCTTGATAAAAATATCAAGAGACTCAGGGTCATCTTCAGCTGAAAAATACTTTCTCGTTATAGTTTTGAGACTATCAGAATCCCTGAATTGAATCAACTTTCGTGAGCTTATGAACCCCATAGAAAAACAAGAAAAGTTGGCGGGTCTTAGATCTTTTGCTGAAAATCTGGGGTTTGACGGATTCGGAGTGGCTGGTCCCGAATTAGGCCCAGCCGGGGAGAGATTCGGGAAATGGCTGGACGCGGGCTACGACGGTGAAATGGCATATATACGGCGCGGTGAGGAGAAACGGAAAAACCCGGATCTTGTCCTCGAAGGGGTGAAGAGTATTCTGTGTTTTCGCACCAACTACTACACAATGGAAAAGGATATGAGTTATGTCGCGCATCGTGATATTGCAGACATTTCCATTTATGCTTTGAACAAAGATTATCACGATACCATCACGCCGCGTTTGCGCCAGATGGAGGAAAAAATTCAGCAGGAGTTTGAAGGTTGCCGGACCCGGGTTTATGTGGATACAGGGCCTATTCTTGAAAAGCCTTTGGCCCAACAAGCTGGCCTGGGTTGGATTGGCAAGCATACCAATCTTCTCACGCAGGGTGCGGGGTCCTGGTATTTCCTTTCTGAAATTTTAACCGATGTCGATCTTCCCCCATCTCAGCCGGCTGACGACCATTGCGGCACTTGCAGAAGTTGTATTGATATCTGTCCGACAGATGCCATCATCGCTCCTTATGTTCTGGATTCTAAGCGGTGTATTTCCTATCTCACTATTGAGTTGAAAGGAGTCATACCCATTGAGTTTAGAAAGGCAATCGGCAACAGAATTTATGGTTGCGATGATTGCCAGATTGTCTGCCCGTGGAATTCCTATGCCGTCAAAACCGATGATCCAGATTTTCAGCAGAAACAGGATACGCTCAAGTTGATGGACTTGATTCAGATCAGCCAGGAAATATTCAGCCAAAGATTCAAAGGCAGCCCGATAAAACGGATAAAGCGGAGAGGCCTGCTCAGAAATGCGGCGGTTGCCTTGGGCAATTCCGGCAATCGGCAAGCCATTCCTATTCTGATCAAGGTGTTGGACGATGAAGAACCGCTGATCCGCGCGCATGTGGTCTGGGCTTTGGGTGAGCTTTCAGGGGCCGAGATTCTTCCTGTTATTCGTGAGAAATTGAATCACGAAAGGGCAGCAATTGTTCTGGAAGAACTGGAAAGGGTGATAGCCCGATTTATTTAGCAGATTTTTGGCTTTTCCAGGCAGCAAAATCGGCACCTCTTAATATCTACCGGAAAATGCAAGTGCAATTGGGCTGATAAAGTGGATTCCTGCGCAATAATCAAAACAACCGTTGATCCTGCATGGGTTCCCGTCCTATAATCAGTAAATTCTGCTAGCCGCAGGGGCAAATCACAAGAGCTTTTTAAGCCTCGAATACTGTTTGCTCGCCAGTGAGAGTTATTGTCGATTTCCTCGCGATGGCTCATTATCCCCTTTTTTTGAATAGGTTTATGGAAAAGTCAAGCGAGTACCGTTTTATAAAAGCCTGCCGGGGCGAACCGGTTGATAAAACTCCGGTCTGGTTCATGCGCCAGGCGGGCCGATATATGAAGGTTTACCGCGATCTCAAGGAGAAATATACCTTCCTGGAATTGTGCAAGAACCCGGAGTTGGCGTGTGAGGTCACACTGCAACCTTTGGATGTGCTGGGGGTGGATGCAGCCATAATTTTTGCAGATATTCTTCTTCCCTTGGAGCCGATGGGGACAGGTTTGGAGTTTTCGGCGGGAGATGGTCCCGTGATCCCGCGTCCGGTGAAGGACAGAAAAGCCGTTGAAAAACTTATGCCGGTGAATGTGGAAGAGCAATTGGGTTTTGTCGCCGATGCGATTCGTTTGGTGAGAAAGGAGATCAACATTCCTTTGATCGGTTTTGCCGGAGCGCCGTTTACCTTGTGCAGTTATATGATTGAGGGAGGGAAGTCCCGGGAGTTTAAAACCACTAAATTGATGATGTATGAAGCCCCCGATTTGTGGGAACAACTGATGGATAAGGTCTGCACCATGCTGGTGGATTATTTGAAGATGCAGGTCTCTGCAGGAGCTCAGGCTCTTCAGCTATTCGACAGTTGGGTCGGATGTCTTGGCCCCAGTGATTACAAAAAATATATTCTTCCCCACACTAAGCGGGTTTTTAACGGACTCAAGGATACTGGAGTCCCTCTGATTAACTTCAGCACTGGAACCTCCACGATGCTGGACCTGGTGCAAAAGGCCGGCGGAGATGTGCTCAGCTTTGACTGGCGAATCGAAATGGATACTGCGCGAGCCTTGTTGGGAAAAGATCAACCGGTTCAGGGTAATCTCGACCCGGTCACGCTTTTTGCTCCTTTACCGGTAATTCGCGAGCGGGTTCATGACATTCTCAAACGTTCTGGAGGGAAAGGTTACGTCTTCAACCTGGGTCATGGCATTTTGCAACACACACCTGTAGAGCATGTCCAGGCTGTAGTGGATATGGTTCATGAATACCAGCATGAATGATTCTTCCGAGCCACTGACAGGTGTCTTCCTTATGGCACATGGGGCTCCCGAGTCTGTCGATGATATCCCGGAATATTTGAAGAACATCCGTGGCGGAACGGAGTCTACTCCAGAGACCATTCAAATCATTCGCGATCGCTATGAACAGATCGGTGGTAGTTCTCCCTTGCGGGAGATCAGCGAAGAACTGTGCGCTCAACTGGAATCTTTTCTCAACCAGCAAGGGACACAATTCAAAGTCTATTGTGGGATGCGCAACTGGAGTCCTTATATCCGTGATGAAGTTAAAAGGATGAAGGACGACGGTGTAAAAAAAGTGGTGGCACTTTGTCTGGCCCCACAATTCAGCACTTGGAGCACACGTTTGTATTTCAATGTTTTTAAGGAAGCGTTAAAGAGTTGTGATGCCGAGAGTTTAGATGTTCGCTACATAGGCAGTTGGGCGGACCACCCACTTCTCATTGATGCATTTGAAGAGAGATACCGAGCGGCCCTTGAAAAACTGGGAGCGAATGCGGAAGAATCAGTGCACACGATTTTTACGGCTCATAGTATTCCTGTTGAATCCATAGAGCTTGGCGACCCTTATGCGGAGGAGTTTGACAAGACCGTTAAGAAGCTTGTGGAGCGGGTTCAACCGAAGCGCTGGTTTAAAGCATACCAGAGTCAGGGGATGATACCGATTCCCTGGTTGGGGCCGACAGTAGAATCGGTTTTGGATAAGATCGCGAGGCAGGGTTCGAAAACCGTTTTAATAGTTCCGGTTGGTTTTGTTTGCGATCATGTCGAAATTTTGTTCGACATTGATATAGAGTTTAGTAAATACGCTAAAGAGCGAAAATTGAGTTTACACCGCACCGAATCATTAAACCTGTCTCCCACATTTATTGAAGCATTGGCTTCCTTGACCTGGGAAAACCTGGTCTAGCCCACTCGGCGTACGTTTCTTGGAAAATAAATACATTGCAACTGGCACTCTGAATGAATCTTGAAAATTTAAATCCGCAGCAGTTACAGGCGGTGCGCCATAGTGAAGGGCCGCTGATGGTGGTGGCGGGAGCAGGCTCCGGGAAAACGCGTGTCATCACTTGCCGAATTGCCAACTTAATTAAGGAGAAGGGGGTTACTCCTGACAGCATTCTGGCAATCACCTTTACTAATAAGGCGGCCGGCGAAATGAAGGAACGTGTCCGGAATATACTGGACCTTCGTGGAGCTTCCCCCTGGATCAGTACCTTCCATTCTTTTTGTCTGAGAATTCTGAGAAAGCATATTTCGGAATTAGGTTTCTCCAACGATTTTGCCATCTACGATACGCAGGACCAGTTGACGCTGATCAAACAGTGTATGAAGGCGGCAGAAATCAGTGCTGACGCGTTCCCTCCGAAAACTCTTCTCAATCACATCAGTGGATTTAAAAATGATTTTCTAATGCCCGAAGATTTGAAGCTGGATGAGATGCCTTATGGAAACGAACTCAAGGCGGCAGGTCTTTACCCTGTTTATCAGGCGGGCTTGAAAAAGAATAATGCTTTGGACTTTGATGATTTACTGGTTTTAGCGGGCAGATTGTTTCAGGAGGTTTCTTCCCTCAGAGCCTACTACAACGATAAGTTTCAGCATATTCTGGTGGATGAGTTTCAGGATACGAATGCAGTTCAGTATGGGCTGGTGCGTTTATTGTGTCAGTCGCATAACAATATATGCGTAGTGGGTGATGATGATCAGAGCATTTACCGCTGGCGAGGAGCAAACATAGAAAACATTTTAAAGTTTGAAAATGATTTTCCCGGTACAACGGTGATCAAGCTTGAGGAGAATTACCGATCCACGCAAAATATTTTGAACGCTGCGGGAAGTGTGGTGAGAGAGAACAGGAATCGGAAGGATAAAACACTGTGGACGCAAAACGAAACAGGATCGCCGGTGTTGTGCTACAGGGCGAAAGATGAAATAGATGAGTCAGAATTTGTTTGCGAAAAAATCCAGACACTGAATCGCGACGAAGGCATTAGTTTTAATGATATGACGGTCCTTTACCGCACCAATGCCCAGTCTCGGGTATTGGAGGACATGCTGAGGAGGCACGGGTTGCCTTATCAGGTGATAGGGGGGTTGCGTTTTTATGAAAGAAAAGAGATTAAGGATGTGCTGGCATACATGCGGGTGGTTCTTAACCCGAATGACTCTATTTCTCTAAAACGAATCATCAACGTTCCCGTTCGGGGAATTGGCAAGACCTCGCTGGAGAAAGTGGAAGAGTATTGTAGCGAAAAAGGGGTGACCCTTCTGGAGGGTTTGCGCGATAACGGACAGGCGAGGTTGACGACTCCTGCTGCGGGCAAGAGGATTTCTCAGTTTCTAGAAATCATTGATGACTTGGATGCCACCTTTCGGCAGGGCAATCCTCTGGAACTTTTGACGGAAGTGATAGACCGGTCGGGATATGGGGAAATGCTGAAAAAAGAGGACACCCGTGAGAGCAAGGGGCGAATCGAAAACCTGAATGAATTATTTTCCGCAGTGGAGCAGTCTATTGAGAGTGGGGAAGGTTCCCTGCAGGAATTTTTGGACTCGGCCTCCCTGGTGGCGGATTTGGATAACTTTGATGACGAGCGCGGAGTTCTACCGTTGATGACCCTGCATACCTGCAAAGGGTTGGAGTTTTCTTCGGTATTTGTGGTGGGTATGGAAAATGGTCTTCTCCCCCATGCCAGTTCCATGTCGGAACCTGAAGAATATGAAGAAGAGAGGCGTTTGTGCTATGTAGGTTTTACCCGAGCCCGAAAAAAATTATTTGTCACCCATGCCAGCCAGAGGAGAATCTATGGCACTACCTTTAATTATCAACCTTCAGATTTCCTGCTCTCCATTCCTGATGAAGTCATGACGCGAGAATCCAGCGGATTCAGCAATCATACGGCATCTCAATTTGGTGGCAGACCAGGCGGAGGCCGTGATCAGGCTGCTCCCTATCAGGAAAAAAGAGATGATGCCTATTCGATTGGGACAAAAGTTTTGCACGCGAAATTTGGATCGGGAATTGTGCTCAACCTTTCAGGCAATGAAGAGAATTTGAGTCTGGAAGTGTTTTTCAAAGCTCCTCATGGGAAAAAAAAGCTCTCAGTCAGCCACGCTAAACTGATCATTCTTTAAGAGAACAGGGTCTCCAAGCCCAGAGTGCGCGTCAGTCGAGTTCTATAGATTGTTTTAAAATGGATTCCAGTTTAGCCTTTGCCCCCGAAGCCACCCTTAAACTTAAAACGATGCTGTTGGGAGTGTAGTCCTCCTTCAATACCAGGGCATGTTTCCGTATTGCTTGAATGAGCTCGGCCTGAGAATGCTTAAGTTCGAGCCGATACGGAGCCAGGTTTTTCTCGTAATGGGAGACCATCTGTTGGCGAAGTGCTTCAATGCCTTGTCCCGTTTTGCAGGAAATGCCGATTGAGGAAGGGTGAGCATTGAGGGCCCGGTCAAGAGTGTCGCTGTCCGGTAAGTTGTCAATTTTATTAAACGCGAGGAGAATGTCTATAGCATCCACTCCCATTTCCTCCAGAAGGTCATTGGCGGTACGCATCTGTGCAGCATACTCACGATGGCTGAGATCCACCACATGAATCAACAAGTCTGCATCACGCACTTCGTCCAGAGTGCTCTTAAAGGAGGCGACCAGGTCATGAGGTAATTTGGCGATCAGTCCAACTGTGTCTGAGAGCAGTACCGGGTAGGGGAAGTTTTTCTTCATTTTGCGCACGGTCGCGTCCAGAGTTGCAAAGAGTTTATCTTCGACCAGAGTGTCGGCGCCTGTCAGGCAGTTCATCAATGTCGATTTCCCCGCGTTGGTATAACCGACCAATGCTATTTTATAAATTTCCTGCCTGTTTTTTCGCTGGGTCTTTTTTTCCTTGTCTATTTGAACGAGTTTTTTTTCCAGCTTATGGATTTCATTGCGGATCATTCGCTTATCCAGCTGGATCTGCGTTTCCCCAACGTCCTTCATGCCAATTCCACCGCGTTGTCGGGAAAGGTGATCCCACAGTCCAGTAAGACGGGGAAGCGAATATTTCATCCTTGCCAGTTCAACCTGAGTTTTTGCCTCCCGGGTTTTGGCGTGATCGTTGAAAATTTCCAGGATGACCCAGGGACGGTCGATGACCCTGCATTTTAGAATTTTTTCCAGTTCCCGGTTTTGGCGTGGGGACAGTTCTTCGTCAAAAATGACTACTTCTGCCTCATGGTGTTCAACGGCCAGCCTGAGTTCCTCCACTTTGCCACTGCCTAAAAAGGTTTTGGGGTTAATCTTTGCCAGATGTTGGGTCAAGGTGGCAACGGGCTTATAGTTGTCCCTGGGGGCAAGGCCCGACTATAATTGGACTGATAGTCC
>JACNKA010000153.1 GCA_014382285.1 Nitrospinota bacterium | reverse complement strand
CATTGTCCTGGTTGAAGTTGCGGGTGAAGTGCTGGTGCTTGGAATGTCGCAGGACCATATAGCGTTACTCACCAATATTACCGACCCGGAAAAGATTGCGGAAATCAAGTTAGCAGGAGGCAAAGGAGGTAGTGGTTTGAACTGGAACCAGGCAAACCGTCAACCCGAAAAACATGGAGCACCTACAGGGAAGGCGGCAGGCCAGTTTTTAAACTATATGAAACAGTTTTCCGGTTCTGAAAAAGTCTCTAAAGAAAATTCTGTAGCCGATGTGACGGATCAGATCAGACAGCAAATGGGAAGGTTTAAAAGCGCAAGCGCATGAATATAAAAAGAATCAGTCTGCTCTTAATTGTCTTTATTTTTTCAGGGCTTGTCCCTGCCGAAGCCATACCGCTTCCCTCCCTGCAATTGGGAATGGAGGATGTGGACGATCCTGGAAAAGTTTCAAGTGCTTTGCAGATTCTATTCCTGCTCACGATCCTGACACTGGCCCCATCGATTCTGATCATGACCACATCCTTTGCCCGGATAATTATTGTTTTGTCTTTTCTTCGGCAGGCGATGGGAACTCAGCAAACTCCGCCAACGCAGGTTTTGATTGGCCTGGGTCTGTTTTTGACACTTTTTGTTATGGGGCCGACATGGAGTGAAATTAATCAAAATGCTTTGCAACCTTATTTGAATGAAGAAATATCCCAGATGGATGCTTTGAAAATAGCGGAAGCTCCTCTGAAGACTTTTATGTTGAAGCAAACCCGGGAGAAAGATCTCTCGCTGTTCGTGAATTTGGGTGATGGGCAGCGCGCCAGCGATAGCGAAGTGGAGATCCAATCCTTGATTCCCGCATTCATAATCAGTGAGTTAAAAACAGCGTTTCAGATTGGGTTTTTGATCTATATTCCATTCTTGATTCTGGATATGGTCGTGGCCAGCATACTTTTGTCTATGGGTATGATGATGCTTCCCCCAGTTTTGATTTCTCTTCCGTTTAAGCTGATGTTGTTTGTGATGGTGGATGGCTGGTATCTCATTGTGGGTTCACTGATTAGAAGTTTCGGAGGTTAAAAACTAATGACCCAGGCATTTATTATTGATTTTGCAATGGAGAGTATTAAAACCACTCTGCTTTTATCTGCACCCATGCTGGGGTTCGGGTTGGTGACCGGTCTTGCTGTTTCTATTTTTCAGGCGGTCACCTCGATTCAGGAGTTGACTTTAACCTTCATCCCAAAAATTCTGGCAGTATTTTTATCGGTTCTATTGTTTTTCCCCTGGTTGATGCAGTTGATGATCACCTTCACCTCCAAAGTCCTCATTAACTTTCCTGAATACATTCAATAATGGATATATTCAACCTCAATTATGCCGAGTTTGAAAGATTCCTGTTTGTATTTTTCAGAGTTGGGGCCCTGATTCTTTTTGTACCGATATTGGGGAGTCGGCAGATTCCTCCGAGTTTGAAAGTTGGGTTCATATTCTTTATTGCCATAGTGACCTATCCGTTGGTGAAAGACCAATCGTTGCCAGAGCCGCGTGGGATTGTTGAACTAGCTGTTTTTCTCATGATGGATGTGACCATCGGTCTGGCTATTGCCTATATTACGCGCCTGATTTTTGCGGCGGTGCAGATTGCTGGAACGGTTGTAGATTTTCAGATGGGTTTCGGCGTGGTGAACGTTATTGACCCGCAAACCGAAACGCAGGTATCGGTCACGGCTCAATTTCATAACATTCTGGCGGTGTTGATTTTTCTTGCAACGGATGCGCACCATTTCATCATCCAGGCGATTGTTGAAAGTTTTTTTATCCTGAATCCTGCCGAGATTAACTTCGCGAGCGTCACGCCGGAATACATGCTCTACCTTTTTTCGGGCACCTTCACCACTGCGGTGAAAATTGCGGCCCCGATCATGGCAATTCTTTTCTTTCTCAGTGTTGGTCTGGGGCTGGTAGCCAGAACGGTGCCTCAAATGAATGTGTTCATTGTGGGTTTTCCTCTACAAATCGGCGTGGGACTTTTAATGGTCGGCATGTCGATGTCCTTTTTCAGCATTCTGGTTCAGAATCAAATGTATGAGCTGCCTGTCAAGTTCATGGGTTTGCTTCGGGGCTTGTAAACCCGAGAGGACGCGATGGCTGAAGATAATAAAGACCAAAAAACTGAGGAACCGACATCCAAACGTGTTACCGATACAGAGGAAAAGGGTAACTTTGCCCACAGTCGGGAGATCAACTCCTCATTCATTCTTCTTGCGGCTCTTCTTGGTTTTATGATTTTAGGGGAGCAAAGCACTCGCAACGTGATGGGTTCCTGGACTGAGATGTTCGCCGAGTCCTGGGCTTTGCAACTGACTCCTGAAGAGATATACAAAGTCACAGCAAACTCCATGAAAGCGTTTGTGAAGATCGTTGGCCCTTTCCTGATACTCATCATGCTGGCGGGGGTTTTGTCCAACCTGCTTCAGATTGGTGGTTTGCGTTTCTCGTCACATCCTTTAACTCCCAAATTTAGCAAGCTGAATCCTCTTACCGGTTTTGGACGGATTTTTTCAAAAAACTCCGTGATGGAGTTGTTTAAATCCCTTTTTAAGGTTGGGATCATCTCGGTGATTTCCTATTTTGTCATTAAATCACACTGGAAGGAGATTCCTCCTCTGATGGGGTTCGGAGTGGGGCAGGTGCTTTCATTTATGGGGCTTGTTGCGCTGGAAATTATTTTCAATGTTTTGTTGGTTATGATTTTTCTTTCCCTGCTCGATTTTGCTTTCCAAAAGTTCACTTACCTTGAAAACCTTCGCATGACGAAACAGGAAATTAAAGAAGAAAGAAAAGAGACAGATGGTAATCCACAGATCAAACAACGCATTCGAACAGTACAAATGGAGATGGCGCGAAAACGTATGATGTCAGCCGTTCCGGGGGCAGATGTGATCGTGACAAACCCGACTCATATTTCCATCGCGATCAAGTACGACACCATGACTTTAGTGGCCCCTGTGGTGGTTGCCAAAGGCGTTGGCCCCATCGCGATGCGCATTCGGGAAATTGCCAAAGAAAACGGCATTCCTCTGGTGGAAGACAAGCCCCTGGCGCGCACCCTGAACAAAACGGTCGAGGTGGGGCAGATGATTCCGGCCAGCCTCTATAAAGCGGTGGCGGAAATTCTGGCTTATGTTTATAAACTTAAACATTCCTCTTAGGTATGAACCTTGCACTATATTATTTTTAAAGAAATTGGGCAGGAACCCGGCCTTCTGTGAATCAGGTCGGACTGCATCAAGGCCTTTATTTAAAAGGGTTTTTAGTTTCCCCATCGTTGCTTGAGCGGTGTCAAAATTTTGAAAGGTTGAAGGAATAGATCATGACGCAAACGAGTGTTATAAAACTTATGGCTCAAAGACCGCAGGAGTTGATGGTTGCGGCGGGAATTGTCACGATTCTGGGAGTCATGGTGATGCCAATTCCCACGGTATTTCTGGATCTTATGCTTTCTTTCAGCATTACTTTTTCTCTGATTGTGCTCATGGTGGCGGTGTTTATGCTTTCCCCACTGGAGTTTTCCGTATTTCCTTCTCTTTTACTCATCATCACATTATTGAGGCTTTCCTTAAACATCGCTTCGACCCGTATCATTCTTTTGAATGGGGATCAGGGGAGCTCTGCAGCAGGGCAGGTGATTGAATCTTTCGGGAACTTTGTTGTCGGTGGTAATTATGTAGTGGGTACCGTTATTTTCATCATTCTGGTGATGATCAACTTTATTGTTATTACCAAAGGTTCTGTGCGTACTTCGGAAGTTGCCGCCCGTTTTACTTTGGATGCTATTCCCGGTAAGCAGATGAGTATTGATGCAGACTTGAATGCCGGGCTCATTACCGAACAGGACGCACGCACACGAAGGAGAAATCTGGAACGAGAAGCAGATTTTTACGGAAGTATGGATGGTGCTATTCGTTTTGTGCGTGGTGACGCCATTGCGGGTATCCTCATAACTCTGGTCAATATCATTGGTGGTTTTGCCATTGGTGTATTCCAGCAGGGCATGGCAGCCAGTGAAGCGGCGCAAGTTTATACACTATTGACCATTGGTGATGGGTTGGTTTCTCAACTCCCGGCACTGGTGGTTTCCACCGCCGCAGGTCTGGTTGTCACCCGCGCTGTGTCGGACAAGAACCTGCCGGGCGAACTGATCAAACAGTTGCTGGATCAGCCTTATGCATTTGTCATCGCATCAGGCATCCTGTTTTTCTTTGGCCTGATTCCAGGTCTTCCACATTTCCCGTTTCTTTTAATGTCTGTGGTGGCTGGGTTCATCGCTTTTTACAAAATCCAGGACAATGAAAAAGTTAAGCAGAAACAACTACGCAAACAAGAAGATGAGGCCAAAGTGCAGCTTCCAGAAAAGGTCGAGTCCATTCTTCCTCTTGATATCATGGAACTGGAAGTGGGTTACGAACTGATTCCTCTTGTGGATGCAGATCGAAATGGTGAACTTTTAGAGAGAATCAAGTCTATTCGCAGGCAGTTTGCTTTGGAGATGGGTTTCATCGTTCCGCCTTTGCATATCAGGGACAACCTGCAGTTGAAATCGAATGAGTATGCAGTTCTTATTAAAGGCGTAGATATTGCGCGTGGCTCCATCATGATGGGGAGGATACTGGCTATGAATCCAGGAACGACGGATCGGGAACTTGATGGCATAAAAACTACTGAGCCTACTTTTGGGTTGCCTGCGGTCTGGGTACCCAGCAGTAAAAAACAAGAGGCACAGATGGCTGGTTACACGGTGGTGGACCCGGCAACGGTTATCACTACTCATATCAAAGAGACGATCAAACGGCATGCGCATGAGATTATGGGGCGACAAGAGACTCAGGCGCTTCTGGACAAATTCAAGGAAACCAATCCGAAGGTGGTTGAAGAGCTTATTCCCAACGCGCTGTCTTTGGGCAAGGTTCAAAGAGTTCTGCAAAACCTTCTCCGCGAACAAATTTCTATCCGTGATCTTAGAACCATTCTGGAAAAACTTTCCGACTATGCTTCGTTGAGTCAGGACCCGGATGTGTTGACAGAATATGTTCGCCAGGGGTTGGCCCGACCGATAACCAAGCAATACCAATCTAATGACGGAACCCTTTCGGTCATTACTTTGGACAGAGGAATTGAAGATGCTATCGAAGGTTCCATACAAAGGTCTGAAACCGGCACATTTCTGGCACTGGAACCTAATGTGGCGGAACGATTCTTGACTCGTCTTAAAATGATGATTGAAAAAATCACCCCTAATATAGAAACATCGCCAGTTTTGCTGGCTTCTCCGGGATTGAGAATGCATATCCGAAAGTTCACGGAACGTTTTATTCCCGATCTGGTTATCATATCGCACAGTGAGATAGCAGCCTCAGTGCAAATCAAAAACCTGGGTGTTGTGGATTTAAATGCGAATTAAAAAGTTCACGGCGAGTAACTACTCCATCGCCTTAAGAAAAGTAAAAGAGGAGTTGGGTGAGGATGCGCTTATTTTAAGCACCCGCTCCATCAAACCTCCTACGCTCATGGCCGGGAGAAAGGAGGCAACGCGTGTGGAAATCACCGCCGCTGTGGAATATGCCGCCCCGGTCGTTGCGCCTCCAACTCAGGTTTCGGGTGAACACGAATTTACACTGTCACCTGAAAAAGAGGATGTGCAATTGAAATCTCTGATTTTCAATCTTCTCAGCCAGACTGACCAGGCTCAGTCTCTGGGTCTTCAATCGCACCAGTTTGATACTTATTCTCGTCTGGTTGAAAATGGTCTGGATGAAAAACTGGCAGCAAAAATTTTACAAAAAGTTTTGGAGCAGAACCCACAACAAACCGCTGGTTACGATAAAGAGTCAGTTATGAACCTGATGAAAAAAGTCCTTCCCTGCAAGGGAGAGATTGATCTCAACGGCTATGGACCCAAAATGGTTGCATTTGTTGGACCAACGGGAGTGGGGAAAACCACCACGATAGCCAAAATCGCGGCAGAGTATGCGCTACGCCGAGGGAAAAAGGTGGCTCTGGTTTCTCTGGATACCTACAGACTGGGAGCGATTGACCAACTGAGAATTTATGGTGAAATTATGGAGGTTTCGTTTGAAGTGGCAGGCGGGAAGGAAGACCTGCGCCGTATTGTCGCCAGCCATTCGGATAAAGATCTCATTCTCATCGATACCACAGGCCGATCACATCAGGATAAAGACTACTCAGGACAGTTGAAGAAAATTTTTGACGCAGTAGGAGGGGTGGAAATCCATTTGGTTCTCAGTGTGACCGCTCAGGAAAAATTATTTACGGCAACGTATCACCAGTTTTCCCCTATCGGTGTTGACCGGGTTCTCTTCACCAAACTGGATGAAGGATTAAGTTTTGGGTCTTTATTCAATTTTAGTGTGCGCAATAGATTGCCTATATCGTATTTCACTTCCGGCCAGCGAGTTCCAGAAGACTTGGAAGTAGCCAGACCGGATCGGGTAATAAGTTTGATTTTTAACTGAATTCAAGATAAATTAAAGGATCAAGGTATGTTATGAGAAGTCAGGCAACTACTTTAAAAAGAATGGCATACGGAAAAATGAGCGGATCAAACCTGAGGGTCTTGGCAGTCAGTAGCGGGAAAGGAGGCGTTGGCAAAACCAACTTCGTCGCCAACTTGGCTTATGCCTTGTCCAAGAGAGGGGAAAAGGTGCTCGTTGTGGATGCTGATTTAGGATTGAACAATATTGATATCCTTTTAGGGCTGGCTCCGCAAAAGCATATTGGGCATGTCCTGTCCGGAGAGACCAATGTAGAGGATATCATTCTTCGTGGTCCGGCTGATATTCATCTGCTGCCTGCCGGAGATGGACTTCAGGAGTTGACGCAGTTGCCATCCGAAAAAAAAAATCTTCTCATGGATGAGTTGGATCGTGTCAGCCAGGGGTACGATTTCCTGATTTTTGATACGGGTGCCGGCATTTCCACTAATGTTACTTATTTCTGCAGTGCAGCTCACGAGACGATTCTCATCGCTACGACAGAGCCAACTTCGTTGACAGATGTTTATGCGTTGATGAAAACACTGCATCTTAAACACGCGCAAAAGCATTTCAGGATGGTGATCAACTCAGTCAGTTCGGAACGAGAAGCACAGGGAGTATATCGTAATTTGACGGCGGTCACGGATCGGTTTCTTCAAGATATTTCCGTTGAATACCTGGGTTATATCCTGCATGATCCGAATGTGCCCAAGGCCGTACGGCAGCAAAAAGCATTTTTAGAGTTGTATCCTTTTTCTAAATTCAGCGTGTGTCTTAATGAATTGGCGGAAAAAATTTCCAAGGAAAAACCCAGCCCCCTATCTCGTGAGGGGGGTCAACCCTATTTCTGGCGGAGTGCGTTCCAAGTGCAATGAACCCAATTAATATTCAAAAGATGGCCATTGCGTTCGGATTGCTGGCATTCGGTTTTCTGGCGATTGGCAGTGTTTTAATGGGTAGCCGGGTGATAACCGGGGTGATTCGTGGAGGTCTTGGGGCAGTGATTTTTGGAGGACTGGTTTGGGGCTTTGCGAATTTATTTTTGCAAGAAGATGAAGATGCTTCGATTCAGGATGTGAATACGGACGACAATGATCCCGATAAGGGAAACCAGTTGGATCAAACAGCTTAACGAAGGAAGTCGTTAAATGGCACAAAAGCAGGGAGCAATGCAGCAGATCGAAATCTCGGTTGAAAACCGGGAGGCCGTGATCAAGGAGTATGCGCCGATGATCAAATATGTGGCTAATCGGATTGCGATGCGCCTGCCTCCTCATATTGAGGTGGATGATTTGATCAGTGTTGGGGTTTTGGGATTGATCGATGCGATAGATAAATATGATTCGACTCGTGGAGCCAAGTTTAAAACCTACGCGGAATTCCGAGTTCGTGGTGCGATTCTTGACGAATTGCGGTCGATGGACTGGGTGCCCCGATCAGTGAGGCAGAAAGCTTCCTCCATGGATGCGGTGGTGCAGAGGCTGCAAAATAAGCTTGGGCGTCCGCCTGAAGATGATGAAGTTGCCGAAGAATTGGGTATCAGTCTGGATGATCTGTTCACCACTTTAAATGAAACCAAGAGTATGCCCATACTCAGTTTGGAAGATCTGGGCATTGCCAAGGAATCGGGCGAACAGCAAAGTCTTCTTGATTGTCTGGCTGGCAAGGGGGATGCGGATCCGCAGACCCACCTTAGACTGGTGGAGCTAAAAGAAATCATTGCCAAAGCAATTGATACTCTGCCGGAAAAAGAACGCCTGATGATTTCTCTTTACTACTATGAAGAACTTACCATGAAGGAGATTGGAGAGGTATTGGGCATCACCGAATCGCGAGTCTCACAAATCCACTCCAAAGCTGTGTTCAGACTGCGCAACAAATTGAAATCCATTATCGCCGAAGAAATGTAACTCTCCTTTTTGGCGACTTCACTCCTTTAAAAAGGCTATCCAGTCCATTCATCTTCAGGGCAGAGAAATTGCAGGATTTGTGTCAGAATCTGCGCCTGTTGTGCCATATCGTTATGAAGTATGCGCATTTGTGATAATTTCACATCGATGACAGTCGTGAAATAATTTTCAACGGCCTGTCTCCTTTGATCCGCAGGAAGTGACTTTAGTTTGGCCAGCCCGGCAAGATCTATCCAGAATCCTCTACATTTGGAGCATTGGTTAACTTCGCTATCTCCCTCGGTGCTAAAAAAATGTCGATGCAGTAAAGTTATTTCGCAGGCAGGGCAGACGTGCTCGGCTCCCCGATAAGTTTTTACCCCTTCGGCCCTTTCAATCATCAATAGCGATTGCCCGATACCGGGTTTCAGAGCTTGAATTTTTTTGAATTGAAATCGGTTTATCCACAATCCACCACATTCTCCCGGGCAGGCCTGGATTTTGACTCCGGCAACCACACTTTCATGCAATGCATTTTTGCAGGCGGGACATTTCATGGTATGAAGGTGGACTCAGTAGATGTTGGCTCCCTTTTCTTCAGGGGGACGGGTTTTCCAGCGGCGGTGACCACACATCCAGGGAGCAGGGTTTTCCCGGATAACATTTTCTATAAACTGTTCGCAATGGTAGGTCCATTTCAGAATATCATCTTCCTTGCGGCCAGATTTCTCAAGCTGGATCTCGGGTCCATACTCAATGCGATAGGTTCCCTTATCAGTAGGGTAGCAAAATAGTGGCAGGATAGGGGTTCCTGTGCGATAACTCAATAAGGCCAGCGACCGAGGTGTTGCCGCTTTTTTACCAAAAAAGTCAATAAAGACCCCGCCCTTCGCAGTGTTTTGGTCCATCATCACAGCGACGCTGTTATTATTCTTAAGTTCTCTCACTATTTTTAAAGGCGATTCATCACGATAGATAATTCTGTTTCCGGAAATGGTGCGAAGTGTTTTTGTCACTCGATCCAGATAGGGGTTGTCCAGCTTTCGCGCGATAGAAGTAAGTGGGCAGATGCCCAGGTAACCGTGAAACAATCCCATTATTTCCCAGTTTCCATAATGAGCAGTTAGAAAAAATACACCTTTATTTTTTTCTAAGCATTGGCGTAATAGATCTAGCCCGACAGGCTCTCCTTCAATGAGTCCGCGCACTCGGTTTTCTGTGTCAGAGGTTGCCCAGAAGCATTGCAACGCCGAGACTGTCAGGTTCTGAAATGACTTTTTGATTATTTTGTTTTTTTCGTCGGATGATTTTGAATCCGCGAAAATAATATCGAGGTTGATTTTTGCTGATCGTTTACGATTACCGGAAAAGAGAAAAGCCAGACTGCCTAAGCCTCTTCCCATCTTGACTACTGTTTGTTGGGGAAGGGGGCGTACCAGCAGTAGAAGCAGGTTGAAAAAAATGTATTCAAGAAAGTGCCGAATTGAATTCAAAGGCTTGTTTTCACGCTGGGGTTATTGTTCGGCAATCGCATGTGCGATAGCATAATGCCGGTCATGCGAAATGGAGATGTGGATAGACTTGAGGTTCAGTTTTTCGAACAGAGCTTTTCCTCGTCCCCCCATTTTAACAATGGGTTTTCCTGAGGCCTGGTTCACGACCTCAATGTCTTTAAACCCAACATCATGATTGATTCCAGTCCCCAGGCTTTTTGAGACGGCCTCTTTAACAGCGAACCGGGCCGCGAAATGTTTTCCAGGGTCAGCCTGGGATTGGCAGTAATTAATTTCTCCAACGGTGAATATTTTATTTTCAAAGCGAGGGGAATATTTTTGCAAGGACTTTTTAATCCGGTCTATTTCTATGATGTCCAGACCGGTTCCAAAAATCATCCCAGTATCTCAGTGTGAGCGGTTTTGCTATTGCCGCGAAGTTCCATTTCGATTTCGCAGAATGGAATAGCACCGGGCCGAATAAGTTGGATAGGTATTTCTACCGGGTCAACCAGGGTTGATGGCTCCCCTCCCGGACATGTGCCCCCATCAAGGATCAAGTCGAGATGGCTGCCTAAAGATTGATCCACCTGTTTTGCGGTAGTGGGCGGGCTCTCACCGGCCAGATTAGCGCTGGGCGCGGTGAGGGGTTGGCCCAAGGCTGAAATCAAATCACGCGTCATGGAGTTCCCGGGTTGTCTGATTCCTATTCGGCCAGCCGACACATTTTCGGGGATGGCGGAACTGGGTTCGAAAAGCAGGGTTAACGGGCCTGGCCAGAACTTCCGCATTAATGCGGAATGGGCTGGATTGATTTCTTTTACCAGAGCTTCCAATTGTTCTCTTGAACTTATTAATAGAAGCAGAGGTTTGTTTTTTTCACGGCCTTTGATTTCAAAGATTCGGTCAACGGCTTCCCGGTTGAAAGGATCGACTCCCAGACCATAAAAAGTGTCTGTTGGAAACGCTATCACGCCACCCTGAAGTAACACCTTTTTTGTGCGGGTATAAACAGCCTTGATGTTTGAGTCAATCTTTAAAATTTGCGGCATAATTGGTTTTCAGTTTTTCGCTCTTTTGTGTAACCGCCTGGGCCTGATCTTTTTTATATTTTGTGAGCTGTTCCGCAAGACCCTCATCGGACAGAGCTAGAATCTGCACGGCTAAAATGCCAGCATTCTGGGCTCCGGCTTTTCCGATACTGACAGTTGCGACAGGAACACCGCCTGGCATTTGTGCGGTTGATAAGAGGGAGTCGAGGCCGTTGAGCGGTGAGGAGTCAATAGGAACGCCAATAACCGGAAGTTGGGTCTCTGCTGCAACCGCACCTGCGAGGTGGGCTGCAGCTCCCGCACCAGCGATTATTATCTTGATGCCCCGGTCTTTGGCTCCATTTACGTACTTTCGGGTTCTTTCCGGGGAACGGTGGGCCGAAGTGACCAGAACCTCATGATCTACATTGAACTGCTCCAGCACCTTGCTGGCCGCTTCCATTATTGTGAAATCCGAATCACTTCCCATTATGATGCCAACTAAAGGTATATTCAAAACGTAGTCCCCCAATTCAGTAATAGTTTAAAAATCTTGGATAGTTGTTATAACAATGTTTCGGAGCGGGAGCAAGCTTTAGAATAAGAGGTTAGGTGTCATCACAAACGGTTCGAAAACCCAGGAATGACGTGCAATAGCTCCTTAGGAATGAAATTCTGCGCCAAACGGCAATATGCTTGAAATGAGTGATGAAACTTCCGCCTCGTGCTATTTTATATTCGAGGCTTTGAGAAGACCCATTGGGAAATTTTTTGTCATGTGTATCCTGCATCCATTCAAAAACATTGCCAAAAAGGTCCCTGGTTCCGCCAGAATATTCACTTTCGGGGAAATGGTCGACTGGGAGGGTGTCCAGAATTCCAGTTTCCTCAATATTGCAGAACTCAACAATTCGATCTTCATCCCAAAAAAACTGATCCGCCGCGATTTTTCCGAAGTTGCTGGCGACATATTCCCATTCCTTTTCACTCGGTAACCGAATGTTTTGTCCGGTTAACTCGCTTTGCCACTTGCAATAGGCCTGGGCATCATTCCATGTGACCTGAGTGACTGGGTGATTGTGTTTTCCGTATAGAGAGTCGGGCTGGCCATCAGGGCAAAGCCAGAAGGCTTCTTTGACTGGCCCCAGACTGGGGTTGGAAAAGGCAGACCGTTGGCCCCCGGCACCTTGCAGAGCCAGGCTCCCGCTTTGATAGACGATGGCATCAATTAAGGTCTCCGCTTCGGTTTTGTATTGGGTCTCATTAACAAAACGAAAAAACTCGATGTTGGTCACAGGATATTTTTTGATCAGGAAAGGCTTCTCAATCCGGATTTTCTTGTGGGGTGCTGAGTCCTTGGAGCGAGGGTGTCCCATCAACATGTTCCCTTCCGGGACATGCACCCACTCATTCCATTTCTCACTGAATTTATATAGACAATCTATGATAGTAGGGTTTTGTTCGCCAGAAGAGACCATACCCAGATGGTGACGGATAGCCTGAGGCCATTCAGCTTTGGCCAGGGCATCGTCATATTCCATAGGTTTCTTTTCATCTTCTTCAGAGACAATTTCAACCTGGCCTTTTTCTTTTTCTGTATGAAACGCTTCAGAAAGTTCCTCAAAGGCTTTGCCCAGATTGGTTAACTTGTTTTCGTAATGAGCCAGATTATCCATCAATTCAGCTTTTCTCGCTTCATCTTCTTCGGTCATGGACTGCTTAACTTCAGACAGCTCCTTGACAAAATTCTGATATTCATCCACGCGATTTCTTAAATCGTCTTCCATGGAGTCCACTAGAGACTCCTTGTGTTTGATTCTTTCCTTAAGCTCTCTTTCTGCAACAATGGTTTCTTCTGTAATGGATTTTTCCTTCTCCTTCAGGCTTGAGGTCAGGCGTACAGCTTCTTCCTCCATGGAGGCGATTCGATTTTTGAAATTTTCATAGTCGGAACCTTGCGAATTCAGGATGTCGGAGTAAGTTGCATTGAAATCTGCGAGAAAGTTTTTCACCTCCTCCTGATGCTGACTGATGTCGGTTTTGATAAGCTGAATTTCCTGAAGTTCCTGCATTACTTCTGCATCTCTTACAGATAATGTTTCGCGTGCTTGCTTCTCTTCGGCCATTTGTTGTTGCTGGAGAGCCAGAACCTTTTGCTCTTCTTTTTTCAGTTTTTCCTCTTTTGCATCGAGGGCCATATCTTTTTCTATTTGTTCTACTTCAAGAGAGTTTTTGAAATCCTCGAACTCGTTATTCATGCGCTGAAGTTCTTCGGTCTCCCGCTCCAATAAAACTTTTTCTTTTTTTCGCTGGCGCTTTTGTTCTTCAAGAAGGGCTTGTGTTTGGTCGGTCACTTTTTGAACTTCTTTATTAAATGTTTCTTCCAACTCCCGGGTTTTTTTCTGGATTTCCTGCTCTACATTTGGGCGAGCTTCCTCCATCGTTTTTAACAGTTTTTTCTTTCTTTTTAAAAGATTAGCTTGTGTGCTCGCGGCAGTTTTAATCTGGTCGACAGCAAACTTGCCTCCTTCAATGCCGCGCAACTCTTTGAGGAGGCTCGCTTTTTCAACGTCGTTTTCTTTTTCCTGTTTATTGGTGATTTTCTGTTTTCGCGTGACTTCCTTCTCCAGCTTTTCTATTTCTGCCAGACGTTTTTTCGTGGCTTCATCTGCTTTTTGTTGTGCTTCAAAGGCTAACCCCTGCTCGCGGACTCGTAGCCTTTCATTTTCACGGCCCAGACGTTCTTCATCTTCCTCAAACTCTTCTAACCGTCGAATATGATATTCCGACCTTCTCTGATATTCCTGCTCCAGCTCCTCTTTCTGTTTTTCAAACTCTGATTTCAGTTGGCCTTTGAAGGTTTTCTTTTCGGCTTCAAGAGATTTTGAGAGTTTAAGGAGTTGCTGGTTTTTTTTAGCCAGTTGCAGGGAATCTTTTTTTATCTGCAACTGCTTTGTTTTAGAGGTTTTAAAATCCTTCTCCTTACGTTGGTAAAGTGCCTGCTCTTCGGCAAACAGTTTGCCCATCAACTCTGTCATCTCATCAAATTTTGCCCTGAATATCTGGTCTCTGCGCGAAAAATCTGTGCCCAACCTTGAACGTGATGCTTCATGTTCTTCCAGAAGCTGGTTTCTTTCGTTCCTGAGCTTTGCTAGTTCCTGTCGGGTTTCTTCAAGCTCTTGATGAAGTCGGGCGGATTCTTTTTCAGTTTGTTGTTTGGACTGTTCATTATGTTTTTGCTCTTCTTCCCGCAGTTTTTGCAGGCGTGTGCGGAAATCTGCATTGTCCTTTTCAAGGCGAACCTTGTTTTCCTCCAGCTCTTTTTCTTTTGCCAGAATTTCCCGCATTTGGATGCTGGTTTGTTCTTCCCTTTCTTTCAAACGTTCCAACTGTTGTTCGAATTCCAGCTTCAGTTCGTCTGGCAGATTAAAGGTGATTTCAGATTCCTTGAATTTTCTTCTGGAGGGGGTGGATTGTGGGTTCTCCAATATCTGGGTGAAGGTATATTCCGGCCCAACGATCAGTTCTGCCGGATTTCCTTGCTGGGAAATGATATCGAAGAGTTCACGATTTAATTTTTCTCGAAGTGAATTCAGCCATGTCAGACTTTGTTCCTGACTTTCTGGCGAGAAACCTGATTTTTTAAGCTTCTTCAATACTTCCAGGGGATCTACAGGCTCCCTGTCGTCAGGGTTTTGTCCTGGAGGGTAAAAAGAGTGGATGGTTTGAAATAAGACCCAAGCCTCAGGAGCACCCACTCGGGAATAGCGATCCGCCAGTAATTGGATATCTTTCAGGCTGAAAATTTTCCCGGCCATGATGGATTTGCAGGTTGAGGTTTTTGAGGTTTCTATTGTAATTAAACGGTGGAAATTAGTTGAAACCTTACCTTTATATTATATCAAAGTAAAACGAGGGGGCAAAGGGTTGTGGTCAGGCCGTTTTTCGCCTTCCGTGCTTGATTTCCGGGATGAGCATCAGGGTCGCCAGAAGCATCATTGCGCAGGAAACCATGCCGATATCTCTGGCACCGATCAAGCCCACTACCCAGTAGCCAATTATCGGGCCCAAGGTGCCGCGAATACCTGTCAGGCTGACATGCACCGACATATAAGCACCGGCTTTTCCGGGAGGGGCATATTTAATGACCCACAGGTTCCAGGCGATGCTACCTCCTGCAAAGGCAATCCCTATTAAGGCTGAGCCTGCCCCGATGACCCAGGGGTTAGAGGTGACGAAAAACAGAAGGACACCGGCACCAAAGGCCAGATTCAGGATCATCCTGAGGATCACGAAGTTCATTTTATCAAATAGTCTTGCCCAGAATGGAGTGAAAAGCGTTCTCATGGTTTCGGGAATGACTGTTATAATCATGGCTACAAAAACAGCAGACCCTTCAATGCCCCACTCCGGTGAGGTGACGTAATCCACTCGTAAAGGGAGAGTCCATAAATTGGCAAATCCCATAATGAACCAGGTCAGTAAAACATAGCCGAAAGAACGGTCTTGCCAGGCGTATTTCATGTTCCCGAAAGGATTTTCATGCGGGCTCTGATCCATCTGTTTTGACGGCATGTTGTAGATGGCTATAGCTTTGAAAAAGGCACAGAATCCGAGGAAGGTGAAAATTATAGGATAATGTCCGATATCCTTTTCAAGTATGGACGAGCCGATGAACCCGTATAAGGCGGCTCCCCCGACGGATAAGAGCAACGGTTTCGAGAAGAATGCTCCTCGGCGATCTGCAGGATAGTTGTCGCCATAAATATCAGTGAGGAAGGGAAGCAGGGCGCTGCGGCAAATATACGCGATGATTATAAAAATCGCGAACAGGTGCAGGGACGTCACCCAGGCGGCAATAAGAAGGCAGACTCCCGTAATCACAGAGGGAAGGGCACCCCAGGTAGACTTCTTCCAACTGGTGGCAGAGGCATAATGCAGTAGCACCATAGAAAGGAACATTCCCATAAAGGGGGCAGCGGCTATCAGGGCCTTGGTGGTTTCTTCTGCGTTGAAATAGCGTATAGCTATGAACAGGCAAAAGGTTTGAGCGCCAGAAGAAAGCGCACCTTCAAACCCGCCCCGCCACAAATCACATTTATAGGTTTTCTGGGTGATTTCATCGGAAGTCAGACTGGAATAGTTCTGATTGATTTTAAAAGCCATAGGGTTAAAAATATTCAGCCGAAAGACACTCACAGACCATCGGTGAATGAGTTTTATGGGTAGACGGGAAAGTCTTTTTCCTTATCGGGGGTTAGATCGGGTAGGATTTATCCCATTCTAGGCGTAAAAACAGATTTCAAATTATCTGTTCATCATATTAAATTGTTTTCATCAAAATATAGC
>JACNKA010000169.1 GCA_014382285.1 Nitrospinota bacterium | reverse complement strand
TGGATTCTCAAGAGAAATAACATTATCCTTACTCATGGTGGTGCCTCCTTTGTTTGAATTGCTTTTTTCACAGAAAACAATTTTACAACAAAGGGGACGCCGCCTCCTCATTCCTCATACACCAGAAATGAGCATAACTCTAAAGTGGGAGTTTAAACCTTTTTAGCAAAGACTCATGAGTACGATAAAATATTTCAAAAGCATAAATGTTGAACAAATCATGGTAAGTCCTGTTACCTGTGCCCATCAGCATTCCTCCATGAAAGAAATTATGGACCAGTTGATGATCTATCGTTATCAAGGCTTACCTGTTATAGATGAGTCCGATAGGGTTATTGGTATGATTTCCATGAAAGATTTAATGATGGCAGTTTGTCAAGGTAAGGAACCAAGCGGCACCGTTGCTAAAGAGATTATGACAAATAACATTATTACCGCTGAAATAGGTTCAACAGTTTATAGTCTAATAAAAGTTATGGTGGAAAATGAAATTACCCGTGTACCGATTTGCAAGGAGGGGCAACTTTTGGGAATAGTTTGTCAGAGTGATATTGTCAAAAATGCAATCGAACCCGGTATTAGGTTTGTGTAAATTTTAATTAATTAAATGCTTTTCAGGAATCCCCGGAGCAAATATTTAAAGCGTTACCCAGTAGACAGCGGACAACGATTGAGTTAGAATAATGAGAATCGTTATCATTCTATGGGCTCACACTTATTGCTTTGAATTCATGAATCTTCCTCCTGCTGTTGAAATAGACGAAGTCATCTGCCAGTGTTATCAGGTTACTGAGAGCACTATTCGAAATACCATTGCCAAAGGCGATTTAAAAGATATTGATTCCGTCACAGGAGTCTGCGAGGCCGGTGGAGGATGCCATTCCTGCCATATTCTCATTCAGCTCTTCATCGACCAGAATCAGGAAAAGGCCACAGTCATGGAGGATCTCGTCCACGATCATGCGCAGAAGGTGAAAAAGAAGGGCATTCTAAGCCGCTTCTTCAAGAAAGTTTAAGCTGCAAGCACCATTCCCTCAGACTCATTATGACTACTGTTGTGGTAGGCGGCAATCTCGTAATTTTTCAACAGAGACTCTCCGCTTAATAGTTCTTTCCAAACCCTGATCCTTTTGATAATTTGAATTCCACGAGTAGAAATTTTCAACCTTTAATTCCCAGAATAAAATGAAACCACAAAATTTTGTTTTATACAGTGGTGGTGCTCAAGGTGCCGAGGCCGAGTTTGGTAAACAGAGCGAGAAGGTGGGTGCTCAGGAAGTGAATTTGACTTTTGAGGGTCACAAAATCTTTCGCTCACGAGGGGTGAGGGTGTTGACCACCGATGAATTGCTTAAAGGAGATGTCAGCCTGGCTTATATCTCCAAGTTGATGAATCGTAAATTCAATACGGGCAAGTTGTTCAAAAAAGTTTTGCAGAGCATTTGGCATCAGATCAATTGCGCCGAAGAGGTGTTTGTGGTGGGACAGATTCTCGATGACGGTACGGTCAAAGGGGGTACCGGTTGGGGGGCAGAATTCAGTAAACTGTGTAATAAGCCTCTTCACGTTTTTGATCAGGAACAGGACTTTTGGTTCAAGTGGAATGGCGATTCCTGGAAAACAGAAAAGCAGCCTAGAATAAAATGTAAAAACTTTGCCGGAACCGGAACCCGTTTTCTAAACGCTAACGGTAAAAAAGCCATCAAGGATTTGTTTGAAGCTTCTTTCAAAAATAAATAAAACACTGTGAAATCCCTCCGCATTGCTTTTTTTGATTGTTATTCCGGTATCAGCGGTGACATGATTCTGGGAGCCCTGTTTGATTTGGGGGTGGTTCCTGGGGAAATCCGCAAGGCCCTGCAAACCCTCGATCTCAAGGGCTACAAACTCAAGCACAGCAAAGTTCGGCGCGGTCTCATTGCGGGAACCAAAGCACAGGTCAGCGTAGAGAAATCCCGGCACTCTCATCATCCGGCCCGAAAATACTCCGACATCAAAAAACTGATTGCCAATTCGGACCTGTCTGCAACGGCAAAAAAAAACTCCCAGGAAATCTTTAAGCGTATCGCTCAGGTTGAGGCGGCTGTCCATAAAACCACTATGGAAAAGATTCATTTTCATGAGGTCGGGGCTGTGGACTCGATTGTGGATATTGTCGGCGGAGTGGTCGCTATTGAAAGCTTAAAGCTCGACAAGATTTATGCCTCCCCCCTTAATGTAGGTGAAGGATTTGTGCAATGCGCTCATGGTTATCTGCCCGTTCCTGCTCCTGCCACATTGAAACTATTGAAAGGTATCCCCACTTTCTCCAGTGGAGTTAAAAAAGAACTAACCACTCCAACAGGAGCGGCAATGATCGGTTTTTATGCCGATCATTTTGGATCCCTTCCCACCATGAAAATTATCAACGATGGCTATGGGGCTGGGGACCACATCATTCAGGAAATGCCAAACATGCTCAGGGTTATTCTGGGGGAGGTTTGTGGGGAGTCTGATGAAGAGCTTGTTTTGATCGAAACCAATATCGATGACATGAATCCTGAGTTTTATGAAGCGGCCATGGACTCTTTATTCAGAGCCGGTGCTCTGGATGTTTATTTGACCCCCATTATTATGAAAAAAAGTCGTCCCGCCAACAAAATTTCGGTTCTTTCCACTGAGAAAGATAGGCAGGCAATGACAGAAATTCTTATGCAGGAAACGTCTAGTTTTGGAGTTCGGTTTTCTCGGGTTGGAAGAGCAATTTTAGAGCGTGAAATGAATACGGTGAAGACCTCATGGGGTCCCGTCAAAATAAAAATCGGTAAATTAAACGGAAAGATTGTGCAAGTTTCTCCTGAGTACGAAGATTGCAAGAAAATCTCTCTCAAAAAGAAAGTCCCTGTTAAAACAATCTATGATGAAGCCCACTCCCAAGCGATAAAGCTATCCAGTTAAACTTCGTATTTCCGCATAGTAATTTCTCAACCCATTGATAAATAAGTTTTTAAATACACTCTAGATTTATCCATTGACTGCGATAGATTTTCATGGAAAATAAGTATATATCGAATATTTGACAAGTGTGTTTTAGGACTATTCAACCCTTTATTTATGGCGCATATTTAACTTGTGCTTACTCAAAAATAATTCGACCAAAAAATAGATATCGCATTCAAATTGAGTGGATATAAATAATTTTTATTTTAAAAAAAATATTTATTAAAAGGACATCTTATGGAAAAGAATGGGGCGCAAAAAAGTAGAGGCGTTGGAATGTTCGGGCTTAAGCAGAAGATTTCAGGTTTACTGATTTTGATTGGGTTAGCACCATTTGTGATTTTTTATTTTTACTCAGCCGGAAAAATTAGTGACCTGACTTTGCAAACCAATAAAGAACGTTTGGTGTCCCTACGTGAAACCAAGAGGATTCAGATTGAAAATTATTTTAAGAATATTGCCGCACAGGCCAGCACTTTTTCTAAAAGTTTTATGGTGGTGGACGCGATGGATAAATTTGCCACAGCTTTTAAGCAGGTGGAACAACAGACGGTGGCAGAAGATATTGGAAAAGTAACCAGCAAACTTCGTGAGCGTTATGTTTACCAGCAGGCTAACACTCCAGGTGTTGGAGACGAGGCTATAGATCGTTGGATACCAAAAGGCAAGGCCTCGCAAATTTTACAAGGACTTTATATTTCAGAAAATTCTCACCCGATTGGAGAGAAACATAAGTTGGACGCGGCCAGTGATAGGACGATGTATAGCCAAATACATGAACAATATCATCCGACAATCCGTCAGTTTCTGGAGGAATTTGGCTATTATGATATTTTTCTGGTTGATGCCGATACAGGTTCCATTGTCTACAGTGTATTCAAGGAAGTGGATTATGCCACCAATCTGAAAACCGGGCCCTATAAAGACACGGGCATAGGAAAGGTGTTCCGAAGAGCCCTGGCGGCGAATAGTCCCGACGCGGTGGTCATTGAAGATTTTGCGCCTTATGAGCCTTCTTATAATGCCTCGGCATCTTTCATTGCCTCGCCAGTTTTTGATACCGGCGAAATGACCGGTGTTCTTATTTTTCAGGCTCCTGTTGATAGGATCAATGATGTAATGACCAGCAATAATAATTGGAAAGGTGTGGGGCTGGGTGATTCCGGCGAGGTCTATCTGGTGGGACAGGATCATAAAATGAGAAATAACTCTCGCTTCCTGATTGAGGCTCCCGATGAATATTTTAAATTCCTCAAGGAATTAGGTGTGGAGTCCTCGAATATTGAAAAGCAGAAAGCTTTGAAAACGAGCATAGGTATCAGTGAAGTTAAAACTCCTGGATCTATGGCCAGTCTAGAAGGCAAAACGGATTTTAAAGTTTTCCCTGATTATCGAGGGATTTCAGTCTTAAGTGCTTATGCACCGGTTGATATTCTTGGGTTGAAATGGGGCATCCTAGCGGAGATTGATGAAGATGAGGCTTTTGCGACACAGAGATCTATTCGTCAGACCAGCATCTTTCTGGGTGTAGGTCTGGTTGTGGGCATCCTCATCATTGCACTGTTTTTTGCCACCAGTTTCTCAAGACGTATCCGGGAGATTGCAGGTTCGATGCGGAAAATCGCCGATGGTGATTTAAGAAATGACGCTTTGAAAATTACTTCCAGCGATGAGATAGGTGAATTACAGGGGACCTATAATGAGATGAGTGAAGCGATGCGGAATATTGCTTCTCAGGCCGGAGACATTGCAAAAGGTGATTTGGATAAAAAGTACGATCTCAAGGGTGAATTGGCAGAATCCTTCAAAGTTATGGTCAATGCCCTTAGGGAAAAAATTAAAAACGATGCCGAGATGGTACGCGTTGCAAAAGAGCAAGAAGCTCTAAAGCTGGATCAAGCAGAACAAGAAAGAAAAAGTGCTGAAGAAAAAGCCCGGCTTGAGAGAGAACAAGCAGAGAGAGAGCAAAAGCAGGCGGAGGAATTGAAACAAAAAGTTGATAGCTTGTTAGTGGTGGTGGGTGCGGCGGCGCAAGGCGATCTCACTCATACTATCACTATGAACGGAGAGGACGCAATCGGCCAGATGGCTGCGGGTTTGAAGACATTGCTGGACAACCTGAAGCACGATATATCAAGTATCTCGGAATCGGCTCAGGTTTTGAGTAGTTCAGCTGAAGAGTTGACGGCCACAGGCCAGCAGATGGGAGCCGCCGCAGAGGAAACTTCAGCTCAAGCCAATGTGGTATCGGGAGCTTCCGAGGAAGTCAGCAGCAGTGTTCAGATTGTAGCAACGGGTACGGAAGAAATGGGTGCCAGCATCCGTGAAATATCCAGAAATGCTACTGAGGCCGCACGGGTAGCGGGCGAAGCGGTTCAGGTGGCCAAGAACGCCAATGAGAATGTCACCAAGTTAGGGCAAAGCAGTGATGAGATTGGTCAGGTGATCAAGGTCATCACTTCTATCGCTGAGCAAACCAACTTGTTGGCTCTCAACGCTACTATCGAAGCCGCTCGTGCCGGAGAAGCTGGTAAAGGATTTGCAGTGGTCGCCAATGAAGTGAAGGAACTGGCAAATCAGACAGCGAAGGCCACTGATGAGATCAGTAAGAAAATCGGAACCATTCAGACAGATTCAAAAAACTCGGTTGAGGCCATCGGATCGATCAGTGAAATTATTAATCGTATCAATGATATCTCCAGCACCATAGCAAGCGCTGTGGAGGAGCAAACTGCGACAACATCGGAAATGGAGCGTAATGTTGCCCAGGCGGCCCGAGGCTGTGAGGAGATCAATCAAAATATTGCCGGTGTAGCCCAGGCGGCTAATGAAACTTCATCCGGCGTTTCCCAGAGTCAGCAGGCCACCCAGGAGTTATCAAAACTGGCTGTTGGACTGCAAACACTGGTCAGCAAGTTCAAGGTCTAGGTTCACAATACCCAGCACCTCGATACAGGCTTTTTCAGGCCTCGAGGTGCTGGTTCTTTTTTCTTTCCGCTGTATGACTTCCGCCCTATATTTTTTGCAAACTCAAGGAACATAAAATAATTGAGTTGTTAGCAGGCTCGTGTGTTGGCTGCTAAATTTGCCTCTAAGTGTCTTTAAATGTTGAAATCATCTCAGTTTATGCAAACCTGTAAAGGTGCCTGATTGGGTTAACTTTTCTGACAGGAGGTTTGCATGCCAGTTCAATTTGCTTACATTGATAGCAGGGAAACGGACACTACAGAATCTTACTTTTCTGACCATTTTCTAAGAGCGCGGATCGGTGACAATAAACCCTCCAGTAGTGAATACGATCCTATTTATGAAGAAGGAAGAAACAAAACCTGGGTTCAGACTCACGAAAAAGAAATCAAAAATAATGATTTAGAGTATGAAGAAGATGTCAATCAATACATCAGCTTGATGCTTGCTGAAATGGTGAACCCCAAATCGACAGTTCTGGCAAAACAATATCTAGTGGGCACCAATTCTGATGCAGGACAAATAGCCATTGACCTAAAACTTCAATCTCAGAAATACCAGGCTTTCAGAATCAATGCCGACTTTCTTCTTTTTCATTTGGGATTGTTTAGTTCTGAAACGAATATTCTGGGCGAAAAATATTTTGATAAGGGAGAATCGTATTACAATGCCGCGGCCTGTAGCTTGAGGAATGCAAGGGGAGGGCGCTCGGGCTTGTCCGATGTACTGGAAAAACTTTCTTTGAAGTTTGGCAAGTATGTAGAAATTTTAAGGTACATGAAAAACCAGTCTTCAAACTACTTCAGTTTTCATTTCAAGTTTTCTGAGGGAGAAATCACTCGGTTTCAAAAGCAACTGGTCAAGTAAAACGTGAATCAATTTTTGGCTGCTGACTCATTTTTGACTGAGAAAGTGGGAATAAAATGTTGACAATTAGGCTCTATCGCTCCTATAGTGCTTTTTTTTAATAGCAATAATTTCCATTTATAATTATGTCTTTAAATCGAAAACTATTGATTGTGCTTTTGGTGTGGTCTCTTTTAGGCGCGAGTAATGCGCTGGCAAAGTCTCATCAACACGGCGACCATCAGCAGCATCAGCCCACTATAGCCTCGCCTTTTGATGGAAAAAAAGAAGTTCGATCGCTACACTGTCTTTTAAAAGGACATACGGATCGGGCATTTTGTCCTCATTTAAAAACTGATAGGGGTCAAACAACTAGTATCGCTACAGATTGTGGTGGTAAAGCATCTGACCCAATCTTTAATGCAGCATCTTTCAGCAATGATTTTGCTGAAATGAGTTTTCTTTCGTTGATTCATCTTTCACCAAATGAAAAACTCACTTCGACGCTCTTATTAGCCTATCATCGCTTCGCCGATTCGCTGGACCCTCCTCCCAGAGTTCTTTAACTCCATTTTTGTAATTCCCAAATAAAATTCAGCATAATTTCCCTTTCATAACTCGAACTCCATTTGTTTTGTCAGGTTGAGTTGTTTTGTTTTTGATCTCCGCTTGTTATCACCCCGTTGAGATTCAATTTCTGGAGTGGAATATTATGTGAGTTAAAAATTTCTGCGTTCTGCTGGGAGGTTTTTCTGTGCGCTGTTCTATACGAAGTGAGTTTTTATTTTTGGTCCTGGTTTTGGGTCTTTTTTATACGGGTGTGGTGCGAGCTGCTGATAATAAAAGTATAATTTTAGATGAATTGCTTGTCGCGGCTCCCAAAGCGGAGCTTAGAGATACTTTTGTTGATTTCATGCCCATACCCACCTACAAGTTCAGGGTCGATCGTGCTGAAATAGACACGATCAATACGATCAGCATTGAAGATACGGTTCGCTACGCACCTGGTCTGGAAATTCGCCGGCGCTACATTGGCGATCCCAACGGGGTTATTTCGATGCGGGGAAATGGTAATTTTCAAACCGCACGCCATATGCTTTTTGTCGATGGATTCCCCCTGCATAGTATGCTGCGCACCCGATTTAATGGTGCTCCTCAATGGAACTTTGTTGCGCCCGATGAAACCGATCATGTCAATATCACTTATGGTCCTTTCTCTCCCAAGTACAGCGGTAACGCTATGGGCGGAGTGATTGATATTTCTACGCGGCAGCCTCAGGGAGAAGAATGGGCTTTGCAAACTACCGGTTGGGTGCAGGACTGGAAGTTGGGTGAAAGCAAGGGCAATGCACCCGGTTACAAGACATTTTTTTCCTATGGTAACAAGGTTGGCAAGCTTTCCTACTATATGTTTTACAATCGTTTAGATAGCCAGACTCAACCAACGGATCTTCTAGAAAAAAATGGTGTCACGACAGGCGGGGCTGGAACGGCGGTGACAGGTGCCGTTAATTTTATAGATCCGCGAGTGCGTGATTCTATAGCTTTTTCTGATACTGGGGAGGAAAGTAGTGTCAATGATTTATTCAAACTGAAAATGAACTATGAAGTCTCATCCCAGTTTAAATTAAGGGGAATGATTGGATTTCTCGACCGTCATAGAGACCAGCTCAATGTGAATAACTACCTCAGAGATGCTGCTGGAAATAAAATTTGGGCCGGGGCTCTGAATTTAAATGGCAAACAATTAACCGTGGTGGAAAATGATTTTGATGTTACCAAGCAGGACAAACAGGACTTGCTTGCAGGGTTAGGTGTCAGTGGTGAATTTGGTGCAGGATGGAACTATGATGCCTTATTGAGTGCCTATGTGGTTTTGCAGGATGACGCAAGAGATTCAGACCAAAATCCTGACTCTCCCGCCTTTGACAATCGTGGGCGATTGACAGAGTTGACAGAAACGGGATGGCAGTTGTTGGAATTGAGATTTGATAAAAGTAAATTTCTTGATCGGCCCGATCTTTCTTTTGAGGGTGGCTATCACTACGACCACGCCAAATTGAAGTTGGCAACCTACACGGGTCTCCCAGACTGGCAGAAGTCCAATAGAGATGAAGGTACATTCGGTGGGTCCAGCGGGGGTCAGACCGATACGCACGCGGTTCATGGCAACCTGGGTTGGGAATTTGCTCCTAAATGGGACCTGCAGGTTGGCGGACGAGCAGAATCCTGGCGTTCTTTTAATGGGTTTAAGCATACTACGGCTAATGAAATTGGAGGCCATGGTGAGATGGATGAAACGGCATTTTCCCCTAAAACTTCTTTAGGTTTTAAACCCACCCCGGAGTGGGATTTGAGAGCTTCCGTAGCCCGGGCAACGCGTTTTGCGTTACCGGAGGAACTGTTTTCGAATATATCTACATTTAATACTAATAGTATCTCAAACCCTGGCCTGAAGCCTGAGAAGGGAACACATATTACTGTAATGCTTGGAAATTTTCATCCCAAGGCAACCACCCAGGTCAGTTTCTTTTGGGACGATGTGACAGATACGATTTTTAATGACCAGGATGATACCAGTGGTACCACCGTTTCGACATTCGTTAATATTGACAAGGTCAGTACAAGAGGTGCTGAACTGGTTTTGAAGCGAAGAGACTTCCTGATTCCCAGGCATGACTTTGACTTCAATCTCACCTATGTAGACGCTGAAATCCGTGAGCATAGGGGAAATACTGCTGTTGAGGGTAACGAAATGCCACGCATACCCAACTTCAGAATCAAGATGCAATCGGTTTATCATTTGCATGATAACTGGGATGCCATGATTGCCGCCCGATGGCAGGATAAAGCGTTTGGTCGAATTCAGAATGATGACATCCTCGCAGGCACGGGTGGGCAGGACGAATATTTTTTCATGGATCTTAAAACGACCTACAGACATGAACATTTAAATGCTTCGTTTGGCATCAATAACCTCACTGATGAGGGAGCATTTACAGGGCCTCACCAATTTCCAAATAGAACATATACGGTTGATATGAAATGGAATTTCATGTGAGTTATTTGATACTAATCTGAGGCCATTATTTGGACTTCAGTTTTTTCTGGTAGTGCTGAGAAGTATGAATGGTGACTCACTGCTTCTCAATACGTTGCACTCTGGGAAGTTCCTTGAGGTTGGTCAGGGGGCTTTCTGGTTATCGTGTCTGTCTCCTCCTAAATAGACACGATAAGGAATGGTCAACGCCCGGACCTCAACTTTATTTTTTGGTCCAGGGCGTTTTCCACCCTTAAAATTTCTAAATTACCGTTGCCTTAAAAGACCGGAGATTAACGTCATGCTGAAAAATAACATTATAAAATTATTCCTCCTGAGCGGGATATTCCTGATCTCCTGCGCTGGACCGGGAAGAAACCTCACTCTTGATAACAGTAGTGCTCAACCAGAGCAGAGTTTTTCTGGAGTTATTTGGGAGCCTGTGCCAAAACCTGTTGTTGAAGGCAATGATGGTCAACTGCTGGTAAGAACTTCTGAATCGATGACCTTACTTTATGCGGCTCATAACAAAGATGGAAAGCAGAACCTGTTTATCACTCACACAAAAAATATTGGTGACCGTTTCTCAGGGACCATTCCTGTTAACCTGGAGGCGGGAGGAGTCAGTGCTCATGGAGAGAATGGTCCAAAACTCAGGCAAGGTAAAGGTCGAGGTATATTTGCCGCATGGGTGAGTGAACGGGATATCAAGTTCGCCCGTTCAATGAATTTTGGTAAAAGCTTTGGTCCTGCCCTTCGTGTGAATGACGATGAGGGAAAATCCTCACAATCGTTTTTCACCATGGAGGTTGCCCCTGATGGTGCTATCTATCTGGCCTGGTTGGATGGTCGGAATAAAAAAACTGGCAAACCGGGAACTTCTTCTGTCTACATTGCCCGTTCTATAGACCAGGGAAAAACTTTTGAGGAAAATATAAGGATTGCTGGTGATGTTTGTCCATGTTGCCGTACCGCACTGGCTTTTGGCGATAACGGGGAAATATTTGCTTCCTGGCGTCATGTCTATGAAGACAATGAAAGAATCATTGTGGTTGCGACTTCGTTAGACGGTGGCAAGACTTGGGGCGAACCGGTAAAGATCACAGAGGCGGGTTGGAAAATTAATGGCTGTGCTCATTCTGGACCCGCAATGAAGTACGTAGGCAGCAAATTGCTTCTCACCTGGTACACGGGAAAAGATGACAAGGCCAGTTTGAAATTTGCTCATTCCTCCGATCAAGGAAAATCTTTTCAGGTTGTAGAAAATTTACAAGGGTCTGTCCTGGATGCCAATCACCCGGATATCACAGTGATAGGAAAAGACGCCTGGGTCATTTTTCAGGGCCGTGATCCAAAACTGGAAGGTGGATGGGGACCTGACAAGGCCTGGCTGGTGCAAGTCAATGGGGATGTCAGTATTTCAGACCCTTCTGCCCTCCCATCTACCGGGGGTGGTGTTGTTTACCCCTATTTGTTTAAAGGCAATGGTGGGCGTGTGTATGCCGTATGGACTGAGATAGGTGAAGAAGGTCCCAGGGTCATGCTTTGCCGGGGACGTATTCGAAACCAAGAGAAGCGTTGATTGCTGAAGAAGTTATTAATCCTGAAAGAAGAACTGAGGGTAGTCTTGAGAACCTATAATCCGTGCTTGTTCATATATTCATCAAAATGTTTCTGATACATGATGTCCCATTCAGGCGAGCCTTCGCGGGGTGCGTTGGCATAGGTGTTTAATATGCGGCGGGATTCTGCATCGGCTTTATCATCGTATTGAAGATAATCTGTCATGACTCGCGTGATATCCAGACGGATGTCATTGAGGTCGACTTTATAATCGAGTTCATCGCGTTTGGCAAAATCGCGGACGATGAGACTGCTTATGTGATTGATTTTATCTCGGCTGATTTTCATAGTTTTCAGGAATTTAAAGGATAAGTCCGCGCTCACGGACTAATTTTGATTTCACCATCTGGAACACCCGCCCATAATCCATCATGTCTCTTTCATGCTCCTGAGTTTTGGATTCAAGCAAGGTTTTCACTTCTTCGTTGAGTTGGTCTTCAACCATGAGGTCTTCAATAATGATTTCGTTGATAACGGATTGCAATTTTTCGGGAGACTCCTCCCAGACAATCAGATTTTGATCGATCAAGGATTTGACAATTTTTTTGGAGAGAAGTTCGGTGAGTTCTTTTGGAATACGCATTATTTAGAGTTCAATATAGTTTTATTAAAGAGCGGGAGACGGGATTCGAACCCGCGACATTCAGCTTGGGAAGCTGACACTCTACCAACTGAGCTACTCCCGCCTGTTCAGTCAGCGTTTTTTTCACCCAGTATTAAAAAACAGTTTGTGTCGGTCACTTGTATATCTATGATTGGGGTCTTTTGCTGGTGCATCTCATGGATGACCTTGTTCACCATAGTCTCTATGGCCTTTGCACCTTCTTCGGCAATATCGAGGACTCTGATACCTGTGACTTTATGGTTGTTAAGGGACATTCAATTTGAAATTGACCCGGCGTTCTTCGAGTCCATAGACCCTCTCCCTTTGAGTTTAAAGGGAAAAAGATATTCATCATGTAACTAAATTTGATTTATTATCTACTATTTAATGCTTGTAATCAATATTAATTGGGGAATCCGCATAAAAGCAGGGATAATTACTGATAGTGCCGGATTGCGATCCTGGTTTTTATATGTCAGGCTGTAATACATAGAAATATTGTTTGAGAAAGGTTATTGAATTTATTCTGTCAATTGAGTAAGATGGCGGATCAAAATAACGCGTGAAAACTCAAAAAGTTGCGGGGACGTAGCATTATCTGTTGGGTTCTCACTTTTCATTAGGTTCGGGCTTAAAAGTGTCCAGCGAGGAAATTTGTGGTTAAGGTTAAAGAGATAGATTTTAAAGAGAAGATACCTGTCACCCATCACCTGATAGAGCTTAAAAACCGGCTGATACAGGTGACTCTGGTTGTTGCGATATTTTTTGGTGTTTGTTTTTATTTCATCGACTTTCTTCTGTTGTGGTTGCAAGACCCGCTACCCAAACAATATGCTGAACTCACTTTTATAACACCTACGGAACCCTTTTTTACTGCTATGAAGGTTTCCTTTATGGGGTCCATATTCATTTCTATGCCCTGGATTTTGTTTCATGTCTGGGGGTTCATCGCTCCGGGTTTGAAAGTAAAGGAAAAAAAGGTCACCGCATTATTTGTCGCTTTCGGAACAGCGTTCTTCCTCTTTGGTGGCCTGTTTTGTTATTTCCTGGTTGTTCCTCTGGGCTTGAAGTTTTTACTGAATTACGGCACTAACTGGTGGAAAATGCAGGTCACCATTGGTTTTTATTTTTCCTTTGTTGTGAAGATGATTCTGGCCTTCGCTTTTGCATTTCAAACTCCGCTCCTCATGGTTTTGTTGACCAAGTTCGGGGTGGTCAATACCGTCAAGATGAAGCTTTATCGCAAATGGGCGTTTCTCGGAACATTTGCTCTGGCCGCAGTGCTAACCCCACCCGATATTATCACCCAGGTGTTATTGGCATTCCCGCTTTATGCTTTGTATGAGTTTGGTGTTGTGGTGTCCCGGTTTTTTGAGGACCCCAAAAACCGGGAGCAGGCATTCAAGCAAATGCAAGCAGAGGCCGCCGCTAAAAAAGCCTCTAAAGAAGCGGCGCAAAGGGCGGCGAAGGCAGGTAAAGCTCAGACCTCTAAAAAATCTCGTAAAGCTTCCTGATCAAACAAAAAATACCAGGATGGAGATCAATCGTGGATACTGAAACACGATTAAGATTTCTGCTATGGCAAAACCTGTATGCACGAGAATCGGGGCTATTATTGATCCGGTAGCCCTTAACAGTCCTGCTGATATCATCCCTAGAAACAAATTCCCCAAACTCGGTTTAAAGTGACACAGGCTGTATATCAGGCCGCCGCCAATAATAGCTTGCCCGGTCTGCTGTTTTTTTAGCAAGCTATTAACGACCAGACCGACCACGAACACCTGGTCAAGAAATGGAACGATGAGGGCGGTGAAAATGTTTGCAGAAAAAGACATGTCAAACCCCATTTCATCGGGAATTCTCAGGTCGGCTCCTGCAAATAACTCTGATTGTGACAAACCTGCTTTCACCAGCAAGCCATCCAGCAGGGGCACACTGATGACAGGAAGCATTCCTAATAGAGCGCCTAGGGCCAGGGCTTTCCATATGCTCCTGAAGCCTAGCTCTTGCAGGGATATACGTTTAAAGACGAGAGCCAGAGCCAGAGTGATGGCAAAATACAGGATTGGCCAGAACTCATAAATAAATCTGTTACCGGAAAAAGCAATATGGACCGCCGGAAAAAGAACCAGAAAGTAGAGGGCTAGAATGGGAGTGAGAATTTTCACATCTTAATGTTGAGAACTGGATTTAAGCCTGTCTGAGATTGGCGATCAGAGTCACGGGGATTCAAATGCGGGGCTTTCTTTCGCAGGTGTGACCATGCCAGAGATATGAGCTGGAGATTTTTCTTCAGATATTTGACCGCTGATATGATTTTTTACGGTGTATGGGATACCGCTGATATGAACTTTATTATTATCCTCAGAGTAAAGCTCGTCCTGCAATAGAGCGGCATTGAGATAAAAGCCCCCGAAGATGAGGGCGGAAAGTATGCAGGACTCAAGAAATATGTTTTTCCACATAGGGTAGGTTAAATTGGTTATATACCTTTCTCATTTTAAAATGTTTTATTAGCAATTACAACTTAATAGCCATGATGACCTGCCTGGTTGACAAAATCTGTTTCTTTATTTAGTATCTCATTTGAGTTAAACTGTCCCATAATTAGCCTCCCACCCAGGCACATATTTCATCACTCGACCATTCTCCTCAAATTTGATGAGGTCTCAATAGATTTTTAACCGGAATATGTTATGAAAAAAATTGCTATCGCTTCCGATCACGGTGGATTCGATCTTAAGGAAAGTATTATGGCCTACCTTTTAAATGCCGGTTGGGATGTGGATGATTTGGGTCCGCATAGCGGAGATTCTGTGGATTACCCTGACTACGGTATAAAGCTTGCTGAAGCGGTTGCTGAAAAAAAAGTCGCTCGTGGGATTGTGATCTGTGGCACGGGCATAGGCATGTCCATTGTGGTCAACCGCTATCCGGGAATTCGTGGGACTCTGTGTGCAGACTTGTACACCGCTAAATTGTGCCGAGAACATAATGACTCCAATATTCTTATCATGGGGGGCAGGGTGATTGGTAAGGGCTTAGCCGCTGAAATTGTCAATACCTGGCTCAACACGCCTTTTGAAGGGGGACGCCACCAAAGGCGGCTCGATAAAATCAATCAAATAGATGCTTCTTTAAAGTCCAAAGAAAATCTTTAATTCGAGGAGATAGTTAAAGTGTCACTTGCCGATTTTGATCCAGAGATCGCTCAATCCATTAGAGATGAAACCGAGCGCGAAAATAATACCCTTGAGATGATCGCCTCTGAAAATTTTGTCAGTGCTGCGGTGCAGGAAGCCCAGGGTTCGGTCATGACCAATAAATATGCCGAAGGCTATCCGGGCAAACGTTATTACGGAGGCTGTGAGTTTGTAGATATCGCCGAGAACCTTGCTATTGAAAGGGCAAAAAAATTATTTGGTGCCGAGCATGCCAATGTCCAGCCGCATTCCGGCTCCCAAGCCAATATGGCGGTTTATCACACGGTCTGTCAGCCCGGAGATACGATATTGGGGATGAACTTGTCGCATGGTGGGCATCTGACCCATGGCTGCCCGGTAAACTTTTCCGGCTACACCTATAATGTTGTGGCTTATGGAGTGAATCAGGAAACCGAGCAGATTGACTACGATGAAGTGCGAAAACTGGCTCAGGAAAATAAGCCGAAAATGATCATCGTGGGGGCGAGTGCCTACCCAAGGGTGATTGATCCCGTCAAATTTCGAGAAATTGCCGATGAGGTCGGGGCAAAAATCATGACCGATATCGCACATCCTGCAGGACTGGTTGCGGCGGGGCTTTATCCCTCACCGGTGCCTTATTCAGACTTCGTCACCACCACCACACATAAAACCTTAAGAGGACCTCGTGGTGGAATGATTTTATGTCGTGAAGAAGATGCCCGAGAGGTCAACAAAAAGATTTTTCCTGGTATTCAGGGCGGACCTCTGATGCATGTGATTGCTGCAAAGGCAGTTGCTTTCAAGGAAGCGTTGAGCCCGGATTTTGTAAGCTATCAGCAGCAGGTGATTGCCAATGCTAAATGTCTGGCGCAGTTTTTAATCGATCAGGGATATAAAATTGTCAGTGGTGGAACCGATACACACCTGATTCTGGTCGATTTGCGTCCTCAGGACATAACGGGTAAGGATGCCGAAACGGCGCTTGAAAAAGCCGGGATCACGGTGAATAAAAATACCGTGCCTTTTGAGACCCGGAGTCCGTTTGTGACATCCGGTATTCGGGTCGGCACTCCCGCGCTGACCACACGGGGAATGAAAGAAAATGAAATGCGCAAAATCGGAGAAATGATCGTCCAGACTCTAGAAAAAGTTGCGGACGATGGTTTCCACAGCGA
>JACNKA010000167.1 GCA_014382285.1 Nitrospinota bacterium | reverse complement strand
CGTCAAAGGAACGCCGCTTGATCATGTTCCCATACACCACATTTGACTATAACTCTGTATGTTTTCCCTCATTTAAAAATTGATTAGAGCCCCCAGCTTAATTGGATGAGAGTGATTAACATGTTGATTGATGTGTCTACAGATTTGCATGCTTTTGCCGAAAGTTTAATGGTGAATGTTTTTATTGCAGATAGGGACTTTAATCTCGTTTTTATGAATACTTGTGCCAGAAAATCTCTAGCAGTGTTTGAGCCAACTCTGCGGAGTGAGTTTCAGATAAGTGTTGACGATATCCTGGGTGGGCCTATCCATAGATTTCACAGGAACTCGGCAAAAGTGGAAGCTATTTTAACAAGCCCCTCGGCTCTTCCTCATCAGGTAGATTTTGAATTTGGAGAGGTGGTCTTAGAGTCCACGATAAATGCAATCCGCGATGAAACGGGGCAGGTGGAATACTATGTGGTGAATTGGGAAGACATCACAGGCCGGAAAAAACTTGAAAGAGTCTTGAATATAAAGCTGAAAGAACTGAAGGAGGCTAATCAAGAATTGCTTGAGCATACTCAGCAGATTGAACAGGACAAGGCAGAGTTAAAAGAAGTTCATGACGAGCAACATAAAATGCATGCCTACCTGAATACTAAACTGGGGGAATTGAAACAAAGTAATCAGGATCTGGAAAATTTCGCCACCATTGCCTCGCACGATTTAAAAACTCCGGTTAGAAAGATCGTAAACTTTGCAGGGGCATTGCTTGAAAGCGACACTTCTTTTGCAGAAGGCGATAAGTCAAAGCTGAATAAAATATTGCATGCTGGAAATACACTACGCTTGTTGATAGATGATATTTTGGAATACTCCAGACTAGCAGGTCATTCCGTTATTTATGACAGGGTGAACTTGAACGATGTGATGGCCGAAGTTATGGCGGTTTTGTCGGACGAGATTATGGCCACAAAGGGTGAGGTTCGGTGTGAGCCGTTGCCTGTCATTGAAGCCAATAAGACCCAAATGGTTCAGTTGCTGCAAAACCTGATTTCCAATGCGCTCAAATACAGGAAGAAGAATATGCCTCCTGTGGTGAAAATTTTATCCACTATGGAAGAAGGGTTTATAAATATTTCTGTGGAAGACAATGGTATAGGAATCAGGGATGATCATGTCGATATTATTTTTCAGCCTTTTGAGCGTCTCAACCCGCAAATAGAGGGAACCGGTATGGGCCTCTCCATTTGCAAAAAAGTCGTGGTAAGCCATGGAGGGGAGATAACAGTCAGGAATCTTCCGGATGATGGCGGGTCGGTATTTAATATCAGGCTTCCAGAAAGGCATAGCAGATGATTAAATCGGTAAAAACCCTTAGAAACAAAGTGTCGGTATTGGTGATGGAAGATGATGCCGATGATTATAGTTTAGTGGCAGATGCTGTGAAGAGCTGTTCTGCCGAGGCTTCGTTACAGTGGGTGCAGGATGGTGACCAGGCGATAGACTATCTGTTCAGGAAAGGAGAGTATCAGGATGAGACCCTATACCCTGAGCCAAACCTGATTTTTCTGGATATCAGAGTGCCCAAGATAAATGGGTTGGAGATTGCAAAAATTATCAAGAACGACCCGCGCTTAAAAAGGATTCCCACAATCATACTGACCACGTCTTCATCTGCTGTAGATATTCAGAACGCCTACGAAAATGGCGCTAACAGCTATTTGAAAAAACCGGAAGGTTTCGAGGAAATGGAACAATTTAAAAAAATCATCTGCCTTTACTGGTCCCCCATCGTACTTTATCCCTAGAAAACATTTCAGCAAGCTCACCACGCCCTCGAGGAGGGTGGGACGGTTGTTTTATCTCCCTTCTCCGGCAAAAGCCGGATTTCCCGTATAATCCTTAGCTGGATATTTAGATGGGGCTTGAATCAGGTTCGCGAGCAGGATACTATGTATCCCGGCAGGACAAAGTCAGGCCAGTTTCTTATAATGATTTTTAAATAATCTGTTTGCTGATTCTGGGAAATTTTATAATTACACGCGGGATATCAGGATCTTTTGATGACAAAAATCCTTCTTGTTGAAGATAATGAAATGAACCGGGATATGCTGTCCCGGCGCTTGGAGCGCAAGGGCTTTGAAGTCCTCATTGCTGTGGACGGGCTGGAAGGGGTGAACATGGCCCGCGCCGAATCGCCCGACCTGATTCTCATGGATATGAGTCTGCCGGTGATGGATGGATGGGAAGCCGTTCGCACATTGAAAGATGATCCCGAAACCCAGGCCATCCCAGTTTTAGGTCTTTCAGCGCATGCCATGACTCCAGATCGGGACAAGGCTATCAAGGCCGGTTGTGATGATTACGATACCAAGCCGGTTGATATCAAACGCTTGTTGGGGAAAATCAAAGCTTTGCTGGGGCAAGATGATGCCGCCTGAGCAGGAACCTGTTCTGAATAAGCAGGCCGCTTTAGAGCTTTGCGATGATGATGAAGAGCTTTTTCTCGAAATTGTAGAGGCCTATTTTGAAGATGCCACCGAGCATTCCCGGCAACTTCTTTTTGCTCTGGAAGCAGGGGATGCCCACGAAGTAGAAGAAAGAGCGCACGCGCTAAAAGGAGCTTCGGCCAATATTTGCGCAGGACCGGTCCAAGAGGCGGCACTTCACTTGGAGCGGGCCGGACGAAACAAAGATCTGAGTCAGGCCCCCCAGCTGTATAAAGTATTCAAAACCGAGTTCCAGCGATTGACGGAGTATCTCAAGTCCTTGCTTTCAGAGGACAGATAGAGCTTTTCCCCCTGTTTTTTTCTGCTGAACTTGACAACCTGGATGGAATAAAGTATAAAATCTAATTCGCTATTATTTGTCGCCCGGTTTGGGGTGACGAGTTTTCAACGCTCAATATAAAGGAGCAGTTTTTGGCTAATCATAAATCTGCATTGAAGCGCAATCGGCAGAACCTGAAGAAAAATGAAAGAAACAAAGGTTACCGTACCCTGGTCAAGACGTTATCCAAAAAGGTGCGTGTTGAAGCTGAGGCCGGTAACAAAGATCAAGCCCAGAAAGAATTAAAGGTTGCCGAGAAAGTCATCGCCAAGGTTGGTGGTAAAGGTATCCTCCACGCTCGGGCGGCATCCCGAAAAATTTCCAGTCTCACCCGGTTGGTCAACCGTACTGCTTAGCTACTTGCACGGGAGGCTGAGAGCAATTGTTCCTTCAGCCACCACAACCCCTCAAGCCAGATAAAGCTTATCTAATACCTCGGCTAGTGGCAGAGGTTGAGGATAAGGGTTTGCATCACCGCTAAGGGGTCTTGCGAGGTTGACTTCAAACTTCTATCGGCTTTGACCAACTCCAAATATCCTGTGCGTAGTTGTTGTGTGCTGAACCGGCTAGTGTGTTGCAAAGCTTTATCAACCACATAAGGGTTGGCCCCCATGACCTTTGCAATTTGACCGGATGGCAGTTTTCTTTTCTGATAATGTTTTACTTCCCAAATCATTCGAAACTGCCAGGCAATAGTGCCAAGAATTTTTATGGGTTCTTCCCCATGGTCAATTTGGTTGTTGAGCAAACGGAGTGCTGCTTCTGGATTTTTTGTTTTCAATGCATCGGTGAGAGCAAAAACATTTTCCATTTTGCTTTCTCCCACCACTTCAGCGACATCCCGCTCTGAAATAGATTTGTTCGCTCCTGCATAGAGGAGAGTTTTTTCTAATTCCTTTGCCAGAATTCCTGGCCGAGCCCCTACTCTATTCACCAGAAAACGTGCGGCATCAGAGGATAGCGAATAATTGTCTGTCTCAGCCCGCTTCCGCAGCCAGTTTGTCAGCTCAGTTTCTTTTGGAGCTTCGCAGGCGACTGCAGTTTTTAATCCTGTCAGTGTTTTAAATAATTTTCTTTTGCGGTCCACCTTATTAGAGGTAATGACCAGACAGGCTTCGGGAACAGGGGAGTGTGCATAGTCAATGAGGGCCTGGGCTTCCTTGTCTTGAGGGATGGCCTCGTACAGATTGCGTACAACCACCAGTTTTATTCCACCGAGGAAAGACAGGGTTTTGGCAGATCCCAGCCATTGGCTCACCGTGCTTTCCCGGGCATCGAAGTTTTCCAGATTGAAGTCCCGGTTATCATCGGTGATCCATTGCTGGATCAGAGCCTGGAGGACTTCGGTGTGGTAAAAAATTTCCTGGCCGTAGAGAAAATAGAAAGGTTCTGTCTGGCCCTTGGAAATTTTCAGGATTAAATTGTCAGGGGTCACAGTGGAATGAAAGATTAAAACTGGTTGATGAGCAGGCTCACTAATCGGTTGCCCAATACTTGATAAGCCTGATTGAGGGCGGCTAACCGGGCCGATTCTGTATCGACAATATCAGGGGTGGCTCTGTAGTTCCAGTTGGTTCTTAGATGTTGCTTCAAGTAGGGTTTGTTATTCACTTTATCCATCACCTCAACATCCACACCCAACTCTACAATGTAACCTTCGGCAAAATCATTGGCACTGAAAGCAACGGTTCTCAAGTCATAGTAGAAAAGGTTTCCCGTCATCACCATGTCGGCCTGACTCTTCTTGACAACCTTGATCCTTCCATCTGTAACGAAGGAATCAATGACGGCACTTGTAAGCTCTCGATGAATTTCCGGCTGGGAAGAGTTGTTGGTGAACACGGGTATGGAAATAGTTTTTAAATGCTCCGGCAGGGTTGAACCCGTTCCTACCAGATTATACCCGCACCCACTAAGGAGCAGCAGTATCCAGAATTTAAAAAAAATATGTTTCATTGGACAACGATGTTCACAAGTTTTCCTGGAATGACGATAACTTTTTTAATTTCTTTGTCCCGGGTCCATTCCTGGATTTTGGGATCTTCCAGAGACCGGATTTTTAAATCGTCATCGCTGATGCCGGACGCAACAGAAATTTTCTGTCTCACCTTACCATTGACCTGAAGGACGATCAAGACTTCATCAGTTTGTGTCAAACCCTTTTTATATTGAGGCCAGGCCCACTGACCCAGAGTTTTCGTAAGCCCCATTTCTGACGCCATTTCCTCGGCAATATGTGGAGCGAAAGGTGACAATGTCAGTATTAATGTTTCCAGAGCTTCTCGTAGGGCCATCCGCGCTGTTTCATCCCGGTTGTTTTCCCACCACTCCTTGAAGCTGAAGAGATGGTTGACCAATTCCATAATAGCGGCAATCGCGGTATTGAATTGCATCCTGGTTTCAATATCATCGGTCACTCGCCTTATGGTGATATGGGTCATTCTCCGAAGAGCTTTGATTTCGGGGACGGCGGTCGTGAAAGATTCCCCCGGCAATGTTACGGTTTTGGTTTCTTCGATGAATTCACTAAAAATCCGCCACACTCTTTTTAAAAACCGTGAGCATCCTTCCACACCCTGATCGCTCCATTCCAGGTCTTTCACAGGTGGGGCGGCGAACAGAATGAAGACTCGGGCCGTATCGGCACCGTAGTTGCTGATGATTTCGTCCGGGTCCACGACATTGCCTTTGGACTTGGACATTTTGGCACCATCCTTAATGACCATGCCCTGTGTCAGCAGGTGATCAAAAGGTTCCAGAGCCTGGGTCAATCCAAGATCGTTCAGCACAAGATTGAAGAACCGGGAATAAAGAAGATGCAAAATGGCGTGTTCAATACCACCGACATATTGATCGACCGGCATCCAGTAATTGCTATTCTCCTTGCTGAAAGGTGCTTCTTCCATTCGGGGTGACGTGTAGCGGTCAAAATACCAGGAAGAGCAAAGAAAAGTATCGAGTGTGTCGGTATCGCGGCGCGCATCGGCTCCGCATTTTGGGCAGGATGCTTTATAGAAAGACTCCAAGGTGTGTAAAGGAGACTGACCATTTTCCCCCAATTGGGCGTCGAGAGGCAATTCGACCGGCAGTTGATTTTCAGGGACAGGTACGATGCCGCAAGCTGAACAATGAATGACCGGAATGGGTGTTCCCCAATAACGTTGCCGGGAGACTCCCCAATCGCGCAGCCGGTAATTGATCGTGGCTTTTCCAATGCCTTCTTTTTCCAGATACTGGCAAACGGCTCGGCGGGCCTCCTGGCCGATCAGTCCATTGAAAGAAGCGGAGTTCACCATGGCACCATCCGCTGTGAATGCTTGAGTGTCTGCATCTACCGGGCCAGATTCAGGTTGGATGACCACCCGGACCGGTAAATTATATTTGCGGGCAAAATCCAGATCTCTCTGGTCGTGAGCGGGGACAGACATGATCGCGCCGGTGCCATAATCCATGAGAACAAAGTTGGCCGTCCATACCGGAATGGTTTCTCCGGTTAAAGGATTCACAGCATAAGCGCCGGTGAACACGCCTTCCTTTTCGCCGCCTTCGCTGGTCCGGGCTATGGTGTCTTGAAGTTTTACCTTTTTCACAAAAGCGTCAATGGCTTTTTCCTGCCCGGTTCCGCGCGAAAGTTTTTCGGTGAGCGGGTGTTCGGGAGCCAGCACCATGAACATGGCACCGTATAAGGTATCGGGACGGGTGGTGAACACTTTAATGACCTCGTTGCTCTCCTGAATTTTAAAGTCCACTTCCGCACCAAAACTTTTGCCGATCCAGTTGGTCTGCATGGTCAGCACCTGTTCCGGCCATTTTCCTGCAAGGGTTTTGCAACCTTCCAGAAGCCGATCGGCATAGTCGGTGATTTTGAAGAACCAGCCTTCCTGCTGTTTTTGCAGGACTTCGTTATCGCATCTCCAGCAACAGCCGTCCACAACCTGCTCGTTGGCGAGCACCGTATGGCAGTCTTCGCACCAGTTGATGGTGGAGTTTTTTCGGTAGGCGATGCCTTTTTCCAGGAACTTCAGAAAAAACCATTGATTCCATTTATAATAGCCGGGATGGCAGGTGGCGATTTCTCGGTCCCAGTCGTAGCTGAGTCCCAACGCCTTAATCTGCTTTCGCATAGTGCGGATATTTTCAAATGTCCACTCGGCGGGGTGGGTCTTATTTTTAATGGCGGCGTTTTCTGCTGGCATCCCAAATGCGTCCCAGCCCAACGGGTGCATGACGTTATAGCCTTGCATTCGTTTGAACCGGGCCAACGCATCACCGATGGTGTAGTTGCGCACATGGCCCATGTGGATTCTCCCTGACGGATAGGGAAACATTTCCAGCAGGTAATATTTTTTTTTGGAAGAGTATAACTCGACTTTAAAAGATTTCTGTTCTTCCCAGTAAGCCTGCCATTTGGCTTCGATGGAATTGGGTTCGTAGGGGTTCATAGATTGAGCATTATCCATAGAAAAAGGTTGAATCAAATTTAAGAGTACAAATTTTAGCATAAAGCCGGGGACAAAACATTTGCGAGTAAACGAAGGCCATTTCGCGTTGGCTTAAGCCTAATGATATGACAGAACTTTCAGGAACTATTGCGGTTGTTTTTATTATTTATGTACTGGCCATGCTGGGCATTGGCGTGTGGACGGCGCGGATGACCCGATCCCCGCTGGATTTTTTTCTCGCTGACCGATCATTGAAAGCCTGGGTGACAGCCATTTCTTCCACCGCCAGTTCTGAAAGTGCCTGGGCAGTGTTGGGAACCGTGGGCCTGGCTTATAAGGAAGGCTTGTCGGCAATATGGTTCATGCCCGGTTGCCTGCTGGGCTATCTGATTAACTGGTTATTCATTGCCGAGAAACTGCGTAAACATTCTGAAGAGAATCGGGCGATCACCCTTCCCGATTATTTTGAAAACCACTTTGATGACAAGAGCCATATCCTGCGCATGGTTTCGGTTGTGATCATTTTTTCCTGCATGATGGCTTATGTGGCAGCGCAGTTCACCGCTATCGGAAAAACCTTTGACGCTATCTTTGGAATTCCTCATATCATTAGTATTTCCGTGGGTGGGGCGATAGTGCTGGTTTATACCATGATGGGAGGAGTGCGTGCCGTGGCCTGGACCGATTTTGCCCAGGGAATTATCATGGTAGTGGGACTGGTCATTCTTTCGCTGGTGGCGTTGGCCAGTCTGGGTGGTTTTTCCGGGATGCTAGCGGAAGTGGGGAAATCGTCTCCCGAAACCTTGCAGTGGATGGGAGGAAAATCTGCAGCGGCATTTTTGGGTTCCATGGTGGGTCTGCTGGGGATCGGGCTCGGCTACCCAGGCCAACCGCATGTCATCACTCGATACATGGCGGCGAAAAATACAGAGACCATCGAAAAGGGAACGTGGATCGCTTTAGGCTGGGGCCTGATGGTTTATTCATCATCCATCCTGTTGGGTATTTGTGGTCAGGCTCTGTTTCCGGGGCTGGAAGACCCTGAACACCTTTTCCCCAAAGCGGCGGAACAATTACTGCCAACCTTGTTAACGGCGGTGGTCTTGACAGGGGTATTGGCCGCCATCATGTCCACGGTGTCGGCACAGATTCTGGTTGCCGCCTCGGCCATTGCGCACGATGTTTTTTCCAAAATGCTTAAGAAAAATTTTTCGCATGAGAGGGTTCTTCTGGTTAGCCGGGTAACGGTGCTGGTGTTGGGGCTGGGGGCGATGCTGATTGCGCTGGGTGAGACACGGGTCATCTTCTGGTTCGTGTTGTTTGCCTGGTCAGGGCTGGGGGCGAGTTTTGGTCCGCTAATTTTATTTACCCTGTACTCGAAAAAAGTAACCCGGCAAGGGGCCCTGGCAGGAATGTTGACCGGGTTTTTAACAACGCTTATCTGGAAAGCCACGGGCCTTTCCGAAGCCTTGATTTATGAACTGGTCCCGGCTTTTTTGATCGCCACCCTGTCCATTTATTTCGTCAGCAATATGACTAGAGAATAATCACGGGTCGGTTGCGGAAAAAGTAAAACAGTAATCCCCTAAGAATTTTCCGCAATGGGCAATTGGATATAAAAATGGCTTCCCCGACCCCGCGTGTTGTCGGGCCGCTGTCCGGGTTTCTGTTGGCATGAGTGACCCCTGCCACCCCGAATTGCCAGAAGTCGGTAATTCCGTATTCGATGGAAATTGGCATTTGCATGAGGTCGCGTTTATCTCCTTCATTGAAGGCGGGAGACAGTTGCAGTTGAACTTCTCTCTTTTCCTGCGGATAGATGGTTTCGGTTTGAAAAACTTCATTCAGAGGTTGGATATAACTTTTGTCGTCTTCCTCTGCCCAGGCACTTGAGAAAACTAAAAAAATATTCAGCCAGGCTAAAAATAGAATTGATGAGTAGTTTTTTCTGCCGGAAGGTTGAAGCATGGTTTTGTAGATAACTTTAGCCCAGGAATTCGGTGATGGTATCAGCCATTTTTTTAGAGGCGCCTTGTTGTTCCGTGATGAAGGAATGGGCTTTTTCCTGGAGCTTCTGGCGTAGACTTTCATTTTCCAGCAGGGTCTGCACTTTTTCTTTTATATCTTTAGCATTATGTACCGGCAAAGCCAGTTCATGTGCTTTGCCTACGACATGGCTGATATTCTCAATAAAAGGGCCGTGCATGACTGGCAGGCCATAAGACAGTGGTTCGATCAGGCTGTGTCCGCCCCCTGGCTTTATAAGGCTTTTGCCAACGAATGCCACCTGTCCCAACGAATAAACCTGGGCCAATTCACCCATGGTGTCCAGAAGGATGACCGAAACAGTTGTTGCAGGCTCCAGAGATGATCGAAGGGAGAAAGAAATGTTTTTCTCTTTAAGTAGCGTGGCCACTTCGCCTATCCGTTCAATTCTCCGTGGTGCAAGAATCAAAATCAGATGGGGATGCTCGACCATCAATTGCTGGTGTGCATCCAGAATTATTTCTTCCTCCCCAGCATGAGTGCTACCTGCTATCCATACGGTTGTGTCGGCCTCCAGCTTGAAAGTTTCTCGTAACTGTTCTTTCTCCTCATTGGTCAGCAGTTGCTGCGCGTCAAATTTGGGGTCACCCATCACCGCAATGCGTTCTTGATCCACACCCAGCATCAATGCGGCTTTTTCTCCGTTGCTATTTTGCATGCCGAGCCGATGAAATTTCTGAAAGGTTTCTTTAAAAAGGGAGCCAGCCAGGAGATAGCGTCGGGCGGATCGCTCAGAGATGCGGCCATTGAATAAAAGAGCAGGAATGTTTTTTCTGTGTAGCAGATCGATCAAGCCGGGCCAGAATCCGGTATCGGTGACGACATAAAGGTCTGGATTGATCCGGCTTAAAGCCAGTTGAGTGAATGGCAGGCAATCCAGCGGATGAAAAAATACGCTGTCGGCGATGTTCATCTTGAGAGCTGCTGCATAGCCCGAGTCGGTAGTAACAGAGAGCGCAATAGTGAGTTCGGGGTTCTGCTCACGCACGCGTTTGAGAATCGGCGTGGTAGCCATGACCTCTCCCATTGAAAGGGCATGTACCCAGAGGGTTTTTTTGCCTGGGTTTTTCGGAACCCACCCGAAATGATGGGTCAGTCCTTTCCACTTATGTTTTGAGAACAAGGTTGTGAGTGAAAACAGGGGGACCAGAAGGATTGCAATGAAAAGGGATAGAAAGTGATAAAGATTAATCATCAAACGGGTGTCCCATTAGTATGAGGCTTCGCCTATGTTGAGCGGATGATCTCAATATTTCTTCTTAAAGCGCCGCTGTTGGCCTTGACTGTTTTTCCCGCAGACTGGCCCAGCTTCTGGCATTCGTCTGGGTTCATCAGCAACCGTTTTAAAACATCGTAGAGTTCTTCTATATTCTGCAGTTGCAGTCCGCCCCCGGATTGCTTGAGAAGTTTTGCTTCTTCTTCAAAATTATTCATGAATTTGCCGAACAGAACAGGTTTTCCCAATGCCGCCGGTTCAAGAATATTATGACCGCCAAACCGTGGATTGAACCCACCGCCGACATAGGCTACGGCGGCACTTTTGTAAAAGGCATTGAGCTTTCCCAGACTGTCCACCAGCAAGACGGCGTCTGTCCAGTTTTTCAGGTCATCCTGATTGGAGAGAAGGGCATAATTCACTTCGAATTCACGGATCAAGTCTTCGACTTCCCGACATCTTTCCATATGCCTGGGGGCAATCACTCCGATCAGGTTGGGGAACTCTTTTTGCAGTTTAACCAATGCTTCCATGATTGGGCCTTCTTCCCCAGGGCGGGTGGAACCAAAAACCGCGATTAAGGAATCGGTCTTCCATTCTGGGTGAAACGTGTCCTCTGTCTGAACAGAGGTCACATCGAATTTTATGTTCCCCGTGACGAGGACCTTTTCTTTTTCTACGCCTAACTGCAAAAACCGGTCTGCATCGGTTTGGGAGCGCATTGAAAACTGCTTGATCGATTCAGTCATCCATAACAAAAAGGCCGGGAATTTTCCATAGCGCAGAACCGATTTTTCCGAGACCCTTCCGTTCACCTGGATAACGGGAATGGTTCGGTGTTTACATTGACGAAGCAAAGCAGGCCATAATTCCGCCTCAATCAGCACCAGTTTTGAAGGCTGTAAACGATCAAAGACCGGATTCAGCCAAAAGGGGAAGTCGAGCGGAAGTCTAAATACGTTAGGAAGTTTTTCTTCCTGAGCCAGCGCATAGCCGGTAGGGGTGAAAGTGGACAGAGCAATCGGACGGGACTCCCCTTCGCGTATAAGACCTGCAATGAGAATTTTAGCCAGACGGACCTCTCCCACCGATGAGGCGTGAATCCACAACGTGTCTTTCAGCTCAGGCAGCGAGTTGGCTCCCTCCATTCTCCCCTTCATTTCATCGCGGAAAGAGGAAGAGATCAGCGCTCGCAAAACAAGAAAAGGAGCAGCTAAAAGCAGTAGCCCTCCTGTCAGAATATAATACAAAAAATCCATAAGCTGGGAGTATACTCCTAAAACATTTGAGGGCCTCTAAAAATTGCGCATTTTTAGAATTCAAAGTATTGATTATTAGAGATGTCCATTAAAACCTGACTGAAAAAACATGTCCGAAATTTTTTATAAAATTATATCGCCCGATCGCAAATGGTACTGGTTTCCGGTTTTTGCGATCTTGCGGTTAATTTCCCTTGTTTATTTGCTGGGCCACTATTTTCGCCTTTGGGCCTACAGCTGGGGAGTGTTCCCCAGTCGCAAACTCAACTGCCGGGTGATCAGTGTTGGCAATCTGACGTTGGGTGGAACAGGAAAAACACCCTTTGTTATGATGATTGCCGAAACTCTCAGAGGTAATGGACTCAAACCCGCCATTCTCAGCCGGGGTTATGGCGGGAAATCCGGCAACCCGGTCAATGTGGTCTGCGATGGAAAGCAGACGCTTCTTTCCCCGGAATGGGTGGGTGATGAAGCGGTCATGATGGCAGAAAAACTCAAAAATGTCCCGGTTTTAACCGGGCCGGACCGTTATCAGACAGGGCGGTATGCACTCGAACATTTTGACGTTGATACTCTGATTCTGGATGACGGGTTCCAGCACTTGGCTTTAAAGCGCGATCTGGATATCCTGCTTTTTGACCACTCCAGACCGTTGGGCAACGGTCATCTGTTTCCAGCGGGGGAATTGCGTGAACCGGCAAGAGAAACACGAAGAGCAGATATGGTCTGCTTCACCCGTTATTCCGGCGGGGCCATTAATTTTGACCCGCGCCTTTTAGGTTCGGTTCCCCAGATCAAAACGCACCTTCGCCTGGATTCCGTAATTCGCATGGATGACGAAGAAGTGTTGGATGCGGAAATGTTAAAGAATGAACCGGTTGCCGCGTTTTGTGGAATCGCCCAACCGGAGGGATTCAGACAGATTTTGCTGGACTCGCAGATTCAACCAAAATTTTTCAAGGCCTTTCCCGATCATCATTCTTACACCTTGCAGGACATTAAAGAATTGGAAGCCCGTGCGGTGAAAGAGGGTGCCCGGTTTATTCTGCTCCCGGAAAAAGATGCAGTGAAACTCAAGGACATGGAACCCAGCTTGCCATTTTTCAAGGTGGTGATCGAACTTGAAATTCTCGAGGGACGCGAAACCTTTAATAAACAACTGTTCGGCCGCTCGGCGTGGGGCCAATGAGCAATAGCTTTATTTGGCGAGTAACTATTTGTCTCGGTTCAATAAAAGGGGGATTGCTCGCTTAGCACTTTAATCATACTAGCTGGTGTGATATAATGGTATGATTTTAGGGTATGATGAAAGGAGTGTGGATCATGACTAACCGTACCACAGTGACCTTGCAAGACACTGCTTTTGATTTTCTGAAGCAGGCGGGAGGCGAAAATAAAAGTGCTTTTGTGAATCAGCTTTTGTTGGATGAAAAGCGACGCGCTTTAAAAAAAGCTATCTTGAAAGCCAATAGGGAGGAAGCTGATGACGCAGTGTGTCAGGAAGAACTGGGCGCATGGGATCAGACGCTCGCCGATGGGCTGGAGCCATGACATCCTATCGACAACTTGAAATCCATTGGATTGATTTAAATCCCACGCGCGGAGCGGAGACCCAAAAGAAACGGCCTTGCGTCATCCTTCAAGACGATGTGGTAAATCAAGGTTCCCGTACAGTGATCGTTGCTCCTATTCTGCCGGGTTATAAGGACTGGCCATTTGTTGTTAGCCTGAAACCCAGCAAGGCCAATGGGCTGGATAAGAATCGACATGTTAACTTGAAACAACTCCGAGCGGTTGATGTGTCGCGGATTAGCGGGAAACAGGGGATGTTAGAGAGGCGGTATCTGGCCCACATTAAAGCGGCATTAGCAATCGTGTTTGATTTATAATGTTTGGGTAATTTAGGTGATTCTAAATTTAATAAAAAAAGAGATGAAAATGAAAAACTATTTTAAAGCTCTATCCTATATAGAAGAAATTATTCTGGATGAAAACGATGCAGTTGTCGGAGCGATAAGGGTGAAACCATCAACTATTTTAATGGAAACCTGGAAGTGGTAAAGAATTTTATGCTGTGAACTTGGAAAAGTTTTCCGATTGGATTGTTAGCAATGAGGCCAAGGCTCGAAAAGTTAAAAACTAAACATTCCTGAGAATTTTTTTGTTGATGACCCAACCCATGTAACTTTTCAATTGTTTGAGGCTTGGTAATCTGAAGTGCGAAAGGTTTCTTTGCGAGTACAGAGTGTTGAGTCTGCGCCGAGCCTCCTTCCTCCCCTCCCGTGGCGCACCGGTTGAAAAATTTTCTATGATTGACTTTAAATCCCTCAACTCAAATCAGCGGCTCGTGTTGAACATTCTGGTTCCGATGCTTTACCTGTTTCCTTTGGTGTTTGCTTATATGGGCCCGAAAAATTTTGGCTTCGGGTATCGCGGCTTGGTTTATGCGGGGTTGTCCGTGGGTGCCGTGGGCGTTCTTTTATGGATGGTCGCAATGTGGTCGCTGGGTTCTTCGCTCGCTGTTCTACCGGGAACAGACCAGTTAGTCACCAAGGGGGTTTACCGGGTTTTTCGCCACCCGGTTTATATAGGGATCGTTTTGACGTTGACCGGATTGTTTGTGGCCTGCGGTTCTGTGCCCTGTCTGGTTTATGTGTTTGTGGTGGTGATTCCATTAAATATCTTTCGAGCCAAAGCTGAAGAAGAAGTTTTGTTGCAACAATTGGGGCCTGCATACCAGCAGTACAAGGATTCCACACTTTGTTGAAGGCGAGACCATGAAAATAAAATTCCGGGCTTTGCTGACAATGTGCGGAGACCCCGTTGAAAATGGTGAACTGATTATTGATGCGGGAAACATTGTCGAGATTGCAACAACGCAATCGGGCAATTATGATGCCGATCTCTCTGACTGCCTGCTCATGCCGGGGTTTATTAACGCGCATAGCCACATCAGTTTGACCGCCCTTGAAAAAAAACTTTCCCCCTCTGATTCATTCGCAGATTGGATTCGTGCGTTGATCCCTTTAAATTCCGATCTTGATGACGAAAGCCGAATTCGGGCAATTTGTTCTGGTGCGGAAGTGATGAGACGTTCTGGTGTGACCGCGCTGGGAGATTATGTTGCCGAGCCTGAACTGTTGCCAGTGATCGGAGCATTGGGTTTTCGGTCGGTGCTGTTCTTAGAGGCAATTGGATTTCTTTCCGAGAAAGCAACAACAATACGCAATAACCTGGAAGAGATTTTAAAGCGCGAATGTGTCTCTCCGCTTTGCCAACTGGGTTTGGCCCCACATGCGCCTTATTCTGTTTCTCCCGATCTGTTTCGGCACCTTGCTCTGCTGGCGGAGAAATATCATTGTCCGCTTTCCTGCCATGTTGCGGAAACTAAAGAAGAGTCCAGGTTTCTTGTGATCGGGGACAATTCATTGGAAGAATTGTTAAAAGAAAGGTCTGCCTGGGATTCTCGATGGCAAGCTCCCTATAAAACACCGATGCAATATCTTGCTTCTCTCGGGATTTTGCATCGCCTGATTGCGGTGCATTGCAATTTTATTTCAGATGATCTGGATATTATGGAAGAGAATAACGTCAGCGCTGTTTTTTGCCCGCAAAGCACCGAGTGGTTTGGACGGACACAATTGATGCCGGTTCGCACATTGCTGGATCGGGGAGTAACCGTGGCTCTCGGAACCGATTCACTAGCCAGCAGCAATTCTCTTAATTTTTTGGATGAGTTGCGTATGGCAGATAAACTTTTGCCTGATGTCAGCCGAAAGGAAATACTCGCCATGGCGACCTGCAAAGGTGCAGAAGCCTTGGGGTTGCAGTGCGGCACGCTGGCTTCCGGACAAAAGGCGGATTTAATTGGATTTCGCGTTTCTCCTTCTTATTCAGGGCCTTGGTGGGACGTGCCCTTCGAACCTCATCGCCGTGAAGTGGACTTTTACAGGGTGGATGGAAAACCCGATACGCTTTCGCCGGGTCAGCTTCCAGATTAAGCTTGTTTTTTAGCCAAAGCTTGACGAGGAATAGATATTTCCGTATAATTCATTGATATAAAAAGAATTATTTGATTTGGAAGCGTATGCCGGGATTGATTAAATTCATTTTGGTAGTGGGGATGGTGTTTTTTCTTTTTGCCTGTGGGATCAAAGGTGGGGGGAATTCGCCTTTGCGTTTCAAGCAGATAACCCCGGCTATGGAAATGGAAATGGAGGCCTTGATTCAAGAGGGTTGTGACAAGGAATACGAGTTTTTTGACCGGGATATTGCCATGCTGTACTCGTTGATTCCAGGAGGTGGGCAATGGTATACGGGTGAGACACGTAAGGCATGGATTTATTTAGTCTCTTTTCCCTTAATAGTCCCTTATATTGTTTCCTTCCAGGATGCACAGAATTCAGTCGACTATTATAATTTTCGCTATACGGCCCATTTCTGCAAAACCAAACTCCAGACGACAGAAGAATTGCAGGATAAGGAGTACCTGAAAAAATTGCCCCAGAAACGTGGGAAGAAAATAGCTAGACAGGGTTCTGGCAGGAGTCAGTTTTAAAAATAATTGGTTTGGGTAGGAGTTGGTGGGTGGAAAATCATTTTTTTTGGAAAACTGGACGAGAAAGAAATAAATCTGGTATTTAGGAATTTTCGGTGTTAGAATTCTTCGCTTAATGATGCAGGGGCGATGTTTTTTTCTATTAAAAGACAGTCGGCCATGCTATAGTGCGTTACAATATCACCCTTTCGCGGCAATACATCCTGTTAATCTGAACGAAATAGCTGAAAACCTCCAATTTATATTGAAACTTTGGAAGTCAAAGTGTAATATGGGGGTTTTTTATTTGCTGAGCTGGCGTAGCTCAGTTGGTAGAGCAGCTGATTTGTAATCAGCAGGTCGGGGGTTCGAGTCCCTTCGCCGGCTC
>JACNKA010000009.1 GCA_014382285.1 Nitrospinota bacterium | reverse complement strand
CATAGGGAGGGGGTTTTGTGGTGGGGGAAATAGCAAGGGAAAAAAAAAAATGGGTGTCGGGGGCCGCCCTTTCCCCCAAGATGGGGCAATTTCAATAAAAAGGGGATCTCAAAAATTATTTTTGGCAGGCAACTCCAACCCGCCAGCTTTCTGTCCTCTGGGCGTAACACAAAACGTCCGTTCCCCTCCCCCGCCTCAAGGATCGATCCGTACTCAGCAAATCCGTATCCAGCGCGATTTCGCAAATCACTGCTGGACCATTCGCGTATGCCGAGGGTTACGATTCAACGGCGAAGAGCTACGAAGGTTTGATTATCGAACTTGGGCAGAGTGTATCCGTCGTTATCGACTCACGGAGCGTTATTGTTACGGCAGAAACCGGCGAACAAAATCGCCCTGCTCCGACGGCTCCCACTGATGAACCGGAGAATGGGGATGACATAGACAAGCCCGTGCCAGATGATGACGAAGATGACACAGTAGTTGATCCTGACGTGGAGCAATTGCCAACCCGCTTCCAAGGTTCGGTCATTCTTTCCTCTGACCGTCCTTCCCGCGACATGCATCAGATTGTGGAAGCAGTTATCGAACAGCTGACAACAATCCCCGGCGCATCGGTAGAGTTAAAGTTGGAGATCGATGCCGATGTAAAAAGCGGAATCGATAAAGGGAAAGCTCGAACGATTTTGGAAAACGCTAATACGCTCGGATTTATTGACAAAGAATTAAACTGAGAGGTGACAGACATAGCCTGACAGGCTGGGTGATGATTCCAGACGCGGTAAAATTCGCATAATTTATCCCAGCGCCTAGCCTAGTTAAGCATAGCGGGTCACTCTATACGGACTGCACTCGTTGACTGCACAATCTAGAGGCGATAATGGAAAGGCGAACTAACTAATGGCTCTGGACCACTATGTTTCCCAAGTTCATCTGAAACAATTTTATTCACCAGCCCTGAACGGGAAACAAATGTACGGCACCAAGAAACAAACCCTGGAAACATTTCCGTGCATGTCCAAGAACATCTGCCGTATTTCCGAAGGCAACACCAACGAATACCTGCAAGAACCACGTATCATTGAAGAGGTCCTAAAACAAATTGAGCCCAACTATGACGTTGCGATCCGCAATTGTCGTGAAGGTGAACTGATAGCCGATACGGTGTTCACCGTAGCTGGGTTCGCTGCCAATGTCATGACATGCGCCCCGGCCTCCATGCGTATTAACAGTGACTGGCTGGCCAAGACTGTGGAATCCACCGCCGTAATGATGGACCGGGCGGGTCATATCCCGCCTCCACCGAAAGAACTTGGGGGGGGCTCAATAACCGAGCTTATTGAAAAAGGAATAATCCGGGTCGATGTCGATGGGAAATACCCCCAGGCCCTTGGTGTCACAACGATAATCGACAGGGCTTTTCTATTTGGAAATGCCGACTGGGACATTCTTATAAATGAAGATCTAGACAGCCCGTTTTTCACAAGCGATTTTCCTGTTGCCATTGAACCAAGCGAAGACCCTAGGATATTAAACCGCCTAATGCCTCTGGCACCTGATTTGGCTGTCCGGATTCGGACAAAACTGGAAAGGCTGCCACTGGAAAAAGCTGTCCATTTTCCAAATTTTAGCTTTCGTCGGTATCGTCCAAAGCGGAAAGAAGTCGAATCCATAAACCGGCGCATTGTCCAGTGTGCGGAAGAACAAGTCTATTACCGGGATGCACACCCGTGGATCCTGCCTTTCATCAAGAAACATGCCGACTTTTGGATTGAGCCGACGACAGCAAGGTTACCTGCCATGTCCGGTGAAATGGTATGGTCGTCTATGAGGATTGCCCGGCGTCCAAAGGAGGTCCCACAGACATGAACTACTTTCAAGCCAAAAGCGATTTGGAATTCATCACCAGATTTCATAACGACGCGCTGGCGTTGTGGGAGAGAGAAAAAACCGCCAAAGGGGCCATGAAGTCGAGCCGCTCTTGGATGGCGGGAAGCTCCGCGGGTGAGTGGCAAGCCAGTGTTCAGAGAAAGGCCACTGAACAAAATCCAGAATACCAATCGGTCAGAAAAAACGTTGCTCAAGGTATCAGCCGTGCCCAGTTCCTTGCTGCTTTGCATGGCGTGCCTGCAGATTTTACGTCATACCCGGCCCCCGCAGTTGGTGGACCGATTATCAAGCTTGGGGTTTTCGAAGCAATTTTGTGTGATACCTCCCATGGAGGCGTCGATCAGCAAATGATGTACGATGCACTAAACCGTGTTGTCGGTGCCTGCGAGGATGAAAAAGACAGGACTGGGCGAGAACTGATAAATCCCTTTTTTCTTGTGAAGAACATCGTTCTCATGGTTTTAAAAATTCCATTCATGCTTATTGAAGCCACGGGTTTCAGCGTCTCGAAACTTGAGGACCATTTCTTTGGAAAACTGTTCAAGCTTCTCATGCTCCTAGGCCTTGTTTGGGGATTAATAGAACTTGGTTTTGAGAAAGCCGACCTGGTGGAAATTCTGAAAAGTATTGCTGCATCACTAGGGTAAAGAAACTTCATAAGTAATCTAACAAAACCGACTCATCATCAAAGTATCATTATATGTTGAGACAAGCCTGACTGCGGGTTTCAGGTCTCTTTGACTTGACTCGGCGAGTGTATTCAACATAAAATACTCTCACAGATAGAAACAATGATGAGTAAAGCAATGGCTCAAGGCAAACAAGCGAAAGTTCTTTCTGAAGTTCAGATCAGAACCACGTTGCAGTTTCTCTCAACCACGAGAAACAGCCAGCGCGATATCGTTATTCTGCTTCTGTCAGTGAAAAGCGGGCTTAGGGCAAAAGAAATCGCTTCCATCACCTGGGCAATGCTGACCGATCCCGAAGGAAACATAGGTGATGCCATCGCCCTCCAGAATATTGCCAGTAAAGGCAAGAATGGTGGCAGGACAATTCCCTTGAACAAGGAACTGAAGGTGGCGCTGGAAACCTTGAAGGACTTTGCCGTTGCAAAGCGATTGGAGAAGGGCTTTCTGTTTGATCTGGCATCCAATGTCATCACCAGTGAACGTGGCGAACGGATGTCAGCCAACTCCATCGCGCATTGGTTCAAGCGGCTGTATGGAAACCTCGGGTTTGATGGCTGTTCATCACATTCGGGCAGGAGAACGGCCATAACTCGCTGGGCGAAGAATACCTCGAAGGTCGGTGGAAGTTTGAAAGATGTTCAAGACCTCGCCGGTCACGTTTCTCTGGCAACTACTCAGCGATATATTCAGAGTGATAGCATGGCAAAACGTAAACTTGTGGACATGGGGTAACGCCA
>JACNKA010000010.1 GCA_014382285.1 Nitrospinota bacterium | reverse complement strand
TAAGTCAATCAAAAGCAACGATACTGACGCCTATTCGAAATTTCAAACTGTTTTTCTCTCTATTTGTGCTCATGTCTTTTGGTGTGGTTTTGTTGCTGAGTATCGCCTATATCCGAAAAACACTGGGGCCGTTGGAATCGTTGAAAGAGGGTACCAGTCGTATCCTAACGGGCGACTTCAAGACATTGGTGGAAGTCAAGACCAATGACGAAATCGAAGATTTGGCGGTTTCCTTCAATGAAATGTCATTACAGATCGGAAAACAATTCAAAGCACTCACCACCATTGCCGAAATTGGAAGAGCCACTTCATCGGTGCTCAACATCCAGATACTTGTTGAAACGGTCCTAGTCGTTATGCAGAAAATGCTCGATTTCGACAGAGGGTTCATTCTGCTGACCAACCGGGAAAAAGACCACCTTTTATATGCCGGCGACTATGGTTTCAGTGCTGAGAAAAGTAAAAAAAACCAGACTTTGATGTATCCCATCCACGATCAAACCGACACCAAGATCTTTCCAAAAACGTTTCATACGAAAAAAACAATTGTCGTCAATGGCATGGCAAATGCCCAAACCGAAAACCATGGGGATACGTTAACCGTTCAGAAAGGGGAAAATTCAAAATCGCTCATTTGCGTCCCGATTATTTACGAAAATGAATCATTGGGAATATTGACGGTGGAAACCGACCCTTCACGAAAATCAATCACTCAGAGTGACCAGAGCCTGCTTCAAGCCATTGCATCCCAGATGGCAAAGGGTATTGACAATGCTTTGACTTTTCAAAAATTACAGGAAAGCGAAGCCGCCCTAAAGGCCTCTCATGATGAATTGGAAATTCGTGTTGATGAACGGACCCGTGAGTTGAAACAGACGAATGCCAATTTGCAAACCGAAGTTTCAGAAAGAAAGCGTATTGAAGTAGAGCTGTTTAAGGCGAAAAAAGTTGCCGACCTGGCAAACTCTGCAAAAAGCGAATTCTTGGCAAACATGAGTCATGAGCTTCGAACCCCATTAAATCATATCATCGGATTTTCCCAGCTGATGGCCGACGGGCAATTGGGAGATATCAATGAAACCCAGGGTGAATTCCTCGGTGATGTACTAAAGAGCAGCAACCACCTGCTATCGCTGATAAATGACATTTTAGATCTTTCGAAAGTCGAAGCCGGCAAACTGGAACTCGAACCTGCTGAATTAAATATCAAGGGTCTTCTCGAAAACAGTCTAGTTATGATTAAAGAAAAGGTCATGAAAAACGGAGTCAAGCTCCTCACCGATTTTGGTGAAATTCCGGACATGATTACAGGAGATGAACGCAAGCTGAAACAGATTATCTACAACCTCCTTTCCAATGCGGCTAAGTTCACCGGTGAAGGCGGCTCCATCACTCTCACAGCGCATCCCGCTGCCTCTGATAACGGTTATGTGGTTGCCAGGGATGGTAGGAAAATCGAATTGCCGTCGAATGGAGCCGGTGACAAAGAAGCAAAATCCTACATAGAGTTGTCTGTCGTCGATACGGGTATCGGCCTTGAACCGGGAGAAACCGACAAGGTCTTCAATCCGTTTGAGCAGGCGCAAAGCTCCGGCAATCTGAAGCACCAGGGAACCGGTTTGGGGTTATCTTTAACGAAAAGACTCGTGGAGCTTCACGGGGGCCAAATCTGGGCACACAGTGAAGGAAAGGGGAAAGGCACAACTTTCAGCTTAGTACTTCCCACATAAAAAGGCAGTTAATCAGGGAGCTGCACAATCTGATTAACTGCCTAAATGATAGTCGAGAGCTTAAATTGCGTCTTTGAGCGTTTTTCCCGCCTTGAAAGTTACCGCATTTCTACCTTTAATCTTAATCTGTTGACCGGTCTGAGGATTTCGGCCTTTGCGGGTTTTTCGGTAAACTTTCTTAAAAGTCCCGAAACCGACCAAAGTCACCTTGCCGTTTTTTTTCTTCAGTGCTTGGGTCACGTTGCCCATGAAAGAATTCAAAGCTGCGCCTGCAGCCGCTTTTGAAATCTTTGCATCCTTAGCCATTTTTTCGATCAATTCTGCTTTTGTCATTAGTTATCCCCCTTAATCTGTTTATAATAACCACATTCTTTTACTTACACCTCTAAAAAAATATTTGCAAGACGTTAAGCCCTAAAACCTTGGAAGTTCGCCTATTTTCCAGACAATCTTCCCACAAATGCCTTTAAAGTTTGGTTCTACGAGTAGAACACAATTAAAATATGCCGCAGGCGTCTACGGCTTTAATTACAGCCAAACACGCACTTGGCATCCCCGTCGAACTCCATGGTCCTGCCGCTTAGCGGAAGATAGACAGGTATGCTTTTTGAGACAAGTTTCATGAATTTTTCCGCCTTGCTTCCCGGCTTGACCTTGCCGCCTTCAGTGGACACCTCATTGGCGTGTGTCGGGATGACCGATTTTGGCTTGATCAATTCATTGACCGCCCAGGCAGCCTCCTCCGGCCCCATGGAATAAACATCGCCGATAGTCATGATCGCGAGTTCGGCTTTGTAGTATCGACGTACGATGGTTTCCATGTCCGACGTGTGACCCGTATCTGCGGAGATGTAAACAACGAGTCCATTGGTAAAGGTGAGGATATAACCGTTATCCGGGCCGACATATGCTGAAAGGCCGTCGGGTTTCATGGCATCGGCCATTGCTTTGTTTAAGAAAGCAGGAGATAGGCCGTTGCTGTGGATAGCCTGAACCAGTGCTATTTTCACGCCCCCTATTTTCCTCTTACCGCCGAACCGCATTATGACCACCTGCTTCTTCGACCCGCCGGCGGCAACGACCTTCTTTTGCATAAACGAGTGCATCTGACCGCCCACAACGACTTTGGATTTCTTTTTGGCGGCGATCTCAGCGGTGTTTGAATTCGGCATCATGGACACCGATGTGTCGGGCTTGGCACAGGTACCGGCATTGAGGGCGGGCTGAACTTTATCCCCGATGTGATCCGAGTGCACGCTGCTCAGCAGGACCACATCTACCTTCCCCAGTCTGGGGTCGGATGGCCCCAGAACAGTACGCCCGGCATCAAAGAGGAGCGTCGTCCCATTGGGATCCTCAAAAAGAATGGCCCGGTCTCTACGGCAGAATTCACCATCATGAGTGCCCAAAGCGGTAATCTTTACATTGCCCGCCCAAGCCGGAACCACAGTCAGGCTGGTAATAGTCGCAATAGCGATTCCCAAAAACAAAACTGATTTTTTCATTACGGTCCTCCTTTGCTTTCATGGTTTGATAGTAATATTTTTGACAGTTCCCTTTCAGATGTCTGCAAAAGAATTTTTATATTACGTCACGC
>JACNKA010000071.1 GCA_014382285.1 Nitrospinota bacterium | reverse complement strand
CCTTGGAACGCGCACAAAGCTGATAGGAGAGCTTATTGGCAAAGCGTGCAGTGCGAATGGTGCAACTCCAGAGCAAGCTAAGGCTTGCGGGGACAAGGTCGAACAAATATTTATCAAGAAAAAGGAAGTGTCCGAAAAAAAAGCGAAAAAGGGTAAAGGAGGCGATACTGGCGAAGAGCTTGCAGAAGATGCCGGAGCGGAGGAAGCGGCAGGTAGTGAAAAGACAGATACACTTTTATTTTTAAGCCCTAAAGAAGTTAATATTTTGGCAAATGTATTTAAGGACAACGGGTTTAATCCTGATTTGGTAATCAAACAAACGGTCGATAAAAAACAAGCAAAGGAGTTAGAAGGCATTATCGGAAAAACCGATCATCACATAGACGCCCTGGATATAGCGCTTTTCGGACGAATGGTTGCACAGGCAGCAACGATGAATGTTGAGGCGGCTGCCTCTTTTGCCCACGCTATTTCAACCCACAAGGTAACCAACGAGGTTGAGTTCTTTACTGCACTGGACGACATATCAGAAGAACCGGGTTCCGCTCATATGGGGAGTCTGGAATTTAATTCGGCAACATATTATCGTTATGTAAGTTTGAATGTTGGCCAGCTATGGCAGACTTTAGCCGGACAAAATATACCGGAAGCTGTTGAATGCTTTGTAAAGGCCCTGTTTGTGGCTGTTCCAAACGCCCGCCAGACAACGCAGTCAGGCGCTTCTCCCTGGGAATTCGCAAGGGTTCTGGTGCGTAATGGGCAACGTTTGCAGGTCCCATTTGAAACGACTGTTAAACCTCAAAACGGGGGTTTCCTGGAGCCAAGTAAAGAAAAGATGTGTGATTATTTAGACAAAAAGGAAAAACTTGCGGGAACTCTCTTTGGTAAAATCAAGAGTTTTGAATTTGGGGAGAATGTAGATTTCAACATTGACCAGCTTATTGAATCTATTAAGGCAGCGATTGAGGAGGGTAATAAAAAATGAGTACAAGTTTCTTATTGCTATGGATAGAGGCGCCTCTCCAATCGTGGGGTGCTGATTCTAAGTTTGGCAGACGCGACTCTCTTGCCTTTCCAACAAAGTCCGGCGTAACAGGGCTTTTACTCTGCGCCCTGGGTGCGTCCGGGGAGCAAAAAGAATTGCTGTCAAAATTAGCTCCGCTTAAGCAGACGGTTGTGTCATACACGCGGACTCAAAAATCAAAGGGGGAGGCTCCGCAAAAAGTTGATCGTGAACCGCTTTTGAGGGATTTCCATATGGTGGGAAGCGGTTATGATGATGCAAATCCATGGGAAAGACTTTTGGTTCCCAAAAAAAGTGATGGTTCTACTCCAGGTCGAAGACCCGATGGAGGATATGCTGGCGCAAAAATGACCTATCGCTACTATCTTCAAGAGGCCAGGTTTGCAGTGGTTCTTGAGGTTCCGGCAGAATTGGCTGAGTCCTTTGCCGATGCTATGCAAAATCCGGTTTACGATCTCTATTTGGGGCGCAAAAATTGTGTTCCTACAGATTTTATCTATCGAGGGGTCTTTGAGAATGAAGAAGCCGCGTTACAAAGAGCCGATGAGATCGCACAGGAAAAGGGATTAATGATTGAGGACTTTCGGGTTGTGGACGGTGAGCAGAGCGACAATGGGGATGCCATGACTTTAAATGATGTCCCGGTGCAGTTCGGCGAAATGAAGCGTTACCGGGACAGAAGGGTTACGGTGATTAGAAATGGGTAATGCGCCGCCTTCTGCTGATACAGGGAGAAACCGGCTGTTGATTAAGGTGACGCGGGCAAACCTGCCCCAGGTCAAGGACAAGTACCCGTTCTTGTATTTAGAGCGGGGGCGCCTGGAGATAGATGATAGTAGTGTCAAATGGATTGATTGTGATTGCAACGTGGTCCGCCTGCCCATTGCTACTATTAACACTCTTTTACTTGGGCCTGGAACGACTATAACCCATGAGGCCGTTAAGGTCATGGCCGCCGCAAATTGTTCGGTTTGTTGGGTTGGTGAAGATTCTTTGTTATTTTATGCGGTGGGGCAGAGCCCAACGGCAAATTCTCGTAACATGCGCTCTCAAATGTTGTTGGCGGCTGATGATAAAAAATCTGTAAAAGTAGCTCGAAGACTGTTTGCCCACCGTTTTCCTTTGGCAGAGCTTGACGGTAAAAGCTTAAAGGAAATGATGGGTATGGAAGGTTATCGTGTCCGGCAGTTATATGAGCAGATGGCTGTCAAATATAATGTGGGTTGGAAAGGACGTCGTTTTCAACCGGGTAAATTTGAAATAGGAGATATTACTAATCAAGTTTTAACATCTGCAAATGCGGCGCTTTACGGCATTTTGACATCGGCTGTTTATAGTATGGGGTATTCGCCTCATATTGGATTTATTCATTCCGGGAGTCCCTTGCCTTTTGTTTACGACATGGCTGATCTATATAAAGAATGGTTATGTATTGACCTTGCTTTTTCTTTGACCTTGGAAATGGCGGGGAAATATAAAAAGGCAAAAGTGTCTTCAGAATTTCGCAAGAGAGTTATTAAACTGGACCTGTTGGCGAAAATTGGACTGGATATTCAAGCTGTATTGGAAGGAGGTAAGGATGCTGGTAGTTCTCGCAAATGATATCCCTCCTGCGGTCAGGGGGAGGATGAAATTGTGGTTTGTGGAGCCTCGCCCTAATGTTTTTATCTCAGGCATTAAGGATTCTGTGGCCGATGATGTTGTGGAGTATTTATATAAACATTGTCCTGCCGAATCAGGGCTGATGGTGTTTAAAAAAATCAAACAAGTGCCAGGCTATAAGATTCGAGGGGTAGGGGATACCAGGCGCTCTTTGGTTGAAATAAATGGACTACAGTTAGTGCAGGAAAAAGATAGAACCTCCTAAAGGCCACTACATCTTGTTTATTTAAAACACTAAAGTACAATATCTTGGTGTCTTCCCCGCGCAGGTGGGGGTGTTTCCACCCCACCAATAATCAATGCTTGCATTTTGGGGTCTTCCCCGCGCAGGTGGGGGTGTTTCTCGTGCTCTAGTGCTGTACTAGCGGACGAAAAAGTCTTCCCCGCGCAGGTGGGGGTGTTTCTCAACAGAGAACATCTCTATTGACGCTGTAACCGTCTTCCCCGCGCAGGTGGGGGTGTTTCTACTATGTAGTTCCTATAAGATACCTTAAGTGAGTCTTCCCCGCGCAGGTGGGGGTGTTTCTCATGGGTAAGTGAGTTTATACAAAAGAATTATGTCTTCCCCGCGCAGGTGGGGGTGTTTCTTTTTACCAGATCTTTATAGGTTCTATAGGCGTGTCTTCCCCGCGCAGGTGGGGGCGTTTCTTTTATCTATTTTATCCA
>JACNKA010000011.1 GCA_014382285.1 Nitrospinota bacterium | reverse complement strand
AACAAAGGGGACGCCGCCTCCTCATTCCTCATACACCAGAAATGAGCATAACTCGACAAATTATGCTAGAGCTGCCAAGCTCAATGCCAATAACCCTGATATTTATAACAACGTAGGAGTCATCTACAAAGAGTTGCACCAATACGATCAGGCTATCGAGGAGTTCCTCAAGGCTATTGATTTAAATCCTGATTATGCAAAACCTTATAACAATATTGGCGTGGTATACTATGCCAAAAAAGATTTCCCGGGAGCCATACGAAATTACCAGAAAGCGGTCTTAATTGACCCTGAGAACCTGGAAGCTTTGAATAACCTGGCCGTGGCGTATAAACGCACCGATCAATTGGAGAGATCCAAATCCGTTTTGAGCCAGGCACTCAAGATCAATCCGGCTCATGCAGGCACCCACTATAATCTTGCGGTATTATACGAAGGGGAGGGAAACATTAAATCCGCGATTCATTTTTACCAACGCTTTGTCGACTTGGCTTCAAGCAGCCACCAGACATTATCCGTTCAAGTCAGAAAACATATTGAGACCCTGAAATAAAACAAATCCGGGTCGCAGGAAATCCCTCATGTTCAAAAAAGCATTTAAAAAAAACCTGATCGCCGGCTTGCTAGTGACCATTCCGGCAGGCCTGACCTATATGGTTCTGTCCTTTGTCATCACTCGCGTGGACAGGGCCATGGCACCAGTCATCAAGGGAATCTTTGGACCTCAGGGCCTGCAATTGATGGAGGAGTCGAATATCCCGGGCATGGGGTTTCTCTTACTCGCTCTGTTTATTATTGGGGTGGGACTGTTTGGAACAAACTTTATCGGAAAAAAAATTGTGGACATGGGAGAAAACTTCCTCCACAAAATTCCGGTGGTTCGAGTTATTTATACGAGTATCAAAAAAGTTGTGGACACCCTCTCCCTGACCGAAACTGCCAGTTTTCAAAAAATGGTTCTCATCACCTACCCCCGCGAGCCACTGAAAACTCTGGGGATCGTATGCTGTGAAACACCGAGTGGCATTGAAGATGTCGTGGGTGAAAAAATGTTGAATGTATTTGTTCCCACCTCACCTAACCCCACCACAGGATTTCTGTTCATGGTCCCGGAGAAGGACGCCGTTCCTATGAAGATGTCTGTGGAAGAAGGGTTGAAGATGATCATATCTTTTGGCATGACCAATACTGAGTCGCCCAAAATCTCCCGAAGCTCAAAGGACTAAACGGCAGGTAGCCTGCCATTGCAATTGATTGCCGAGTTAAACAGCGGCGGTTCATCAACCCGCTAATTGCCTGCGGGTTCCTTCACGGGCTTATCTCTCTTACCAGCCAGTTTCTCACTGATTCGTTTGGCAACTTTAACATCCAATTTGCTTAACACTTGTCCTGCGATTTTACTTTTCATTCCCGAAACAATTTTTAAAGCAAGGTCTTCATCAATGGCCTCAACCAGATTGGCTGCTTCTTCCGGTTTCATGCTGGAATAAACCTTGACCAGAGCATCCACATTTGCCTTGGTCTTTTCATCCTGAGCTCCCATTTGCTCTTTTGATTCGGAAATACTTTTCTCAATTTTTTCCAGGTCTTTCCGAACTTTAGCTTCTAATGCCTCCAAGCGAACTTCCTTGAGGCGTAACTCCTCTTCTCTTTTTTTAATCTCACGATTCTTATTTTCTATGATCTCTATCATCCTGAAGGTTTCAGGGCTGACTGCAGGCATCTGGCCCGGCAATTGGATCTTCTCTTTTTTCTTATTATCCTGCTCGGGCAATGCTTCGCTCTCTGCTCGAACCTTACCCGCCTGGTCATCAATCTGCTTCACCTGAGCATAGGCCATGCCGGGTTCCATATTTTCGGAAAGGTATAACCCTGGAATGAAAGCTGCCGCAACCAGAACAATAATAATAGTTTTAAACTTCATCATATGCCCCTTAAAATTTTCTCACCCAGAGATTAGTCGCCACCTCATCCAATATCGCCGTCTCCTTCCTTTCCCTGACTTTTCGCTCTTTCAACATATCCCGTTCTTTCAATATTTCCATCGTCCGGCGCTTGCGCATAGCCTCAACCACTTCTTCCCGCTTGGCCTCCAGCTTGGTATTAATTTCAGCAATGATTTTACCCTGCTTTTCTACCTGGATCTTAGCTCCCTTGGCAAAATTATCATATAAGGTCATTATTTCAGCGCTGACACCCGTTCTTTTCTTCTGGTTCAGGTCATCCTTACTTGCCTCGGTGGCATCCCGTATAAGCTGTTGTCGATCCTCTTGCCGTTGATGGTGAATGTTGATCTGCCCCATATCCTTCTGCAGGAGGTCTTCTCTCTTCTTATTCAAACGAAGTATGGTTTCGAATCGGAAACTCAAAATCAACTCTCCAGAATATTTTTCAATGCATTCATACTGGTTCGCCAGTCAACACTTTCTGAAATTCCCTGCCTGAGGTAAGGAATCATGAGGTCATATTTTTGAATGGCCTGATCAATTTTCGGATTACTGCCGCGGGTATAAGCTCCGATATTAATCAGGTCTTCGGCCGATTTATAAGTCGCCAGAATATCCTTAAACATCATGGACAAATCATAATGTTCCTTGGAGACAACATCAATCATCAAATGGCTAACACTATTCAGGATATCAATAGCTGGATAATGGTTGTGCGAAGCCAACTCGCGACTTAGCACAATATGTCCATCGAGAATGGCCCGCACGGCATCCGATATCGGTTCGTTCAAGTCATCCCCCTCAACCAATACCGTGTATAGCCCTGTTATCGAACCTTCGCCGGAAGAAGTTCCCGCGCGTTCCAACAGTTTTGGCAGCAAGGAAAATACCGAAGGCGTGAACCCGCGTGTCGTCGGGGGCTCGCCCACAGAAAGACCGATCTCTCTTTGCGCCAGAGCAAAGCGGGTGACCGAATCCATCATCAACATAACATCGTTTCCCTGGTCGCGAAAATATTCAGCAATGGTCGTAGCGATATAAGCTCCGCGTAGTCGAACAAGTGGAGGCTGGTCAGAAGCTGCCGCAATCACCACGGACCGCTTCAGGCCCTCTTCCCCCAGGTTCTCGTCAATAAATTCTTTGACCTCCCTGCCTCTTTCACCTATGAGCGCGATCACGTTGATATCGGCATTGGTGTTGCGGGCAATCATTCCCATCAAGACTGATTTACCCACACCCGTTCCAGCCAGGATTCCCAACCTCTGGCCTTTGGCGAAAGAAAGCAGCCCATTGATAGACCGCACTCCTACATCCAGCGGCTCCCGCAAGCGTTTTTGTTCCAACGGGTTCATCGGGCTTCCCATCAGCGGATATTCCACGCCAGCTGGAATCGGCCCTTTGCCGTCGATAGGCAAACCGTTG
>JACNKA010000166.1 GCA_014382285.1 Nitrospinota bacterium | reverse complement strand
AGTCTCAAAGAGAGGCTGGAATATCCAAATCCCTGCTAGTTTCAGCAACTGGTACAGGGAAGACTTATTTAGCTGCGTTTGATGTGGAAAAGTTTAAGGCAAGAAGGGTTCTATTCGTTATACATCGTGCAAATATTGCCAAAAAGGCAATGCAAACATTTAAGAGTATATTTGGCGACACGAAAACAATGGGGATGTATTCTGGTCAGATTAAGGATGCGGAAGCTGATTATATTTTTTGCACCATCCAGACAATCAACAGAAAAGAGCATCGCCTTCGATTCGCTGAAGACCATTTTGACTATATCATCATCGATGAATCCCACCGTGCCGGAGCGGATACTTACCAATGTGTGTTGGAATATTTTAGGCCAAAGTTTTTATTGGGAATGACTGCTACCCCAGAGCGAACAGACGGTTTTGATATATTTAGCTTGTTTGACCATAACATCGCATATGAAATACGTCTTCATAATGCAATGGAAGATAACTTACTTTGTTCGTTTCACTATTTCGGCGTGACGGATATAAGTGTTGACGGACAACTCTTGGATGACAAATCAGACTTCAATCTTCTTGTTGCTGATGAGCGGGTAGACAAAATTATCGAGAATATTAACTTATATGGTTGTGACAATGGCAATCCGCGTGGATTAATATTTTGCTCAAAGGTCAGTGAGTGTGAAGCCCTTTCTGAAGCATTTAACAAGAGGAATCTTAAAACGATTGCATTATCGGGGAGCAATAATGAGGTTGAGAGAGATAGTGCCATTAATAGATTAGAGTCAGATGATCCAAACTTGAAGATTGATTACATTTTTACTGTTGATATCTTCAACGAGGGTGTGGACATTCCCAGATTGAACCAAATTATAATGTTGAGGCCAACGCAATCAGCGATAATTTTTGTTCAGCAGTTAGGGCGTGGCCTAAGAAAAGCGGAAAAGAAAGAGTACTTGACGGTAATTGACTTTATTGGCAACTACCAAAAAAACTATTTAGTACCTATCGCATTATATGGCGACACCTCCTACAGCAAGGACACCTTAAGAAAGCTCATGGCAAGCGGCAGCTCTCTCATCCCCGGATCCTCGACTATAAATTTCGACAAAATTTCTAGGGAAAGAATTTTCAACTCAATTAACTCCTCTAACCTGAAATTAAGAAAAGATCTTGTGAGCGATTACAGACTATTAAAGCACAAGATTGGTCATGTCCCAACAATGGTCGACTTTCTTGACCATGGGTCAAGAGAGCCACAGCTATACGTAGAATATTCAAAATCGTATTATAATTTTGTATCAACCCAAGAAGTCGAGTACGCAACCAAGTTAAACTCAAAGGAGGCTAAGCTCCTTGAGTGTTTTGCGAAAGAAATTAATAACAACATTCGGGTTGAAGAATCCATTATATTAGATAGCTTAATCAAACAAGGTTTTATCAGTTTCACTCAATTAAAAAATACTATTAGAGAAAAATACGGTTACGAGCCATCTGAGGAAACTATTTTATCTGCAGCTAACAATCTCAACTTTCATTTTATAACTGAAACAAAGGGAACAAAAAAAATTAGCCTAAATGAGATTTACAACCTCAACATAGTGTCAATTGGTGATAAACAAATTTCAGCAGACTCAATGCTAAGAAGCGCAATGCAAAACGACACTTTTTTAAGTTTTTTGAAAGACAATATAGAATATTCTATAAAATCATTTAATTCTCGGTTCAGTCGGGATAGTTTTATAGAAGGATTTATCTTATATCAAAAATACTCAAGAAAAGATGTGTTTAGAGTTTTAAACTGGCAACAAAACCCCATAGCTCAAAATGTTGGCGGGTATATTATAAGCCCTGACAAATCAAACTGCCCAATTTTCGTTAACTACCATAAAGAAGAATCTATCTCGGACACAACTAAGTATGAGGATAAGTTTATCAGCAACACTGAGTTTGAATGGATGTCTAAGAGCAAACGAAAGTTAAGCAGCCCCGATGTTCAAGCTATCAAAAACTATAAAAGTGGGCTGCGAATACCTCTCTTTGTCAAAAAGAATAATGATGAGGGCAAGGAATTTTATTATATGGGCGAACTGGAGCCAATCGAAGATAGCTTTATTGAAACTACGATGCCATCAGAGTCAAGCGGTAGCGTTTCAGTGGTAAAAATAAATTTCACGCTAAATAGACCGGTAGAGGAGTCGATTTATAACTATATTACAGATACCGGGACGAGATTGAATGATGGTGGGTGATGGTTCATAATGAAAAAAACTACACCTACTAATGGTGTTAAATCACAAATACCACTGAAGGATTGGATTGAAAAACAAGGGGGAATATAAGAGGATAAAATGCGAAGCCTAATACTTGAAACAACTCGCATCCTGAATATATGGACAGAATATATATTTGGGAGAAATACCGAAGCAACTGACAACTCCTCAGGCACTGTCGTGGGGCAAAAACCAAAATATTTCAATTCAATCAGCTTTATTAGAGGGCAAAAAGAAAAGCATTTTAAATTGCTCCAACTTCCAGCTTACCAAGGCAATCCTGAAGAACAATATAAATTGGGGAATTTATTTTACGATGCATATACTTATCAAGTAGGGGCCAGATGGTATTTCCTTGCAGCAAGGCAGGGTCATGCAAAAGCACAATTTAAACTGGGATTACTATATGAGCAGGGAGAAGTGATTAAGCAGGATTATGGAAAAGCATTGAAGTGGTTCATGCTTTCAGCAGAACAAGGTCATGCGGAGGCGCAATTCTTATTGGGAGTGTTCTATGAAAAAGGTGAAATAATTGAACAGGACTATGGAAAGGCGGTCAAGTGGTTTAAGCGTTCGGCAGAACAGGGGTGTGCAATAGGACAAAATAACTATGCTTGGATGTTAATGCGAGGTGATGGTGTTGAAAGAAATTATAAAGAGGGCTTCAAGTGGTACAAACTTGCAGCCGAACAAGGTGTTTACAAAGCGCAATTTATTCTAGGATTAGTTTATTCAGATAGCCGTGCAGGGCCTATTGCTAAGCAAGACTTTCAAGAAGCCATTAAGTGGTTGAGGCGCGCGGCAGAACAAGGGGATGTAGAATCACAATTCAATTTAGGAATGATTTATCATAAAGGTGGAATAATTGAACGCGGTCAGCAAGACGAGTTTGAATGGAGAAATATTTCAGATAAAGAGAGAATTTCCGAGAAACAATTAGACTTGTGGTTGGGATGCGACACCGAGGATGAAGTTGGTCAAGATTTGGAACAGGCGGTCAAATGGTATCGACTTGCAGCAGATCAGGACCATCCCGACGCTCAATTTAATTTAGGCTTGATGTATTTAAAAGGACACGGGGTTTCTCAGGATCATGATGAAGGGATTGAATGGATAGAACGTGCATCAGAACATGACCATCCGGCTGCACTATACCACCTAGGATTGGCTTATGACCTTGGGGATGGGGTTGAGCCAGATGATGACTATTCAAATTATAATTATGAAATTGCTGCAGAGCATGGTCATTCTGGTGCAAGATTTGGAATGACCGGAGATTCGTCGCAAAATTATAGAGGGAATTAGCTCTTTGGAAAATACTTTGAAGGGCCTGATAAATCATCTTTATTTTCTGTCTGCTGGCTGGTACTAATTTTTATAATTTTGAAATTACCACCATAAAGAGGGTGGGCAACCTCATCTCCTACGCCTTTTCCGTTTAGATTTTGAGAAAAAGGATGGTCATAGTTATAAAAATTCTCCTCCTCGTTTGTAACCATATGGGAGCTAATGGTAATAGTGCAAATTACTGACGCATCAGTAGACCTTAAGACAATTTCATACCCAGTTTCATTGTGAGGGATTTTTGTTAGGATTTTCACATCTTGATCAATAGCTACCTTGCTTGTTTCTAATTCTTTTTCCAAATCCGGAACGCCTGGCTTGTTGCTCTGACCAAAATACTCCTCCACATGTATGAACCGCGTTTTTATCGCTTCCATGAAATTTGATTTTACCGTTGATGTCATTCTCTTAAGACCATAAAAGCTAAGAACATCCCTTAGATTCTCATCATCTCCCAATGCAGCATTTTCGCTTTTGACAATGCGTGAAGCGACCTGTAGTTCGCTTGGAGGAATCTCATCAAACTGTAACCCTCCCGTAAACTAGAGCCATTGATAATTAGAGTTCTCCTGGATAATATGATGGAAAGGAGAATGATAATAATGAAGAAGACCCGTTATACAGAAAGTCAGATTATTAAAGTCCTGCATGAGGTTGAAGGTGGACGAATGGTCAAGGATGTATGCCGTGAATACGGGATATCGGATGCGACGTACTACAACTGGAAGTCGAAATATGGTGGCATGACGGCCTCGGATATCAAAAAGCTAAAAGAGCTTGAAGATGAGAATCGAAGATTAAAACGAATGTACGCTGATTTGAGTTTGCAACACGAAGCCTTGAAGGATGTCATTGAAAAAAAGCTCTGAGGCCAGCCGAAAAACGTGAGCTGGTCGATTATGCGAGACAGGAACATGGGTTGAGTATACGCAAAGCCTGTGATGCTATCAGGATAAGTCGCTCGGTGTATCACTACCAGCCAGATGATAGCAAAGATGATGCTGTGATATCAGCGATACAGGGAATCGCTGAGCGTTACCCGGCGTATGGCTTCAACAAAGTATTTACGAAAGTGAGGCGAGCCGGTCATCCATGGAATCATAAACGTGTGTACCGTGTTTATTGCGCATTAAACCTGAACCTCAGGCGTCAAGGGAAAAAACGGTTGCCAAGTAGAAACCCTGAGCCGTTGATTGTTCCTGCAGATATGAACCAGTGTTGGTCAATAGATTTTATGTCTGACAGTCTGTTTTGTGGAAGGCGGTTTAGAACATTTAATGTGGTAGATGATTACAACAGAGAAGCATTAGCGATTGAAGTGGACCTAAGCCTTCCATCCGTTCGAGTCGTGCGTGTGCTGGAACGCATTGTGGCTTGGCGAGGTTACCCGGGAAAAATCAGGATGGATAATGGGCCAGAGTTCATCTCTGTCACGTTAGCGGATTGGGCAGATAAACACGGCATACAGCTTGAGTTTATCAAACCTGGCAAGCCAACTCAGAACTCTTATGTGGAGCGGTTTAATAGGACGTATCGAACTGAAGTGCTGAATATGTATGCGTTCAAACGGTTATCTGAGGTCAGAGAAATAACAGACAACTGGATTAGGGAATATAACGAAGAACGGCCTCATGACTCACTCGGCGACCTAACACCCCGTGAGTACTTGATGGCTAACTCAAACCGGGAAAACTCTAAAAGTACATGGGCCTAATTTAGGGGGCTTTACAAATAGACCTGCAAAAATCAAGAGCCCAAGTCCTCGGCATCGTACTCAGGAGCTATATATTCCAGCTAAATGGGTTGGGTTTGGGCACACTTTATGATATAGTTCTGGCAAAATGGGTTGACATTAGTTGATGGCTGTTTTTTGAAAACTGTCAGGATGGTTCGGATCGCAAATTGATGGGTTGTATTTCCTCAACCGCCCAAGCACAACCATTGATGTTTTTTTTGCACCGAACAAGGCCATAATGGCAACCTAAATTCAAATTTGGGAGACCTTGGTTTTAGGATCAAGAGCAAAGTTCCCGCTCATTTGCAGGAGAGTATCTAGATGGCTCAAGGAAAAGTTAAGTGGTTCAACGAAAGCAAAGGTTACGGTTTTATCGAGTCTGATGATGGTGAAGATTGTTTTGTTCATTTTTCAGAGATTCAAGGTGATGGCTTCAAAACCCTCCATGAAGGACAGGCCGTGGAATTCGAAAAAACCATGGGTCAAAAAGGACCACAAGCCTCAAAGGTTGTCCCCAAGTAAAATAATTTAAAGTGTCTTTCCCCGGCAGAGTTTTTACTCTGCCGGCAGAATTTCGGTCACTAACCCAATTGCGCATAAGACATATTAGAAAGAGGAAAGACTATGCATGAAGTAAAAGTTTATGACAGTTCTGGCAACTTGAAAAAAATTATTTCCGTTAAAGCTCTGACAAAAAGATCTGACCAGCAGATCCAGTCTCCCTCCTTATATAATAAGAAGGGCCGTAAGGCCAAACCTATGGTGGGGAAAGTTGACGAAAAAGATCTAAAGGTCGCTTCAACAAGGTAATTCCGGAGGCTCACGCCTCCTTTCCACATTAGTTCCCCGCACCTAAAAAAAGCCCGGGTCGCCGCTTCCCAATCTCTCCCCTGGATTCTCAGGTTTAATCTAGATGCTGATCTTCCCCCCTCAATAGGAACAAGTCGGGCTTAAAAAGCCACGAAGTTTTTTATGGTGGAAGCTCGCCTTGTTATTGATACAATACCGCCATGCCTTTAAACATAGCATTGATCAATATGCCCTTCGGGTTCCATATATACCCATCCATCCAGTTGGGAACTCTCTCGACCTTGCTGAAAGCCCACGGTTGCGAGGTAAAGAACCACTACCTGAACCTTCATTTCGCGCATCAACTTGGCCTGCCGGTTTACAACCAACTCTGCGAAAAACGCTTCCTGATTGGCGAGTGGCTGTTTTCCCACCCTCTTTTCGGGGACAATGCCAAAAACCAGGATTATCTGGACCATTTTGCCGCGCATATTGAAGATGTCTGCCGTTCTATTGAGCGCCCAAGAGAGTTTTTAATCGATGTAAAAACCAAAATGGTTCCTGAATTTCTTCAATGGTCTCGGGAAGCTTGCGACTGGGGAGCCTTTGATGTTGTAGGGTTTTCCTCGACCTTCAATCAGAACATCGCCAGCCTGACTCTGGCTAAATGGATCAAGGAAAAGCACCCTCATATAAAAATTCTGTTTGGCGGGTCCAACTTTGAATCTGATATGGGATTAGAATATTTCAGGGTCTGCCCCTGGATCGATTATGTGGTGCCCGGAGAAGCCGAAGATGTATTGCCACAACTGGTCAAATATCTTGAACACGGTGACGGACCTGTTCCTCGAGGCGTGATTCACCGCTGTGAAGGGGAAGTACTTTATGATGAGCCCGAGGCCATGTTCGGCAACTTCCAGGATTACGCAACCCCTGATTACGACGATTTTTTTGACCAGTTGCGAGAAATCGACCCTCATTCTTCCTTGCTGGAAAACCCGGTCATTCTTTATGAAACAGCGCGGGGTTGCTGGTGGGGAGAGAAACATCACTGTACTTTTTGTGGCTTGAACGCCAGCACCATGAAGTTCCGGTCCAAGCCTATCGAACAGGTTCACGCCGACCTTTCCCAGCTTTCAAAAAAATACGATTCCTTCCGCTTCCGTCTGGTCGATAACATCCTGGAAATGAAATATATTGATGGAGTTTTTGGCGACCTGGCCAAAAACAATTACGACCTGCATTTTTTTATAGAGGTCAAAAGTAACCTGACCAAAAAACAAATCAAGACTCTGGCACAAGGTGGGGCAAAAGTAATTCAACCGGGTATTGAGAGTTTTAGCATGAATCAGTTGCAGGAAATGGATAAGGGCGTTCGACCTCTGCAAAACATTCTCTGTATGAAGTGGGCCATGTATTATGGCATTGAGATAAACTGGAATATACTGATCGGGTTTCCCGGCGAAACCAATGCCGATTACCGGCAGCAGATTGACCTGATTAAATTACTATTCCACCTGCCTCCGCCCGAGTGTGTCGGTAGCCTGTGGCTGGAAAGGTTCAGCCCCTATTTCCAGCGACCCGAAGAGTACGGAATAAAAATCACAGGACCGGGGGAAGCCTATCCCTATGTTTATGACCATCCCGATATCGATCATTTGAAAATTGCTTATGATTTCGAGTTTGAAACCAGTACTCAGATTGACCCGCAACTGAAGCAGGAATTATTTCAAACTGCGGAAGAATGGAAACAAAGGCACCAGTCGGAACAGTTGCCCTACCTGATTTTCACCAAGGCTATGGACTTCGTGACTGTTTATGATCAAAGATCACTGGAATCCATAAAAACAAGATTGGACGGACCGCACGCCTGGGCATTTATCTGTTGTAACGAAGCACCCAAATCCGTGGGACAAATTCGCGACTATTTCCGGGAAAAAATGGGCAAAGATCCTGAAGACAACCTGACTGAAAATGCCATCGCATACCTTGAAGAAAAAGGACTTCTTTATGGAGAGCGCGACAAATACCTGAATCTGGCCCTTCCGCATAACTCCAATCTTTAAAACTCCCACGCCATGAAAAAACCAGGGTCAAAAGGCGAGCACGATCTGCAAAAAAAATTAGCCACTGAAAAACGAGCATTAGCCTTTTATAATTCCCAGTTACTCAATCATCTCAATCCCGAAATGCGCCAGTTCATTGCCGAACAGGAAATGGTTTTCATTTCCACCTCTGACTCAAAAGGTGAGTGCGATGCCTCTTTCCGTGCTGGACATACCGGTTTTGTGACAGTCCTGAATGAAAAAACCCTTCTCTTTCCCGAATACCGGGGGAACGGGGTCTTGGCCAGCATGGGAAACATCTCCGAAAACCCGCACATCGGAATGTTCTTTGTTGATTTCTACCAAAGCTCGATAGGGCTGCACGTCAATGGAAAAGCAGGAATACTTTCCAACGAAGATTTGGCGGCCGACCTCGACCTGTCTGGAAAAATAAAATGGCCTCCTGAAAAACTGGGCTCGCGAAAACCCGCCTCATGGATCAAGGTCGAGGTGGAAGAGGCCTATATCCACTGCTCTAAACATATCCCTCTCATGCAAAAAAAGGATAAAACCATTCACTGGGAAACCGATGATGAAAAACTAAAGGGTGGTGATTTTTTCAATGCCAAAAGCAGGACTGAGCCAGACGGCAAATAATACCGTTGCAGGGCGGGGGTAGTGTCAGTTCTAAAGAAAAACCGACATGGCAGAATAGTATTGATCTGTAATCTGATTTTCAAACTTTACAATCGGCAACTCATCAAACCCTAATTCATCGAGAATTTTCGGACTGACCGAATTGGCAATAGCCTCTCCGCTACTCCCAAGGTTCATTTCATCGACAATGCTATCGGCCACATGGATGATCTTCGTAACCAAAGGATAGTCTTTCGCTTTATTTGGACGATGGTGAAAGTACACAGGCTCACAGAGTGACATAGGTAAACCCCAGCCTTCCAACAATTTTCCACCCACCTTGGCATGGCTGGACCCAAAAATTTCCCGCTCCACATCAAATAAACACTCTTTTTTATCTCGACAGCGCGTTAATACTTTTTCTGCTTCCACCGGGAATTTTTTAAAAATAATAAGACTGCCAATATCATGGAGCATCCCTGCCAGATAATAATTTTCCAGGTTACGCTCCCCGATCCAGTCAGCAATAATCTTCGCCGTTACTCCGCAGGCAATCGAGTGCCTCCAGAAAAGATCCATACTCACCAGGTTTTCAGGAATCCCGGAAAATTGTTTCGTCACCGATGTCGCCAAAACCAGTTGCGTCAATTGCTCCGTGCCGATTATTCCCAGAGCATGAGTAACGGTTTCGACCTCACTTTCCAGCCCATAAAAGGCACTGTTGACTATTTTCAAAAGCCGCGCAGAAAGAGCGGGATCATTTCCGATAATTGAGGAAAATTCCTTAAAGGAACTTCTCGGGTCCTCAAGTGTTTTCTTAAGCTTGACATACACATGCGGGGGCGAATCTACCCAGTCTTTGACTGCCTCTTCAATGTCTACCGCCATACTTGGCTTCCCTTATTTTTGCAAAGAACTTAAATTTGTACCCCTCAGACCTCCATATTGTCAATATTTTTTGAGGTGTTGATCGGGTTTTACAGGGCCAGACCGGTCTTTTTCCGTTGGAATATGGCGACCAGATTAGTTTTGCCCTGTCTTGTAAATCTGCCTTCTTATTTCTGGGAAAACCGCCACTCTTTGACCAGAACCGGAGAAAACTTCGGGTCGAGATAACCCTCCACAACCAGCATCTGGCGTTCATCATCACCACGCACAACCACTTGCCGACCTTTGTCCGCATCCGGATTTCTGGCCACCACGGAAACACCTGAAGGGAAAAAGGGCTCCCCCGCCTTTCGTAGCATTTCCTCCTCTTCATGGCTGAACTCGCCTCCTCCTGCAACGGGAGGCCATATCGCTGCCCCCATAGGAGAAAACATCCAGTGGACAAATGCCTCTGGAGTCCCCTCAGGATAGGCAAGTCTGAAAGCAGTACGCTTTAGCTGGCGGTCTGCAGACATATAGCGCACAACGTTGACAGCTCGGTTCAGCTCAGAATGCTCCTTGGGACCATAATCCATAAACAGTAAAGGCAGAACCAGCATAATGCCCAGCGCGGCCCATACATATAATTTATCAAAGTGCCTCATAAGATTTCGCCCTCTTAAAAACCAAACTTTCCAGAACTTTCAGTTTAAAGCATTATTATTCCAGATATTTGAAAAATAGAAAAATATATGAGCCCTATTGCCCCAACTATATTTGGCCTCGCTACAGGAGGTAACCTCCTGCTCGTCTTCATTTTTAAAAAATACGATGGGAAACTCCCATAGTGACCCTGGAGTCTCTCAACCCCTGATCAGACTTTTTGAATCACCAGGACGCGCTTCCAATGTTATAATAGCGAGCTTATAACTCGAAAAAAACCTTCTGCTGGAAACCTTATGAGTGCTTCTACAAATGGACTACCAGTGACCCTGCTATCCGGGTTCCTGGGTTCGGGAAAGACCACACTCCTGAATTATATTTTAAAACAGAACCACGGGAAAAAGATCGCTGTCATCGAAAATGAGTTTGGAGAAATTGGTATCGACTCCGAATTCGTCATCGGAGCTGATCAGGATATATTTGAAATGAGTAACGGTTGCATCTGTTGCTCCATTCGCGGGGATCTGGTTGAAACCCTGAACCGGCTTTTAGAAAAGCATAACAAATTCGATCATATTTTAATCGAAAGCACTGGCCTTGCCAGTTCCGGCCCGACTGCCCAGGCCTTCCTGATTGAGGATGAAATTTCCAAATCCCTTTTCCTTGATGGCATTATCACCCTGGTTGACGCAAAACATATCGGGAGCAGTTTGAATGAACAGGAGGTCGTTTGGGAACAAATCGCTTTTTCCAACGTCATTCTTTTGAACAAGGCTGATCTGATCACCCAGCCTGAAATGGATAAACTGGAAAAACAGATGCACCAGATCAACCCCACAGCAAAAATCTATAAAACCACCCAGGCGGTGATCGATTTGGACCAAATATTAAATATTGGGGGATTTGACTTAAATTCCGCATTAGAGACCGTCACCTTCGATACGCACCATCACAAAACGGATGAGGCCATATCTTCGGTCTCGCTTTCTTTTCCAGGTTATGTCGACCCAGGCCGTCTAAACTTTTGGCTACAAATGCTCCTGCTTAATGAAGACATGAATGTATTCCGAGCTAAAGGAATTTTGAATATAGAGGGCTCGACAGAACGGTACCTGTTTCAAAGTGTTTATATGATGTTTGAGGGCCGGTTTGATAAACCCTGGGGGTCAGACTCCCCCCTTAATAAAATGGTGTTCATCGGCCAGAACCTGAACCCTCAGAGGCTGGAAGAGAGCCTGAAAAACTACGCAACGGCCTAATCCCGGGATGGGCGGGAAATCCTGTAACCTTTAAATTTGCAAACCTACTCATGGCAGAAGAAAGCCGAACAAAACCTGATGATTCTCAGGAAATTGAACTCAGTGAATCGGAGCTCAAAGAACTTCAACGCCTGGAGAGCAGGAAAAAATCCGAGCAAAAAAAGGTGCTCGATGCCAAAGACAATCTATTTGGGGCCAGCCTGACTGATCTGGATCTGGAAGGGCTGGACTTGCAGGGCGCAAAAATGGCAAAAGCGAATCTCAACAACACTAATCTGAGCGGGGCCAATTTGAGCAACGCCAATTTTATTGAAGCCGACTTGACGGAAGCCAACCTGTCAAAAGCCGACCTGCATGATGCCTATTTTGCCGATGCTCAATTGGTTGCGGCAGATTTCTCAGAAGCCGATCTACGCTGGGCAGATTTCAGTTGGGCCGTTTTAAGCGAAGCTCGATTTAATGAAGCGAATCTGCTGGAAACCGATTTTACCGAAGCTGCCCTGGCCGCCGCCGACTTTACCCTGGCCAATGTGACCGGAGCCAATTTTGACAAGGCAAACCTGATTGATGTGCGCTTGAAGGGGGTCGACCTGTCTCAAGCGCTGAACCTCACACCCGAACAAATAGAGTCCGCCGAAATAGACAAGGCCACTCAACTTCCTCCTTACCTCGAAATAACATGGGAAGACAATGACAACTTCAAAGTGCAAAAGGTGCATGAGAAGAAAACCAAGCGGAAAAAAACTAAAAAATAAATCACCCACGCCCTCCTCCACTAACCCCGGCCTTGCTCAAACTCAACTTCGCCATCCTCGCCCACTGCATATCTTATTTCTATCGGGCGGCAACAGACTTCACAATCTTCTATATATTTCTGACTCAGCACCGACAAATCCAACAAGATAGAAATGGACTCGCCACAATGCGGGCAAATAAAAAATTGTTCATGCTGCTCCATACTCAAACTTACTATTCCTGCATACGAAAATCTTTAGAGAAATAGGCCACCAGGTCTTTCACCGAAAGGATGCCCACTATTTTATCCTCTTCTGTAACTCCCAAGTGCCGGATCTTGTTTTTATGCATAAAACGGTTCGCCTCTTCAATCGGCAAATAACGATCCAATGAAAGAACAGGACTCGTCATGACTTCCTCAACCCCTGTGGCTTCCGGATCCAAACCTTTACCCAGAACTTTTCGGGAAAAATCCCTTTCGGTTACAATACCCACATACTCATCAAACTTTTTCACCAGCAAAGACCCGATATTGTTTGCCGACATAAACATGGCGGCCTCCTGAACAGAAGATTCTATGTCTATACTCAATACAGTCGATATCATATAATCGCCAATTTCATCCACGTTCCGCTCCTTTATTAAAAGGTTTCAAAATCATGAAGAACTGATCAGTGTCCACGATTCTTGGATGTAGTATGATGGCTGGGGATTCGTTCTTTTTAATGGAATCGAAACACCGGCGGGGCGAACACCAGCAAAAACAAAACACAACTGATAGAATTTAAAGAAGTTATTGATTTATTCTGTTTGGGTTATAAATCCTTCAACATAACGGAAAGCTTGCCCATGCCTCACGAAATAAACGTTGTTTTAGTCGAACCGGAAATTCCCATGAATACGGGAACGATTGGGAGGTTGTGCCTTGCAACGGGGAGCACCCTGCATTTGATAGAACCGCTGGGATTCGAAATCACTGATAGCCGGCTTAAACGAGCCGGTCTGGATTATTGGAAGCACATCAACCTCAAAATCTACTCCGGGCTTGAAATATTTCTTCAAAGCATTCCCGCTTCCACCCAGAAGGTATTTTTCTCCACCAAGGGAGAGAAAGATTTTTTCCAGCATGCATTTCAGCCAGGGGCCTATCTTTTTTTTGGCAGTGAAACCCGAGGACTCCCCCGTGACCTCATCCAGTCGAACAAAGATGAGACGTACCGCATTCCCCAATATGATGAGCGGGTACGGTCTATCAATATCGCCAATGCTGTGAGCGTTGCCGTCTATGAGGCCATCCGGCAATTGGGGGTATAAGAAACTCAAAACGAGTTCGCCATAACAATCTGGCTTATATATTAGAGTCGGTTTTAGGGAAATCTTCTGGCTTGATTTTGAACTTTCGATAGTACTCCCGCAACAATCCTCTGGCCTCAACCTTGTTAACCTGATCGTTTTTATTGCTAAAAAGGTTGCCCGCTTTAAGAATATGCAGAATGGCTTTTTCCCCCTCGTTCATATTTTCATACAAGAGGGCCAGATTATAATGCGCTTCTGCCGACTTTGGATTGCCCTTCAAAGTTTCCTCAAACTCACGAACCGCATCTTCATGCCTACCGGATTTTTCGTATGCGGCACCCAGGTTAAAATGCGCCGCCGGGTCATCGGGCATGGACTCCACCTTGGATCTTAGTTCCTTGATTTCCTTACTTTCAAAAAATTTTCTGAACACACGTTTCACTCCAGGCTTTCAGTATTTTTACTTGCTCTTAAAAAAATCCCGCACGTTCACCCTCTCAAAGACCGGAGTCTCCCAACTCATCCTCTTCAAATAATTCTCTGAGGGAATTTCTGGAGTCGTCTTGAAATTGTTCCTCATCTTTACGGTCAATATATAAGTTCAACAGCTGCAAATGTTCTGGCGACAGGTTGCACAGAACCAATCGTTCCATGACGGTTTCCTTTTGGTATTCGCTCAGCAACCTACCGATACAATTGTGGAGAAACGGAGTCAAAATTGACTGCACTTCTCCAAAATCCAATTCTACCGAGTTGCCTTTCTGAAATTCCGGGGCCAGTATACGATACAACTTCTGCCCATCATCAATGGATGCGCAATGAGTTCCCACATGTTCTGATATCCTGATTTTCATCGTTCGTCTTTTCCTTAAAAGTAACCCCTGCATAAAAATATCCTGTTGTGCTTCACATGATACCCCTGCATGGCGTATAAATTTCCGCAATAATTTCATATTTTCTGATGTTTTTCCCATGAAACAGGCTTGTCGAGGTCAAATTCGCCGTCATTCTGCCGATAAGTTGTTATAATTAAACATCTAACTTATATTCCACGGTAATGCGAAATACCTCTTTAACAAAAAGCCCTGTCTGTTCGTCTGTTCTCTGCGTGACAGCTCGAAGCTTTTTCTTCGGATTCCTGCTTTTGCAATGTTTCCTTCTTAGCACCCCTGTCCTGGCCCAGGACTTTGTACCCCAAAAATTTGACAAGGCACTCATCGAAGAATCTTTGCGAGACCAGGAAGCCCTGCGGGAAGAAATGCTTTTAGAACAGGCCATTCTGCGGGAAGAAATGGAGCAAATTCGTCTGGAAATCCAACGCATCATGAAGGAAATTGCGTTATCCATGAAAGAGGAAGCTTTGAAGTTGAAAGCCGAGCTCCAGGGGCTACAAGGGGAAACCCAGCGCATTAAGGAAGAAATAATGGCTGCTCTGGAAAAGTCCAAACAGGACTTTGCTGAAGGCCAGGAAGAAATGCGGAAAGAATTGCAAAAGATGCGCGAGGAAGCAAAAACCATAACTAAAGAGATCAAGGAAGTTCTTGATGAGCAAAAAGAAGTCTGGAAACACGAAACTGCTGCACTTCAAGGTTCACTGGTAGAAGCAAGGAATGAAATGAACTCCGCCAAAGCGGATTCGGCAGAAGTATTGAAATCGAGCCGTACAGCCAACAGCGATTTTAAGAAGGAAAAGGAAATGACCATGGCTGATTCCCGGAAAAAATCAAATGCGGCAATGTTTGAGGCTGGGAACACCTTCAAAAAAAGCCAGAACGACTACAAAATGAATTCCGCAAGTATCACCAAGGAACTCATGGCCGATATGATGAAAACTCGGAAAACCATGCAAAAAAAGCAGAAAGCCCAAAAGCGGAATTCTGAAAAAGCCCAACAGGAAGTTCTGGCCGCCTTGAAGACAGCTAAAAAACAACGGGTGGCAGAATTAAAGCAGGCTTCGCACCGGAAAAAATTGCACAAGAAAAAAAGTGTCCGGCATAAAAACAAACAAACTCAAAAAGGGGCACAGATTAAAAAAGTCGAAAAACGAAAGGCTCTTCTGAAAAAAACCAAGACCGCACGCAATAAAAAAACAGAAGAACGAAAGGCCGAATATCGAAAGACGCAGAAAAAATCAGAGATAAAAGAGAAGAAGCCTAAAAAACAGCTGGAAAGTAAAAAAATAAAAAAACAAACTAAGAAGACACTGGGCTCTAAACGATCTCGATCTGCTGTCAAAGAAGATTCAGTCAGTTCTCAAGGCAGGCAGGACAAAACCCCTGAAGCATTGGGCAAGACATTCAATAAAGAGTTTGGCGAAACTAAGAAAGTTGAAGAGAAAGCAAAGAAACCACGGCGGAAGAAAATTGCGGAAGATAAAGACGAAGGGGTCCTGGTCGCAGATGCCTCAGCCAAAATTCCCGAAGAATCTGCGCAGGAAAAGGTCTCCCGGTTCAGTAAAAATATTACCAGCTTAAAAAATGATATTAAAAATGAAAGCGGCAATCCTGGGATTTTGCTGGCTAAACTGGGGGACGCTTATCTGGCGGCTCAGCATTTCATCGGTTCACAAAAAGACAACGAGGAAAGGCAGAAAGTACTCAATCTCTCCGACAAGCAGGACCTACTGCTGGGAAGCTATGAACAGGCCACATGGGCATACAAGCTGTCTCTCACCTTCAATCACAAAAGTGCTGAAACTCATCTCAAAATCGGAAAGATTTATGACGAAATGGAAGATGGACAAAATGCACTCATGCACGCAAAACTGGCACAGCAAATATTAAAAAAACGCGATAATTCAAAGGGAATGAAAGAAACGCAGGCCTTCATCGAAATGCTGACCTTGAAATATAAGGGTAAATCTGAAAAAAATAGTGCCTGAGAGTCACTTATCTCTTATAGTAGGCGAGCGTCACCGACTGGCTTTGTCAATTTCATCAGCAGAGAGGTGTGATTTGGAAAAACATCCTATCCTGGAATTCATTGAACGGTTGCCCTTTTTTCAGGAATTTTCAGAAGAAGAAAAATCCAAACTGGTAAAAGCAAGTGGAATTTTCGAGAAATACAAGAATGGGGATACCATTATTTCAGAAGGCGACACTGGCTCCGCGCTGTTCGTCGTTCTGACAGGCACTATCAGCATTTCCAAGTCAACCGTTGCCAGCGTTAAAGACGGACACATCTCCCTTCAAGAACCGGAAAAAATCACCATCGCAGAATTAAAGGCCGGAACAATTTTCGGGGAAGTCTCTTTGATCAGCGATCGCCCGAGAAACACAAGCGCTCATGCCAGCTCATCCGAAGTGGTGGTCATGAAAATCACCAAAGAAGTCATTGAAAGTTTCAACCTGACCATTCAAAAGAAATTCCATACACAACTGATCCAAATTCTCGTCCAGAGACTGGATGACATGAACACCAAATACATTAATTTAAAAGCCAGCTCTTCACGAGAGTTAAAAAAAACCTCAACCTGACAACTTCCCCTCTTGCCTCAGATTTTCCTCTCATTTTTATTTCTGCAAAATGCCTCCCTTTCGCTTCCGCATATACGTTATAATCCACTTTACCCATGAAATCCGAAAACACGATTCATATAAATACCCAGTCCTCAATACAAAAAGCCATATTGGTGGGGGTTCGAATGCCGGGCACCCCGTCCGCTGAAATTTCACTCGAAG
>JACNKA010000040.1 GCA_014382285.1 Nitrospinota bacterium | reverse complement strand
TGTTTTACAACGTGCTGATTTTTACCTTTAGCCATGATTACGCCTCCATGTATTGGTTAACGATTTCCGGTTTTACCCGCCATTCGCCTAAAAAAGTGTGAAGAAGGAAGTTCGAAGTTTGAAAATTTTCACTCTTCACATTTCTAACTTCACACTTCATTTATCGGTCTCCTCAAAGGTTTTTATGACATCGAACTTGATTCTCCAATCACCTGTTAAGAGGCGCTGCATCAGGCCGCGTTTCTGGGTTTTGTATTTATCTGCGAGCTGCTTCAGCAGGTCGATTTCGTGCCGAGCAGAAGCCAGTGTCTCGGAGATTTCCTGTTGTTCCTCAAGCGACGGAATCAGAACTTTTATTTTAGAAAAGTCACCCCAGCGAAGACTGCCTCGGCGGTCAACCGATGAACTTGTGCTGACTTGGAAAATGTGTCGATAAATATCCGTCTTAAGCAGCTTGTACAAATAAGGTGAATGTACCTTTTCTCTCGAGGCTTCAAACACAACATAGATCGGACTGACAATGCCTTTTTCGCAGTGTTCAAGAAGGCCTATTGAACCCTCTTCAACATGATTTGATGGATAGCCGAATTGTCCTTTTTTAACGACCTTGTAGTTGGATGTATCACTGCTGAAGACTTGTTTTCCGAAGTAGTCCAGCGAATTAACAAACCCGTCATATTTTGAGCATGACAGTACAGTCTCTTCGGACTCCCCGTTGCGTGCAGAAACTTCCTTTGCAACTTTTCCAATTTTGACCAACGCCCAGTCAGATGGGTATTTAAAGAAATGACCATCAGCCGATTCAGTTTTTTGATTACCCAATCTTTTGTGACCAAATAGCAGCCATCTCGACATCTGCCTTAATTGCCGTTCCTTCGCCTGAATCAGCCGTTCGGTTTTCTCGATGGCCTCATCCCAGGTGGACAGCAGATCGCCAATGGCCTTTTGTTCTGGGAGCGTAGGAAGCTGAAAATCATAGTTCTTCAAAAAAATTGTAGGAACACGTTTCTGGCCAGCTGTACCTGTCATGTTTAGCTCGCCTGTTCCCCTAAAATGGTGCGTTCTCGTGAGGATATGTAGATACTCGCCCGTTATATTCTTCTTTGGGCGAAGAACATGAAATTCGGTACTGCCAAATCCACGATTATTTTTTAGCTCTGTGCATAGGCAGCCTTTATAATTCTCAAAACATGGAGTGATTTTAGCTACCAAGACATCGCCGGTTTCAAAAGATGTAAACCCCGTCTTTACATCAACAGCTTTTCGAGTCTCAGCACCATGAATAATGCCTGACTCAGATACAGCATTCATTGGAAGAAATGTCACCAAGGTGTCATCATCAACAAAATATGAACGAGGGTTTACCTGAGCAGCATCCTTTATTTTGGATGACTTCCAGCCGTTTGGAACTTGAAGTGTTTTATTCATCGCTGAATCTCCCGGGAAAAAGTGTGAATGGTGAAGTTTGAAGGGTAAAATGAAATATAGTCTGGCTTCATCTCGTTATTTTCAAACTTCGAACTTCTCTCATCAACTTCATTTCACTCTTCACATTTCTAACTTCAAACTTCATTTCCGCTCCTTCATCTTCTTAATAATCGTGGTCAGAATAGCAATGATTTGATTACACTCATCAGTTAATTCAGCAAGCTTGTTTTCTTCAACAATTCCGGTTGCACATAAAAGTCTCAACCAATAATGTGTTTCACGGGCTTCTTTACAGGCAATGCTGTATTTGGAGACAAAATCGGCTTCACTTTGCGAGGCCTGTCCTTCTTCAATATTTGCTCCGACCGAAGTCCCTGATCTTAACAATTGATTTGCCAAAGTTCGACTAACCCCCGGTTTTTCATCCAAAGCCTGACACAGTAAAACAATCCGCTTAGCAAACTCAAACGACCGTTCCGGCAAATCACTTTTCCTTTCACCCTTCAAACTTCCAACTTCACCCTTCATTGGTTGCCTCCCTTCGGAAGCTCAGAGCCCTTAATCAGCTTTTTCTCAGCAGATTTCACCCGCCGTTCCAGTTTTTTGATGTCCTCCTCGGGCGGCAGTTCTTCGGGCTTAATGCCACGTTCTCTCAGCATATTACGGACACTGGTGTTGTTTTGAACATGTTCTCCCGTGATAGAAGGCTCGCCCTGCAAGTCATTTTGACGGACATTGTGATTGGTGATTTCAGCCGCCAGATTTTTGGCGGCAATGGTCACGGTCGGCAGAAAGTCGGCAAGTGGCCGATTTGACGGCATGGCCAGCTTGTTTTTCATCTGAGCGGTGGAGTTTCCGCCAAATAGGGCGGCATCTCCTTTGGAACGGATTCGACCAAACCCTTGATCATCCACGCCACGCTCGTAGATGTTGCGGGAGAGTTCGGTTTCCGACTCGGTGAGTTTTTGTCTTGCCTGAAGACGTTCTTGAAGACGCAGTCGCTCCTCAATCAGCTCCTGCTTGCGGGTCTGTACCGCGAAATAGGTCTGAGCGAATGCAATCGCTTCTTTACGAGGATCACCGTTTTGAGCGATCAGATAACAGGCGTAACGGGTGAGAATGATGTCATCAACAGGTCGCTCGGCCCCGGAGCCAATTTGGACCATTTTCGTGACGCCACGAAAATGGTTGGCAACCACCCCACCTGCGGTCTCACAAGCAATGGATGCTTTGAGAATGACTTTACTGAAGTTTTCCCAGCGGTCATACCCAAGAGCTACCATAATCTCTCGTGCATACCAAAATTCCGTTTCCTCATCAGGAATCTGATGAGCAAGGGCATCAAATGAACTCGTGAGCTTAGTAATTGTATTGTGATCCATTATGCATCCCCCCGATTAATCTGTTGAAGCTTTTCCGCCATCTGCTTGCGGACTTCCACAAGCTCTTTTTCCAGATCGTCAATTTCCACCTGCACCGCATCGATGTCGATTTCCTCTTCCTCTTCAAAGGTGTCCACATAGCGGGGGATATTGAGGTTGAAGTCGTTTTCCTTGATCTCTTTGAGGTCGGCCACATGGGCGTACTTTTCCTCTTCAGCACGGGCGGCGTAGGTCTTCATGATCTTGCCGATATGCGCTTCCGAGAGGGTGTTCATATTTTTCCCGGACACAAACTCCCGGCTGGCATCGACAAAGAAGACGTTTTTACATTCTTCACGGGCTCCGCCTTTTTCACGGGAGCGGTCAAAAACCAGAATCGCCACCGGTATGTTGGTGGTCGGGAACAAGTTGCCCGGCAGGCCGATGACAGCATCCAGCAGATTTTCTTCAATCATTTTTTCCCGGATACGCCCTTCAGCAGCACCCCGGAATAGAACGCCATGAGGCACCACCACGGCGACACGGCCCTGCTTTTCAAGGGCGGTTTCCACCATGTGGCTAATAAAAGCCCAGTCGCCTTTGCTCTTGG
>JACNKA010000186.1 GCA_014382285.1 Nitrospinota bacterium | reverse complement strand
AGCGGGACCACCGGGACCGACAGGGGGAAACCCTGTTTATTGATGCCCGTAACATTGGCTCCATGATAGACCGGACCCACAAGGAGTTGTCCGCTGATGATATTGCCGAGATCGCTCGCACCTATCACGCTTGGCGGGGAGAGAAGAAGGATGGGGCCTATGAGGACAAGGCGGGCTATTGCAAATCAGCCACCCTGGAGGAGATCAAAAAAAACGATTATGTGCTGACTCCCGGCCGCTATGTGGGGGTAGCGGAGATTGAAGACGACGGTATACCCTTTGAACAGAAGATGACCGAGTTAAGCCAAACGCTCTATGGACAGATGGCCGAATCCGAAAAGCTGGATGAGGTGATCAAGAAGAATCTTGAGGTGTTGGGCTATGGAATTTAAACGCTTCTCCTTCCGTGAAATGTTATCAAATATTGTTGATAATAGAGGAAAAACATGCCCAACCTCTGAAGCTGGCTTACCATTAATTGCCACAAACTGCATTAAAAACGATACTTTGTTTCCAGTGTTTGAAAAAATTAGACACGTTTCAAAAGATACCTATAACACTTGGTTTAGAGGGCATCCTGAACCGGGTGATATAATATTTGTATGCAAAGGATCTCCAGGTAGAGTCGCATGGGTTGATGATCCTGTGCCATATTGTATTGCCCAAGATATGGTAGCGATAAGAGCTAATAAAGGAATTGTTTATCCAAAGTATCTGTTTGCCTTGTTACGCTCCCAGGTAACTCAAAATCAAATTCTTAATATGCACGTTGGCACCTTAATCCCCCATTTCAAAAAAGGTGATTTTTCAAACTTGTATCTTGATATACCAACAAAAACTGATTACCAGGAATTTGTTGGAGATGTTTATTTTTCATTTTGTGAGAAAATCGAACTCAACCGCCGGATGAACGAAACCCTGGAAGCCATGGCCCAGGCGTTGTTCAAAAGCTGGTTTGTGGACTTTGATCCGGTGATTGACAACGCCCTGGCCGCTGGTAATGAGATACCCGAAGCCCTCAAAGCCAGAGCCGCCACCCGCCAAGCCTTGGGTGATGCCCGTAAGCCACTGCCGGAAGAGATACGGCAACTGTTCCCCAGTTCGTTTGAATATAGCGAGGAGATGGGGTGGATACCGGAGTGGTGGATTGTAAGCACTATTGGAGAACAGGTTGAAACCAATGGAGGTGGAACTCCCAGCACAAAGGACGCAAGCTATTGGGAGGGAGGAGTTCACGCCTTTTGCACCCCAAAAGATATGTCAAACTTGACATCTCTAGTCTTAACAGACACTGAACGCCACCTGACCGATAAAGGTGTCAACAAAATCAGCTCCGGCCAGCTTCCTGTAGATGTACTGTTGATGTCATCAAGAGCACCAATTGGTTATCTTGCAATCAGTGATGTTCCTGTTTCCGTGAATCAGGGAATAATTGCTATGTCACCTAATGAAAAATATGGGGCATTATTCCTTCTGTGTTGGACTCATTTCAACATGGGAAAAATAACTGATAGAGCGAATGGAAGCACTTTCTTGGAAATTAGCAAGAAGAACTTTCGCCCAATTCCATTTCTGATTCCAAATGAAGAGCTACTGAAGATTTTTAATGCTCAGGCAAAATCAATTTACTCAAAACTGCTGCTATGCTCAAAAAATATGGTTGAGTTAAGCAAGCTTAGAGACACCCTCCTACCCAAACTCCTCTCTGGCCAAATCCGTATCCCCGATGCCGAAAAACTAGTGGAGGCTATGGAAACCTTCTGTTTATCATCAGGTATTGCTGTGGATGAATGGGTTCAAGAAATTGCGGGGGGCATGAATTTTAAGAGGAAAAAATTCCTGAAGATCATGGACGATATTTCAGAAGGAACAGTTGAAAAACTGCTTATTGCACATAAAGACAGGCTTGCACGTTTTGGGTTTGATTTCTTTGCTCACACTGCGTCAGAAAACGGTTGTGAACTTGTTGTGGTCAATCAAGAAAGTCTTTCACCACAACAGGAAATGGTTGAAGATTTGATGTCGATCATCCACACATTTAGTTGCCGCTTGTACGGGCTGAGGAAGTACAAAAAAAAGATTCGGGAGGTGGTTGAGGGTGAAAGTCACTAGGATTTTTCAAGACCGTGATCTGACGGATACAAAAGGTAATAAGTTGTCTGGGATTGCTAGCCTCTTGGGGGGGGTCAGGACCGATATATGGAATCGCTTTGGTTCTATTGCTGGTGTTAATAAGTTCCATAGGGAAATCCGAAATGGATGGATGCAATCAGAACACATCAAGGATATCCCTGCCCGGTTATGGAAGGCAACATTGATTGATGTTTGTGGGGACATCAAAGCGTATCGTACTGCCGCCATTGAAAAGGTGAAAAAGGCTGTTTTCAAAAAGTATTCTGACAAAGAAACCAGAACAACATTGTGCCGTGCGTTGAACAATGGTGAATGGGTAAATAACAAATACCTGAGCCGTATGATGCGGAAATATTTCAAGCACGGGCACACATCTGTCAAGAACCAAATCATTTTAGATTCAGGGTGTTACACTTGGTTTGAGTTTAATGGTCAAGGATGGTTGAGCGTTCAAGGCATGGAACGCGGCAAACGAATCGCTATTCCACTCAATACCAACCATCCAGTCAAAGGCACTATCCGATTGATCATAAAAGACAAAGTGGAGGTCCATCATGTTGTTGAGGTAGAAGGACGTCCGTGCGGTGTCGGTGAAATTGGTATTGATAAAGGTTTCACTGAAGCGTTCGTTGACTCTGATGGTGATTCCTATGGGGTTGGTCTCGGCGCACAAATCATCAAGAACTCTAACAAGCTGAAGACGGTTTATCAAAACCGTTCAAAGTTGCGGTCTATTGCCGGAAAGAAGCTACATAAAGCTAAAAATATTATTGCAAACAATCTTGGAAGAAAAAAGCTAAACGCTAAAAAACGGTTGCATGAAATCAATCTACGAGACATCGCTTATAAATCGGCAAATTCTATTTTTGACAAATCTGAATGTGCGGTTGTGGAAGACCTAACTTCCCCAATCAAATCAAAAAATAATTTTGGAAAGAACCAACAACGCCGTTTGTCATCCTGGGTAAAAGGCTTGTTGGCTGAAGCACTTGATAATGTATCTGCCCGACGCAGTGCGTCGGTTGTTCTGGTCAATGCTGCATACACGTCGCAAACGTGTTCTACTTGCGGTGCTTTTGGCACACGTAAAGGGGATGCGTTTTACTGCACACAGTGTGGGGTCGAGTTGCATGCAGATCAGAACGCAGCGAAAAACGTTTTATCAAGATTATACGATCCGCAGATAGATCGATGGACTAACTTCAAAAAAGTGAAATCCATATTGATAGAACGTTTTCGCCGATCGGAGGAGACTGTCCCTCCTGGACTTGAGTTGCAGCCTGCATAGGCTATCA
>JACNKA010000165.1 GCA_014382285.1 Nitrospinota bacterium | reverse complement strand
GAGTCGCCATCCCTGATTTCATGAATCAGGTAGCGGCAGGAAATTTTCTCGAAGCGGCTCGCATCATTAAAGAGTCCAACGTGCTCCCCGCCGTCACGGGCCGAGTATGCCCACAAGAAGACCAATGCGAAAAACATTGCGTGATCGGCATCAAGGGCGAACCCCTGGCGATCGGAAAGCTGGAACGTTTTGTTGCGGACTACGAACGCACTCATAGTGAAGCAAAAACAATTGAGACCTTGCCTTCCACCGGGAAGAAAGTTGCCATCATTGGTGCTGGTCCGGCGGGGTTGGCTGCGGCAGGCGATCTTGCAAAATTGGGACACGAAGTCGTTATCTTTGAAGCCTTGCACAAACCCGGAGGCGTTTTGTTTTACGGCATCCCGGAGTTTCGCCTTCCGAAAAAAATTCTGGAAGCAGAATTGGACTACTTGAAACGCATGGGGATTGAGATCAAAGTCAATTACGTGATTGGAAAAATCAAAACCCTGGATGAATTAATGGGGGAGGAGGGCTTCAACGCCATCTTCATTGGCACAGGCGCAGGACTGCCTTATTTTTTGGATATCCCTGGGGAAAATCTCAATGGAGTGTATTCGGCGAATGAATATTTAACCCGGGTCAATTTAATGCACGCCTGGGAGTTCCCGGTGTTCGATACGCCTATCCATCAGCATAAAACTTTTACCGTGATCGGTGGTGGTAACACCGCGCTGGACGCAGCCCGGACCGCCCTTCGCCTACCCACCACCGAAAAGGTGATGCTGATTTACCGGCGTTCACGGGAGGAGTTGCCCGCACGATTGGAAGAAGTGAAACATGCGGAAGAAGAAGGAATAGAGTTTCATTATCTGGCAAGTCCGACAGAAATAAAAGGCACCAACGGCTGGGTTTCAGAGATCGCCTGTCAGAAAATGGAGTTGGGTGAACAGGATGCCTCTGGCCGAAAACGACCACAACCCGTAAAAGACAGTACATTCTCTTTAAAAACCGATGCGATCATCATTGCTCTTGGCAGTGGAGTCAATCCGTTAATCGCAAAAAGTGCTTCCGACCTGCAAACAGATAGCCACGGGCACATTGAGTTAGCCGATCCCGATATCAATTTAACGTCCCGGCCCGGCGTGTTTGCTGGAGGCGATATTGTCACCGGAGCTGCAACGGTTATTTCCGCCATGGGCGCAGGAAAAAAAGCCGCCCAGGGAATACACAATTATGTCATGAGCTTTTAAGAATGGGTCAAAAACACTCTGGAAAAAGATCTTGAAGCGTTCTAATTTAAATCTGCCTATAGATATTTTAGCTTTTATTGGTTTGATTCTGTTATTAGGCTCAGGGCTATTGGTCCGTTACATACTCCCACCCGGTAGCGGTGAAAATTTATCTGTTTGGGCTCTAACCAGACACGAATGGGGAGAGATTCATTTTTGGATAGCTGCGTTTTTAACCACTGTGATTACAGTGCACCTGGTCCTTCATTGGCGGTGGATTGTCTCCGTCATACAAAACAAACCCCGCGAAGGGTCGGGAATGCGTGTCGCTTTGGGTAGCATCGGTTTTATAGTGCTTCTGATAATCGCAGTTGCTCCCTTCCTGACCCCAAGGGAACAACTAACCCCATCAGCAACTGGCGGAAAAGAAACCCGGACATTTCCAGATAAATCCAAAGCCAGTGAGGAACAAGAAAGTATTCGCGGTTCTATGACATTGGAAGACGTCAAACGCTCAACAGGAGTCCCCGTGAAGTATCTGTTGAAACGACTGGACCTTCCTGAAAACACCTCACCGGGCCAAAAATTAGGGCAATTAAGCAAAAAGTATGGGTTGAGAATTGAAGACGTTAGAAAGGTTGTGATGCTTTATCAAGAATAGCTTGCTATCGAGATTACCTTTTTCTAGTTTTATTTGGATCGGGCTTTTTATCTGGGTTGTATTGGATGGCATGGCCACATCCATATCGTCTTATGCTGATGAAAAATTTAGTTGCACGCCTCGTCCTCCCTATGAGGCTTCTCACTATGTGGAGCCACTATTGGAACCAGGGATTTCAAAGCTACATCTGATCGATAACGAGGATGGAAGCATTGTGGATTCGGACTCAGGTTTGTTATGGACCAAAAAGGACAGTTATGCTGACTTGGGAAAATGCCTTACGTGGCAGGAATCATTGGACTATGTGGAAAAACTGGATACTGCAGGTTTTGCTGATTGGAGGATGCCCACCATAAAGGAACTTGCTACCCTTTATGATCCAACCAAGGAGAATAATATGGCGTGGGACCATAATCCAGAATACCCACTTGCGCTGGATGAAAAATTTGCGGATGGAGCCGCTTATTGGTTTTGGAGCAATGACGGCGTAATTGTGGAGCAAAAAAGAGGCTGTGCCAGAACTCTTTATTTTGTAAACGGACTCACACACCTTCGCAATTTGGGTCAGTGTAATAATGGTGGCGTTCGTGCCGTGAGAAAATTAAAATAACTGATGAACGGACAAAAAAACTGATCCAAGTTGTATATTTGGATTTGGACCAAAAATCTGTCGCTTAAGGCGCGGAAAGAAAAATAGTCAGGGGAATTCATCAACACATCACGAGTTGTGAACCATAAATACATCCGCTTATACAATGAACCTTTCAACTAACCCTGCAACCACTCCACCCCATCCCGAAGAGATTTGGCACACCCAGCCAGAGGCCGATTTATTTTCAAAACTGAATTCCACCCCAAAAGGCCTCTCAATATCAGAAGTCCAATCGCGTCTTAATATACATGGAGCAAACCAACTTCCACGGGCGGAACCACCCCCTTGGTGGAAAATCGCAATCCGCCAATTTCAAAGTCCTTTTGTTTACATTTTGGCCGTAGCGGCAATCGTGTCCATAGCCATTGGTGAATTCATCGATGCCAGCTTTATTTTCGGGGTGTTGTGTTTGAATGCCACCATCGGTGGATTTCAGGAGTGGAAAGCTGAAAAAAGTGCTCAAGCCTTACAGAAACTATTACAAATTCGTGCCACCGTGGAACGCGAGGGCCGCGTGTATGAAGTCAATGCCGAGGAGGTGGTGCCGGGAGATATTGTCTGGTTGGAATCAGGAAATCGGGTTCCGGCAGACCTGCGTTTATTAATGACTCATGGGTTGGAAGTTGATGAATCCTTGCTGACAGGGGAGTCTATACCGGTTTCAAAAAATTCGGTGTGGAGCGGTGAGCCCTCCGCACCTGTCGCAGACAGGTTAAATATGGCTTACGCCGGCTCCATTATTATTCGAGGACGGAGTCGGGGCATTGTTATCGCCACTGGCATGAAAACCGAAATCGGATGCCTGGCAAAAGCCATGATGGAAGCAGGATCAGGAAAACCGCCGCTTATTATTCGCATGGAGCAATTCAGTCAGACGCTGGCCTGGGTGGTGATGGTGGCTATCTTCGTAGTAGGATTTCTAGGAATCATGTTTCAGGGTTATGGGGTATTAGACATGTTCATGTTCGGCGTGGCACTGGCTGTGGCTGTTATTCCCGAGGGCCTGCCAGTGGCCCTCACCGTTGCCTTGGCGATAGGAACCAAACGCATGTCCGAGTGCGGTGTTATTGTGCGCCGCCTTGCCGCAGTAGAAGGGCTGGGGAGTTGCACCATGATCGCCAGTGATAAGACAGGAACCTTAACTTGCAACGAACTGACAGTCAAAGAAGTCTACCTGCCAAATGGATCGGTCTGCCAGGTCAGTGGGCAGGGGTTTGCTCCCAATGGAAAAATAATATTCAACGAACACAATGTGAACTCCATAAACGAAGTAGATGGATTGGAATCGTTGATAACGGCCGCAGTATTATGCAATGAGGCAGACCTTCACGCTCATGGTGGTGAGTGGTCGCATCGCGGAGACCCTACAGATATTGCCCTTCTCAGCCTGGGACAAAAAATCGAAGTCGGGCAGGAACAATTGCTGGAAACCTACCCCCAGGTAAACCAAATTCCATTTGAACCGGAATACCAGTTTTCCGCCTCGTTCCATCAATTACCCACAGGACAAGTCAGAACCTTTGTTAAAGGCTCGCCTGAACAGGTGCTTTCAATGTGCGAAAAGAAATCCATCAAAACAATTCTTCAAACTGTCGAGGAAATGGCTACAAAAGGTTATCGAGTGCTGGCGTTCGCCCACGGGCCGGCACCCAAAAATCTAGATCCTCATCATCCCCCAGCAGAACCGACTAAACTGGAATTCCTCGGTCTCACCGGGATGATCGACCCGCTCAGGGAAGGAGTGTGCGAAGCCATCGCATATTGTCGTGAAGCCGGGATCGATGTGGCGATCATTACAGGAGACCACCCGGTCACAGCTTTAACAATCGCCAGAGATCTGGGACTGGAGTTGACCCCGGAGCAAGTGGTCATAGGAACCCAGTTGCAGGACAGGTCTCACGAGGAAATGCAGGAGATCGTGAAAACCGCTCGCGTTTTCGCCCGAGTGGCGCCATATCAAAAACTGGAACTGGTGAACGCCATGCGTGCGGTGGGCCATTACGTGGCTGTTACTGGCGATGGGGTGAATGATGCCCCAGCCCTTAGAACAGCCAATATTGGTGTCGCCATGGGACAGTCTGGAACCGACGTGGCCCGGGAAGCCGCAGAACTGGTGATCAGCGACGATAATTTTGCCACGATTGTAAAGGGGGTGAAACAAGGCCGCATTGCTTATGAAAATATTCGCAAAGTCATCTTCATGCTGATCTCAACCGGCGCGGCGGAGGTTGTCGTGGTCACCCTGGCTGTTGCCACCGGTTTCCCGTTACCCCTTACCCCGGTACAACTGCTGTGGATGAACCTGGTCACACAGGGCATTCAGGATGTATCCATGGGATTCGAACATGGTGAAGGTGATGAGTTAAAGCGCAAGCCCCGTGACGTTGAGGAACCGATCTTCAATCACCTGATGATCGAACGGTCGGCCTTCATTGCCGTGTGGATAGGGACTCTGGCATTTATTCTTTTCCAACAACTGCTGCAAGCAGGGGTGGCCCTGGAGTCCGCCAGAAACGTATTGCTGTTATTCATCGTTTTATTTGTAAACATCCATATGTTTAACTGCCGGTCAGAAACCAAATCGGCCTTTAAAACACCCCTGATGCAAAACCCCGTTTTGCTGTTTGGTGTGTTAGGCGCATTCCTCAGCCACGTTCTGGTCATGTACCTTCCCGTCGGACAACTAATTTTAAAAACCCAACCGGTTGATGGGAAAACCTGGCTATTGGTAGTGACACTCGCATCAACCAGCATTTTGTTGATGGAGTGGCACAAACGGTGGTGGAACAAACGCCAAGTTAAAAAGGCATTGAAAATTAATTCTCACATTTCAAATTGATGCTAGATGGTTTGATAAAGAACTATATGAATTAATCCACTATTAAGTGTTGAACCATAAAAAATAATCCAGGAACCGGGAGATTTTTGTCACAATTCCAGCTATATTCAGGAGAGGTTTAAACGCCCAGCTTCAAACCTATTCTTAATTACGATTGATAAACCTTTATGGAAACATACGATTTTTTTCTAGTTCTACTAATCATTCTTCTGGCCGCCCGAGTATTCGCTGAGCTGGCGAACCGCCTCCATTTTCCCTCGGTGATCGGTGAATTGATTGCGGGTGTAGTACTGGGTCCCAGTCTTCTTGGTTGGATCGAACCCATTGAAGCGATCAAGTTCATGGCTGAGATTGGCATCATTCTGCTTTTATTTGAAGTGGGCCTGGGAACTGATGTTAAGCGGTTGACCGAAACCGGACTTCAATCTGTGGTGGTTGCCCTGCTAGGATTTGTTACGCCTTTCCTGCTTGGGTTCACTGTGGGATACTGGGCGTTTGGTCTTCCACTGCTGGTTTCTTTATTTATTGGCGGCACACTCACTGCGACAAGCATTGGGATTACTATGCGTGTCCTCATCGACCTTAAACGTCAACACACCCCGGAAGGCCAAATTATATTGGGGGCCGCAGTTCTTGACGATGTTTTCGGTGTGGTTCTTCTGGCATTACTTTACGAGTTCTCCATTGGTGGTGGCATAAGTCTCAACAATACCGCAAAGATTGTCATGGTCGTGGGAGCTTTCTTTTTTATTGCTCCCATCGTGGCCAAATTGATGTCCGTGATCATCAAGCACTTTGAGGAAGTGAGTGAAATTCCGGGTCTGATTCCTACAATGATCGTATCACTGGTGTTGTTTTTCGCCTGGTTGGCGCACGAAATGGGCGCACCAATGTTGCTCGGGGGCTTTGCCGCAGGCTTGGCTTTATCGAGACGATTTATTTTACCTTTCGGAGTAGCCCTGCATGGATGGGGCCCTGTCTTCGCCGAAAAAATTGAGACCGAAATGGCACCCATTACCCAACTATTCACCCCCATATTTTTTGTGACCGTCGGCTTATCTTTGAATTTGCAGGAGATCGATTGGGGCTCTACCTTTATTTGGTCGTTCTCTCTGTCTATATTTGCTGTCGCTGTAGGGGGGAAACTATTTGGGGGCCTGCTCATCAGTCGACCGTGGCCGTTTCGCTGGATCATAGGTGTTTCCATAATTCCTCGTGGAGAAGTGGGCCTGATCTTCGCTGAACTAGGACGGGAAAGCGGGATACTTACGAATGAAATATATGCGGGAATGATTATGGTGATTGCGTTAACTACCATACTACCACCATTCGCCATAAAATTTCTTTACAATCAGCTCCCTCCTTCCCTGATGCAGAAGGAGAAAGCTTGAACCAGACAATTTTATGATCGGGTAAATTAGCAACTTACCCTGAAAAAGTTCGAACCAAACTCAGAAAATATTGCCCGTAGTGGGTAAGTCGCCCCACGCGGAGTGGTGGAGGCGGGGGGAATCGAACCCCCGTCCGAAAGGTTTCAAGCAAAGGCCTCTACATGCTTATCCTTTGATTTAGATCTCACTTAGACAAACTCCCAAGGCAGGATTGGGCCTAAGCCAGTTCCTAAAAATCTCGTTCAGTCCGCCCGGAACATGCGGTCCAAACCAGTTCGCTGAGTGACGTCCGACCCGCATCCCGCGAACATGGACACGGCGGACGGTAACCGTTTAAATTAAGCGGCTACAGCTACATCATAATCGTTAGCGATTATATAAACACCGTTTTTTAACGGGCCAACGGTATCCCGTGCATGCAACCCTTGTATCAGCTCTCCCGTCGAAACCAGATCGCCCCCCAAAATTCAGGTATGTATTTCCTACTATTAATGTACAGTATAACACCTTGGGATTCAATGGGGTCGGGATTTGTAGCCGATGATCAATTTGGAAATTTTTTGAGCTTCCGAACCAGTGAGCATCTAGCTGGAACAGGCCCCGAATCAGCAGTTTTCTTGCATATATTCGACATTGGTTTTATCCTTTTTGTAACTTATGAACGGTCCTGAAAAAAATCTCACAATTCTTTCTCTGCAATACCACTGTTATCCTGATGATGTGGGTGGCGCATGGGGCTTGACCTATGAAGTCAATAAGCGTTTGGTGGCCAGAGGCCAACGAGTGCACTTGATAACTTGCAAGCCCGCAGAACTGCTGCCGAACGAAGAAGAAATTGATGGTGTTTCTTTTCACCGCATTTCCGTCAGAGACAGCAAGAATGTTATTTCTTTATGGCGAGCGGTGCGAAGAAGAGTGAACCACATTCTGAAGTCTGAGAAAATTGACCTGATTCATATTCATAATCCTCTGGTTGGTTTTGTGGCTATTCTGCATCCGCAACTGTGGAAAGTTCCCAAGATTTGCCACTTTCATAGTTCCTGGTACGATGAGGAAAAAATCAATCAGGTGGGCACCGAAACTTCAGAAATACCATGGAGATTACAAATTCAGCTCCAATTGATTCGGTTGATGGAATGGGCGGGGTACGCCGTGTCTCGAACCATTCTCTTTCTGAGCGAATATTCTAAAAACCGTTTTCTGAGATACTACCCTTTCACGCAACCAAAACTGTGCGTGATCTCGGGCGGTGTGGACATCGAAGCATTTAAACCGCCAAATTCCACAGAAGAGATAAGCGTCATTCGGGAAAAGCTGAAATTATCGGCAGAAATTCCTCTCCTGTTGACGGTTCGTCGTTTAGAGCAACGAATGGGACTGGAAAACCTGATCTGCGCAGCGGGGATTCTTCACCGCCAAAGCCCTGATCTCAAATTCCAAATGGTACTCACAGGCAAGGGAAGTTTGAAAGACCGGCTGGAACAATTAATTCTGGAGCAGGGGGTTTCCCACTGTGTCCAACTCGTCGGGCTGGTGCCGCGTGAAACGTTGCCGCTTTATTTTCGTTGTGCAGATTTGTTTGTTCTTCCTACGATTGCTATTGAAGGGTTTGGCCTGGTCACCGCTGAAGCTCTGGCCAGCGGTTTACCAGTGATGGGGACACCGGTTGGGGCTACTGAGGAAATTTTAAAACAGGTGGATGAGAGACTTCTTTTTCATAATACATCCCCGGATGCATTGGCAGAGGGAATAGAAACTTTTTTAAGATCACCCGAAACTTTTCAGGAAATGGGATCCAAATGTCGGGAGCTGGCTGTGGCTCAATATTCCTGGGAGACGATGGTAAAAAAAATCGAGCAGGAATTTATAAAAGCAATGGCCTGATATGGGCTCAAGAACATCCGTGTGTTTACAGGAAAAAACAACTCCATGAATCCTAGTCCTTTGTATGCGAGATTAATTTTAGTAGCCGTGATTGGGCTGGTGTATGGCAACACGTTCCTGAGTTCTTTTCATTTTGATGATCTTCCTTCTATTCTCGAAAAACCGTGGATTCGGGGACTAGACAAGATCCCTCAATTCTTGAACAAGGATGGCCTCTTCCAGCGTCCGCTGGTCATTCTCAGCTTCAATGTTAACTATGCCATCAGCGAATTTGAGGTGTGGAGCTATCACCTGTTCAACCTTGTGCTTCATGCTCTCGCGACATTGCTGGTTTTTCGGTTCGTGGAAAGGGCCTTGAATTTTCTGGAGGATTTTTCATCTCAAAAGGGTTTTTCCAGTTTGCCATTTTTTGCGGCAATGGTTTTCGCATTGCATCCGCTCAGCACACAGTCCGTCACCTATATTTCAAGCCGTTCATCGATAATGGCCACTGTGTTTTATCTGAGTGCTCTGATTTTGTTTTTTGATGGATTCAAAAAATGGAAGCAGACTGGCCAGAAGGGGTGGGGTTATTTCATAAGTTCGGGCATTTGTTTTTTTCTAGGGGGACTTTCCAAAGAAATCATTGTGACGTTTCCGGCCATGCTTTTCCTCTTCCATTTTTATTTCATCTCTCGCGAGACAGCGAAAACCTGGATCGCGACTTACGCTAAATGGATTTTCCTCTTGGTCATCCCCCTTCTGGCGTTTGTAGGATACAAACAGTTTATGGCGGGCGGATTGCTATCGGCTTCTTCTGCCTACCTGAAACCGAGTACCTGGTTGTTGACGCAAACCTCCGTGGTTCCTTTTGAGTATTTCAGGAAGATGTTGTTTCCGTTCAATATGAATATTGATATTGATTTCCCCATCTTGAGCAACTGGTTGCAACCGGCAAACTGGTTGGGGATGGCCCTGCTGGGAATTTTTATATATTACTGGATTCGAATATCCGCCCGTATTTCCAAAGCAGATGAAGTTGGCAGGCGGTTTGCGGGGTTTGGCATGGCCTGGATATTGCTCACCTTATTGCCAACGTCCAGCTTTATTCCTTTGCTGGATGTGGCGGTAGAGCATAGAACTTATCTGCCCATGGTCGGTTTTGTTTTTTTAATTGCAGGAGGTTTTAGCCGTCTGCGGATAGGGTGCTCAGAGAATTTTTCCGCATTTTCTTTTCCCACAACAAAACTGATTAATTACTGCGCGGTGTTAATCCTGATTTTCTTTTCTCTGGGGGTGATGACTCGAAACGGGGATTGGAAGGATGAAGTGACTTTGTGGAGCGATGCAAAAAAGAAATCTCCTAAACTGGTTCGTCCCTATAACAATGTTGGAGAGGCGTATGACAAACTCGGGAAATATGATGAAGCCATCGCTGAGTTTGAAGGGTCGTTGAAGATAAATCCTGATTATTTTTTTGGACTGAGTAATCTGGGGAATATCTATGGCAAGCAAAGAAAACTGCCGGAGGCGATTGATTATTTTAAGAAGGCGCTGAAACAAAAGCCGGATTATAGTCCGGCGCATTACAATCTTGCCCGGGCATTGCATCTTACCGGAAAACGTCAGGAGGCGGCAGAGTCCTATCGCAAATCTATAAAATCCAACCCCTTTTTTGAACAGGCTTTTTATAATTTGGCTTATCTGGCGATGGAACTCAGCTTGTTTGATGAAGCTCTTGAGAATTTTGAGAAATTTTTATCCATGCAACCCAACCATTCGAAAGCTCATTTTGGCGCGGGGAATGCCTTGATGATGAAAGGTCAGCTGGACTTGGCTTTGTCCGAGTATAGAAGGTCGGTTCAGTTGGACGCCTCATTTGCTCTGCCCTATTTGAATATTGCCAATATTCAAATGCAGCTTAAAAATATTCCGGCGGCGATTGAAAATTTTGAAAAGGCTCTAAGTGTCAACCCGACCATGCCAGCCGTCCATTTAAGTCTGGGGATGGTCTATCACCAATTCCAGAGAAACGCTGAAAAAGCCCTGCCGCACTTAAAAGAATCTCTTCGTCTGGATCCGAAGCAACAGCGGGCGGAAGCTGTCCGGTCCCTGATTCAGGAACTGGAGAATAAGCAGCCGACCTAGGGAAACAGGATGCGGTTTCGGACCATATGCGAGATGCCAAAACGCATATGCAGCAACTCAACTTTGACATCTTTCCCCCCCGCTTGCGAACAGCTTCCGTAGTCCGTTGAAAAATAGGCGATTTCTGCGTTTGGGTACTCGCTGAACGATTGGGTTACTGTTGAGGGGTCGCCAACTGGCAAATAATCTTCCAGCTTGTTGTCCCAGTTTCGGATCGCCAGCATGAAATAGTCATCTGTAGCTATTTTTTTGTCAATTTCCAATGTGGTATTCATTTTTTCCCTCCTCGTGCCGTAAATATATAGTCTCTTGAGCCTGAAGTCACGGATTACCTGAAAAATACCCGCCTGTAAATAGATTTTTAAATTTTAATCGAAAAACTTATAATAAAGCCATGTTTATTAAGCATTAAAGAGGGGTTTTTTTATTAGTTTTCATGGAACCTGAAAATGTATACGAAGTCACAAATATTATCACTGGACGGAATCTGTAATTTAAAGAAAGGAATTTTATGCAAAGGTTGATCTGGATCACCATTTTTTTAATGACCTTCTCTTTACCTGCATGGGCTCAAGAGTCCTTGGATAATGCGTATTGTAGTGATTATCATAGTGCGCGTGTAAAAATAGTCTCTGACTCGTCGGCCCGAAAATTAACTGAGGCCAGCATGACCGCATCCGGCAGGTCTGTGATCCGAATCAATTTGGGTCAGCTCAATGAGCTTTCCAACAATGCCCGTTCTTTCGCGGTCAATTTTTCCTGCGGTCGTCTTGTTTTAGGGCATTTGGTTAAAGGGGCTGAAGACATCTACGATCATTATGATCAGGTTGGAAATGCTGATTGCTGGGCGGCGGGAAAACTTTTTTATAGTGGTCGAATAGATAAAAATGGAGTCACGGCTTTGGAAGAAGAAATCAACCAGTTGAACCGGGAGCAATGGTCTCATTTTCCTGGGCCTGTTCGAGTCGTTGCTCTGAACGACACCTGTGAATTGAAGCCTTTAAATTAGACTTTATACGTATATTTAATTTTCAAGCCAAGCCGCTTCCGGATCTCGCTTTTTCCGGTGGCGGCTTTTTTGTTTTTCAAGTTCTATCGCCTGTCACGCTTGCTAAATTTTATCTCCATGAAAATAGATTGTAAGGCCAAGTGATTTAATCCGACTTCTTGATTAAGAAGTTCTACAATTTTTTATTTTGATGGAGAAAAAAATGCAACTAGTCATAAAGTTTATGAAGGCTATTTTTTCCATGAAAGCTCCCTGGCCTTTATGGGTAGCCATGTTAATGGTATTGAATATGATGGGGCCGTTGTTTTTCATCCATACGCTGGAGGCCCAGGCAGTTCTGGCCGCAACAATGGCCGGAGCCATGCTCATGATGTTCCTCTTCAGTCGATACGGATTCGTCCGGCTTTTAGGGCTGGGGCATATTTTCTGGGTTCCATTGGTGATCTGGCTTGGCTTCCACGTTCCAGAGATGACTCTTGATACGCCCTTTGAAATCTGGTTAGCCGCAGTGGTCGGGTTCAACACCCTCTCACTGGTAATGGATGTGCTGGATGTTTCGCTTTATATACGCGGTGATCGCAAACCCACCGATCTACGCACAGCGTAACGCTGGACCCAGTGAAAAAAATGATTCAGCCGAGATAACTCTTTTTTAGCCAGAAAAAGTTATTGCTCATTGGCAGCATGTGATATCCCCTTCGTTTGTTTTACCCTTGCAGGGCACGAAATTTGATGAAGAGGGCGTCACGCATGCCCCGAAGGGGTACGCCTAGTGGGGGCGGTAGCGGTTTTCCAGATTTTGCACCCCGCGCGATAATAAAAGGGTAAGCAGAAGATAGGTCAACGCTACATAGGTGTAGGTCTCAAAATAATTAAAATGTTTGGTGGCATATTCGTTGCCGACACGGAGGATGTCGGAAATGGCAAGCACCGAAACCAGACTGGTGTCTTTCAACATCCCCAGAGTCTGATTGCCGATTGCGGGAATGATGGTGCGCAAGGCTTGCGGCAGAACAACCTGAAACAGAGCCTGCTTTTCATTCATGCCGAGACTGCGCGCCGCCTCACCCTGTTCTTTGGGGACGGCTTCAATGCCAGCGCGAAACACATCGGCCATGTAGGCTCCATAACTGAAGCCGAACCCTGCCACTGCTGCGACCAGTGCCGGCATATGGACGAATTCCCCCAGAGCATAATAAATATAAAATAAAAGTACCAATAGAGGGACGCCGCGTAATACCTCGGTATAAAAAGAAACCGGAACCCGGATGAATGGATTGTTGGAAAGTTTCCCCAGCCCCACTAGCAACCCAACAACGATAGCGCTTGCACTGCCCAGCAGGGTGACTAAAAGCGTGTAGAATATTCCAGAAGGGAGAAGTGAAAGCAGTTCTACATAACTGCCACTTGCTTCCTTGGCTGAAAAAATTTCTTTTGCCGGCAGATAAACAAGGAAGATAAAACTCATCACCACGGCAATGTTCCATGCCCAGTTTTGGGTTTTTATTTGAGCTGAATCAGTCATCGTTATTGTGTTGGTGGGTGCATTAATTCTGGCACTTGAGCGGATTGGCCCAGGTCCCACTTTTTGTGAAGCTGGCTGACCGTTCCATTTTTCAGGACTTTTTGTAATGCGATATTAACCTGAGTTCGTAGTTCTATATCTTCTTGGCGAAAAACGATGGCGTAATGTTCGTTGCTCATGATTTCGCCAACCATCTTGATTTTTTCAAACAAAGGTTTTTGCTGGTTCTTGTAAAAAAGAGTTCCGGTGCTTTCTCCAAGTACTGCGTCAATTTTTCCATTGATGAGGTCGCTCACTGCGTGGCCGTACATTTGATAGCCCTTTAAGCGAATAGCGGGATCTTTTTCCAGAAAGAAATAAGCCGTGGTTCCTATCTGCGCGCCAATTAAAGAATTATTTTTCTTCGCGTCGGCAAAAGAGTCGATTCCTTCCTGATCTTTGCGAATCACCAGAGCCAGACCGCTTTTAAGATAAGGGTCGCTGAAGGCCATGCGCTCTTTGCGTTCTTCCAGAACGGTGACAGAACTGATGGCCATGTCGAATTTTTTAGTTATCAGCCCGCCAAATAAACCAGCCCACTCTACATTGACAAGCTGGATATTGATTCCCGCCTCTTTCGCTACAGCCCGTATGAGGTCAGGCTCAAACCCGATTATATCGTTACCGACACTCATAAAAGACATGGGCACCAGGGTGGCATCGGTTGCTACCAGATAGGTTTTTCCTTCAGGGGAGTTGTCGCAACCGGTCATTAAGAGCAACGTGGCGAGAATTATTATCAGGAATTTTTTCATCAGATATATTTTATTGATCCTTTTTTTTCGGTAGAAAAACATCGGACACGGCGAATAAAACCCGCACTGAATCACCAGGAGAATATTTCGGACTGTGGGTTTTGCGATGTTGAATTGCAAGGGTTAGCATTTGCCCGCCAGAAAGCTCCAACTGATAGCGGGAATGACTGCCAAAAAACTGTATACCACGCAGGGTCGCTTGCAAAATGTTAACGGGTTCGGTTTGCGGCCGACCGGTATCAAAAAATAATTTTTCCGGTCGGACGTAACAGGTGATGTTTTGGTTTTCTAACCCGGAAACTTCAGAAATACATTGGATGTTTCCGCCAGGCCCTAATGAAACCGTGACCTGGTTACCGGTTCTCTGCTCTACTTTTCCGATGAGTTGGTTTACTTCACCGAGAAATTTGGCGACGAAAGCGGTTTCGGGTTTTTCATATAACTCAACGGGGGTGCCGACTTGTTGCAGGCAGCCTTTATCCATGATCCCCATGCGGGTGGCCAGCCCCATAGCTTCTTCCTGATCGTGAGTGACAAACAGGAAGGTGATGCCCAACGCTTTCTGCATTTCAACGAGTTCTTCGCGCAGATGCTGGCGCAGGCTAAGATCGAGTGCTGAAAGGGGTTCATCCAGCAGAAGAATTTTTGGGCGGTTGATGACGGCACGGGCCAGGGCCACTCGCTGTGCTTCGCCGCCACTGATTTGCCCAGGGTACATATTGCGCAGAGACTGGAGATGGGTGATTTCCAGAAGTTCATCAATGTTTTTGGCGACTTCAGACTCAGGATATTTACGGATGCGCGGCCCAACGGCGATATTATCGTAAACGCTCATGTGAGGAAACAGGGCGTAGTTTTGAAAGATCAGCCCAACGGGTCTTTTTTCAATGGGAAGAGAGCTGACATCCTGCCCTTCAATAGCAATGGTTCCACTATCGGGAGTTTCGAACCCGGCAATCATCCGCAACAGGGTGGTTTTTCCGCAACCGCTTCTTCCCAACAGGGTGAAACGCTCGCCGGCCTCGATCTCCAGGGAGATATTTTCCACGACGGTGTTACCACCAAAAGATTTACTGATAGAGTCCAGTTTTACCATCTAATAGGGAACCTTTTTCTTCGCAGACTATGAAAGAGTTGCAACATGGGAGCATTTTATATAAATTCCAGCTTGAATCATACAAAGTAATAAGGAGAGATATGCGGGTACTGGTAATAGGAGGAGGAGGAAGAGAGCATGCGCTGGTTTGGAAAATCAGTCAGAGCCCAAAAGTCACCGATATCTACTGCGCACCGGGCAATGCCGGAACGGCTGAAATTGCCAAAAATGTTCCGATCGCCGCAGATCAGATCGATCAACTGTTAGAGTTCGCTCAGAAAAATGAGATTGGATTGACTGTGGTAGGGCCAGAACAACCTCTCGTGATGGGGATCGTTGATCGCTTTCAGGAAAAGGGGTTGCGCATTTTTGGTCCGACTGCCCGTGCTGCCGAGCTGGAGGGAAGTAAAGCGTTCTCCAAAGACATCATGAAAAAATATGGTCTGCCTACAGCAGAATATGAAACTTTCACCTCTCATGAACTGGCGCAAAGATATTTCGATAAAGAAACCGGACCCATTGTTGTCAAAGCCAGTGGGCTGGCGGCGGGTAAAGGGGTCATCTTGTGCCGCAACTCAAAAGAAGGCCTGAACGCGGTGGACACGATTATGAAAGATAAATCGTTCGGCGAAGCGGGAGACAAGGTGGTGATCGAAGAGTTTCTCGAAGGTCAGGAAGTTTCGGTGCTGGCATTTTCCGATGGCAATACGGTGCTCCTCATGGATTCGGCGCAGGATCATAAAGCCGCATTGGATGGAGACAAAGGGCCCAACACAGGCGGGATGGGGGCTTATTCTCCGGCACCGATTTTTACTGACCTTTTACGCCAGAAGGTGCGCGACAAAATCATGTTTCCTCTGGTTCGGGCTATGCAGAGTGAAGGCCGTCCTTATAAGGGAATCCTTTATGCCGGCTTGATGCTCACAAAACACGGCCCGAAAATTCTCGAGTTCAATGCCCGTTTTGGTGATCCGGAAACGCAACCGCTTCTTGTCCGCATGGAAAGCGATATCGTTCCGCTTTTTGAAGCCTGTATCGATGGCACCCTCGATCAGCAAGAATTGCAATGGAAGCCGGAGCCTTCGGTTTGCGTGGTGATGGCGGCAAAAGGTTATCCCGGCTCTTATGAAAGGGGAAAAGAGATTTCAGGGCTGGATGAAGCAGGGGCCGATGTTGTGGTCTTTCATGCCGGGACTAAATTGGAAGCAGGCAAAGTTCTCTCAAATGGCGGGCGGGTATTGGGGGTCACAGCGACAGGGCCGGATACTCCTTCTGCGATTAAAAAAGCCTACGAAGCGGTATCGAAAATCAAATGGGATGGAATTCACTACCGCAAAGACATTGGCCATAGGGTCAGCAGTTAGGTGAGAACCTGAAAAATGGTGAAACTCAAAATCGGGATTAGCAGTTGTTTGCTGGGTCAGCCAGTTCGTTATAACGGAGGACACAAACGCAATCAAACCGTGATCGACCTTCTTTTAGATGACCGATTCGAAGCCGTGCCGGTTTGCCCTGAAGTTGAAATGGGAATGGGCATACCGAGAGAGCCGGTGCAAATCGTGGCGGATCACTTGGTGGGGGTCGAAACGCAAAAAGACTGGACCGATGTGATGACCGACTTCAACTCTGGAAAATTGAAAGAGTTGACGAGCTTGAGCGGGTTTATTTTTAAAACCCGCTCCCCCTCATGCGGAATACAGGCTGTCCATCAAGATACAAGTGAAACAACCTCCGGCCTGTTTGCCCGGGCCTTCATGAAACACTTCCCCCATATCCCTGTTATAGATGAAGAACAATTGCAGGACAATCAATCGAGAGAAAATTTCATTGCACGGCTACGCCGTGAGGAAGTGTGAGTGAGCTAAGTGAAGTATTTGGGCAACGGCTCAATTCAGCCGAGATGAACTTTGCTGGCAAGAGACAGCCATTGCACGCTGGCCCTGCGCCGAGCAGTTAGTCTAGTTGCGGTTCTTTGTTTTCGACTTCAACATCTTCCATTTGTTTATCGAAGAGTCTGTGCGCGAGATACCAGCATCCCCAAGAAACGATAACAATGGTGCCAACGCCAACACTGCCCCACAACATAACATTGCCGGAAGAGGACATGCCGCGTAAAAACAAAAATGCGCCGAGTGGCAGGGCCATCACAAATCCGAAACAGGAAAGTAGCATGGAACTACGGGCATAATATTTTGGCCGCACATCGATATTGAGTTCCGGCAGATATTTTTTGTTCTCGGGCAGGGCGGCATCGAGCAATTCGATTTCGCCGGGACATTTCGGGCAATATTGTCCGCCCCAGAACGCGTTTTTACACTGCAAACAAAACTTGACCATCGGATTCCTGTAGTTTTTTGATTGGTCTTAAGCTTACCTCAATTATAATTGATTCACAAGTGGAGTGGCTCCACAGGTAAGTTCAACACGAAGAATTTATTCCCAGCCATAGAATGTTATTTTCATGGCTGGCTGAGAGGATAGAAATATTATGGAAGAAAGAAAAAAACTGGTTGTGCTGACTCACGGCGGCGGCGATGCCGACCCCGCCCCCCCTGCTGGTGACGGCAGCGCCCGGCAAAAATGCGCGAGTTATTTGCGAGCTGGGGGACCCGACCCCCCGGGAGCTGGGTCG
>JACNKA010000086.1 GCA_014382285.1 Nitrospinota bacterium | reverse complement strand
TACCTTCGGAACCCGGGTGGAGCCTCCGACCAGAATAGCTTCATGAATCTGGTCTGCATTCAGTCCGGCATCTTTTAAAGCCTGAATGCAGGGAGTTTTGGTTTTATCCAGCAGGTCATCAATCATGCCTTCAAATTTTGAGCGGGAAATTTTGATGTTGAGATGCTTGGGTCCTCCTGCATCGGCAGTGATGAAGGGAAGGTTGATATCGGTCTCATTGGTGGTTGAAAGTTCCATTTTGGCTTTTTCAGCCGCCTCTTTAAGCCTTTGCAAGGCCATATTGTCTTTAGAAAGATCAATGCCCTGTTCCTTTTTAAACTCAGCTACCAACCAGTTGATGACGCGCTGGTCAAGATTGTCTCCACCCAGATGGGTGTCTCCGTTTGTGGCTTTAACTTCAACTACATTGTCACCGACTTCAAGGATGGAAATATCAAACGTACCACCGCCAAAGTCATAAACTGCAATGGTGTGGTCCTTTTTCTTATCCAGCCCATAAGCCAGTGCGGAAGCGGTGGGCTCGTTGATAATCCGTTTAACTTCTAGTCCTGCAATCTTACCAGCATCTTTGGTTGCCTGGCGTTGAGCATCATTGAAGTAGGCAGGGACGGTGATAACAGCTTCTGTAACAGGTTGGCCGAGATAGGTCTCTGCGGATTTTTTCAGTTTTTGCAGAATCATGGCCGATATTTCTGGCGGAGTGTATGATTTATCGCCAGCTTTAATCCGTACTTCACTTTTAGAACCTTGAATGACTTCGTAAGGAACCATTTTCATTTCTTCTGATACTTCATTTAAGGATCGGCCCATGAAACGTTTGATTGAGAAAATTGTGTTTTCCGGGTTAGCGATGGCTTGTCTTTTTGCTACCTGTCCTACCAGTATTTCACCTTCTTTGGTGAACGCAACTACGGAAGGAGTGGTTCGACTTCCCTCCTCATTGAGGATGACTTTAGGTTCGCTTCCTTCCATAACGGCAACCACTGAGTTGGTGGTGCCTAAATCTATCCCTACGATTTTTCCCATGATCTTTGATCCTTTCCTTGGTTTTTATAAATACCGTTATATTTTTTTATAAATGCCTTTAAATTTACTGATTCGAGTAAATGGGTGTTATCTCTTTGCAAATCTGTCAGTTAAATAAGACTTCCGAGAGGCAATGTCAAGCCATTGGGATGTGTTTTTTACTTAATTTAACAAGGTTTATTCGTGTGGGCCCCTGTCTATAAGTACGCTAAAATAAATGAGTTATTTTACTTTAAGGAGTAAATGGCTGGTATGAATAAATTTACCTCGTTTTACTTTCTTAATGCGCTATAATTGAGAGCAACAATAACTTTAGGTTTTCGATTATGATGGAAAATAATAAAGATGACGGCAGGGAGTTCACCCGGGTTCCCATTAAAGTCTGGGTAGAAGTGCGTACAAAAGATGTCGTGATAAAAACCCATGAGACCCACGATATGAGTATGGTGGGAATATCGCTTCAGCATAAAGGGAAGGTCTTGCCACTAGGAACCTTGTGCGATATTTCGGTGTTTTTAGAGGGCGCAGACCCTCCTATCCATGTTGACATGAAGGGGAAGGTTGGGCGGATTACCGATAAAGACCTGTGTTTTGAGTTTTTAGAGGTAGAGCTTGAAAGTTATGAGCATTTGCAAAACCTGGTTCGATATAACTCAAAGGACATTGATACGGTCGATAGAGAAATCGATGAACATGCAGGCCTGAAGAGAAAAGAATAAGCTGCTGTTTTTTTTTGAGGGAATGAAGTCACCCGCTCGCATAACTTCGATAGAAGACTGGTATTTTAAGGGAGGTCCTTAAAACTCTCACCCTTCCAAAGCAGCCTGCCTGCAATGCCCAAGTTTCAATGTATTCACTATGTCTCACCACATGTTTGCACTGCTCTGATGCAGGATCTGTTAGCCTATGTAGTCTGTGGGTGGGTGTGTATGCGATACCGCCAACATTAACGAAGGGGTAGAATTCCCCCTCCTAGGGTATTACGATTCCGGTGTACAGGCTGTTCCCAGGCGAAGACATGGCAGAGTTGGATGGCGGTGATCGGAGTGTTATTAAGGTTTTTCTGCTTGCCCACGTAGCGATAAGGAGAAGGATTTCCCCTTATATTCGAATTGGCAATGGGTCACCATTTCTGTGGCAGGAAATTGCAGACTTTGACCTTCCAGTGCCAGAAGGGGTACTGAAAGCGTAGAAGGTTCAGGTACGAGCGCCTTGATGTTCCCACCTATCATGTTGATCAATTCACCTACAGCGTCTTTTTTGTCATCTGTAGAGGCTTTTCCTGGTTCGAGAGAGAACAATGTCTCCGTTACCGTGTTGACCAGGGATGAGGGCAGGGCGAGTAAGATGACTCCGTTCCATTTCCCTGTGATTTGAACGCTTCCTGTAACCGTGTCTGTTGAGGAGGATTCATGCTGGCCGGGTGAAGGGTGAACCTCAAGGCTAAGTAATGTGGAAAAGACTAACTGGGTACATTGCTGAATTTCTTTTTCGAGGAACTGCACAGAGAAAAACCTCAAAGATGCTAAACGAGAATGGGAACGTGTGAAATAAGAATTTTTGTGGCCCTGCTTCTAACTCATCGCAAGACGAATAAATTCTTACAATCAATTTTTCGAAGCTACAGGTTCCTTTTTCTTTAAAATCGAGACTTTGAACTTATATCCCCAACACTTGAAGGTGACCGTGGTTATCAATTCGCTTCCCGGTATTTTCAATCCATATTCAGTCATGGTCACAGCGGGAAGGGAAAGATAACAGGGCTCTGGTAATAAGGATTTTATATTGCCTCCTGTCATATTAGTCAGTTCCCCCAAGGCATCCTGAATGAGGTCTGAGCTTAGCTCGTCCTCCGTCAATTTGAACATAATAGATGTGATTTTTTTTGCCAGCTCAGCGGGGCAATCGAGCGCGATAGTGCCTTCCCATTCCCCTGAAATATGGACACACCCGGCAAGAATGCTTTCCCCTTCAGCAGGGCAATAATTTTCTTCAATTTTTTTAACTTCCAGATCAAGTATGTTTTTCCAAATACTTTCTGTGTATTCACAAATTTCGGTCTCATATAATTGCATGGCATTTATCCCTGTTTTAAACGATAGCAACCGGATTGCTTGAAAGGCATTCTTTCAAAATTTTCGTCTAGGTTGAGTGTGGTTTCAGCCGCGCCGAGAAATAGATAACCATCTGGTCTGAGAAGTTTGCGAACTCGACCTAAAATATTTTTTTTCATTTCTACATCAAAGTAGATGAGAACATTCCGCATCATGACCAAGTCCAGTTGTGGCATGGTCGGCCATGCTTCGGAGAGGTTGATGATTCGAAACTGAACCATTTTGCGAAGTTCTTCTTTGACCTGCCATTCGGTTCCAATGCGCTCAAAATACTTGACCATAAGGGGTGCGGGAAGCCCTCGGTTAACCTCCAATTGGCTGTAAATACCACTTTTGCACCGGTTGAGCATTTGATTAGAAATGTCGCTGGCCGAAAAACTAAGATTCCATGAATTAAGTTGCGGAAAATCATTTTTTAGCAACATGACTAATGAGTAAGGTTCCTGACCGCTGGAGCTGGCTCCGCACCAGATATTTAACTCCCTCTTTGCCTTGCGTTTTTCTATTAGTTCTGGGAATATTTCTTTTTTCAATGTTTCAAAAGGATGGATATCTCGATAAAAGGAAGTTTCATTAGTGGTCATGGCCTCAATGACCGCGTCTTTAAGACTGCCTCGGGGTTCTTGCTTTATTTTTTTTACAAGGTTTTCAATGGACTCCAGCTTTTCCTGATGAACCAAGGGCATAATCCTGGATTCAACCAAATACTCTTTGCCTTTTTCCAAGACAATCGCACATTGTTCTCTGACAATCTTACTGATGTAGTCAAAGTCTGCAGGGGTGACGGCCATTGCTATCCTTAATATCCAGAGTTATCGTTCGAAGAGGTGGGGCGGCTTTTTGGTTTAGCCGACATCAATGCCCATTATAGTTAATTTTTCCACGATCATATCTTTTGTGAATGGCTTCATGACATATTCATTGGCTCCCGCTTCCAATGCTTTTATCACTTGTGCCATTTCAGTTTCAGTGGTGACCATCATTAGTTTCATGTCTTTATATCGGTCATCTTTCCTGACTTCACAGACAAACTCATAACCGTTCATTTCGGGCATATTCCAGTCCACCAAGGCTAGATCCAAGGGGCCAGATTCTTTGAGCTTTTCAAGAGCTTCCAAGCCGTGGCCTGCTTCAATGACCTCAAATTTGAGGGCTTTAAGAATTTGTACTAGAATCAATCTGATAGCTCTGGAGTCATCAATTACCAGTGCGCGCACAAAAAACCTCCTTTTATACAAGAGGGGAAAACCACCTCAGTTTTGCAGGACAGATATAATCAATAATTGGTAAATGGGGCAATACTTTTTATGATTAGTATGCAATCAGAATAATGGATTATCTGATTCTGTCAACGCTAAAAGTTTGTTTTTTCTTAAATACCATTTGTCTGAATGGGTGGAAGTTAAAAAAAAGCCCGCTTGAATCAAGCGGACTTTTTGAAACAGTAATGCTATTTAATTCGAAACTATTTTCATTCTGCGTTTTCGTCCAGGCCTTGCTCCAATTCCCCCATAAACAGAGTGGTATTTTCTTTGGATGGAGACAACTCAGCTTTTTTTCTCGCGGCGGTTTCTTCGAGCTCATCTTTTCCTGCTTTAGTGAGGCCCCAAGGTTCTACACCCTCTTTTTTAGCCTGGCGAACTGCTTCCGTTACCTTTAGTAGCTTTGCACCGTCCAAATCTCTTAAAGAGATAAGAGCATCTTCATGCCCATCGTAAGCACAAAATGCCATCGTGTAGCAGTTGGTATTCGCCCGGATCATTTTAAGAGTCACGTTGGCGAAATGACAATGCACCCCAATAAGGATACAGGTCTCGATCTTATTATGTTGAACAGTTAGATTGGGATGGCAGGGATTAATCACCGCTTCGGGATCAATTTTAGGATAAATAGGTCGGTAGTCGGGCATGGGTATTACGTTCATGCCAGGAACTTCTCTGACCAGATCCATTGCCATTTCCGCTTTATGCATAGTCTCATCGTTCCATCCCCAGACAATCATTGGTCCTGGGAAAAGAGTTGGATTACGGCGAGTCAATATTTCATGTGCGGCTTTTTTGATAGCGTCATCAGTTAAAACATGTTTTCCCTCAACTAAATCCATTCCTGAATCTTTATCAGGTTGAAAAATACCCATCATTGCAGCTGAAGGGGGGAGTAAACCGATAGGACCTAACTCTAGTGTGGGCATCTAAACAAATCTCCAGTGAATACTTGCAAATAAAAAACCAGAACCTTGAACAGGCTTTGTCGGAATAACCTATTAAGAGCCGAGAAGCCTTTTCTAATAGGTTCACTGCGTTTTTAGCTTGGGGGAAAGCCCCTCTATGAAACGGTCATATTATTATTAATGGGGGGGGGTTGTCAATATTATTCAATCAGGAAAAAGAGAAGATGTATAGTTCTTTAAAAACCTGTTGGTGCAGCCTAAAATCCCTTCTTTCCCCACTCAAAGGGAGCCTTCTGCCAGGAATTAAGTGTTTCAATGTCATTTGGAGAGATGTCCTGGGTGGACTGAGCCACCTGCAGCAGTTGGGAAAAAACCAGAATGGAGTGGATTTGGCAAGATATGCCTTTAAACTTTTCTGAGGCTTCGGGGAACCCATAACTGAAAATGCTGAAACAATGGTCAACCATGCCCCCGGCTTCTCGAATAGCTGTCACGGCGTTGGCTGCGCTCCCTCCTGTCGAAACCAGATCCTCGATGACTAAAACCCGCTGGTTTTTCTTAAGAACTCCTTCAATTTTGTTGCCCATGCCATGGGATTTGGCTGTAGACCTGACATAAATCAAGGGAACCTGAAGCAGGTCAGCCAAGGTGGTAGCATGGGGAATCCCGGCAGTCGCGGTGCCAGCTATAACTTCCACTTCAACGGCGTATTTTTTTAACAGATTTTTAAAACCTTCGGCAATCAATGCGCGGTGCTCGGCATTTCCCAGAAGCAGGCGATTGTCATTATAGATGGGCATTTTATAACCGGAAGCCCAGGTGAAAGGCTGCCGGGCATTGATTCGGATAGCACCAACTTCCAATGCTATTTGGGCAATATTCTCTGCAATGGTCATCTTATCTGTTTTATCGACTCAAATTCGCGGTGGATTAATTTTTCGTTAGCCCCTCTAGCCAGAGAGCCAAGGCCTCTGAGAGTGATACCAAACATGAACTTGGTTTCTCTCTGATTATCCAATGTTTGCACAAGGTTGACTCTATCGATCATACCAAATGTGAAACCCCAGCATTTACAGGGGTTATCGTACAGTAAGCTGAAGTCATTTTCTCGAGATATTCCTTCTCTTTCGTCAAAGCGGGTTGAAGCTTGCATTCTCCAGCCCTTGCTCAGGGTCAAGTCAACGGTACCTATGATAAAGGCAGACTGGTCTTTGGTGAAGCGTCTTTCAAAAAAAAGATACAGGGAGTCAATTGGCTTGAGCCCCACTTCAATGTTAAATGTTTTGAAAGTATCTTCATGGACATCATAAGTGGAATCGAAATTGAACTCCAGATTATCATGCAATCGGCTATCCAAGTCAAAACGAAGGTCAGAAAATGGCCGCTTGTTTTCAGATTCTTCTTTCCCGGTTGCCTCAATCAGGTCAACCGTCTGGCTGATATCAAAACGGAGGACTTCTCGGGTATTATAGTTGTCCCCGCTTTCAAGTTCCTTTTGTAACAGTCTTTGAGTCAGCGAATAAGTCATAGTGCTTTGTCGGTTTATGGTGTCAATGCCATCGAACACTTTTATTTTTCCGCGATCATTTTCATCCATGTCGGGAATGTAATTATAGGTGATGCGGGGTTCTATTAAATGTTTGACCTTGGAGATATATTTGTTTTTGAGGTCGAAAACCTTTTCAAACCGGGGGCCTTCGAGACTGGCGTTGACGTTGAAGGATTCTCGGGTGAATAAGTCCAGGCGTTTATTGTTATCCGTTGTGTTTAACCCTTTACTGTAAATAGTTTCTCTGAGTCCCAGAGTAGGGGTGAAACTAAGCCATGGAGCGATTCTCATCGGGTAGGTAAATTGAGGATTAAAGTCGAAACGCTGTACGGAAAATTTATCATCTACATCAGAGCTTGAGTCCAAGTCAGTGAGGAACGAGGCGAAGCTGGAGTCTTGATTGAATAAAATCCCCGTATCTCCAATGGATTGTCTTTGTGTTTTATAAGTTATTTGAGGCAGTTGCGCAAAGGTTTGGTCGTTGCCCGATTGAGTGCTGTTGCGATATCGAGTCAGAATGTCCAGGGAGCTACTTTCCCACACTTTTGTGATGGTGGCGTAGGAGTCTGTGCTGCGTTCGCCTCTTCCGTTGGCGCTATTGGTGAAGTTTCTGTTGAACTCCTGGCTCTTCAGGTCAAGAACGCCGCTAAAGTTGAAATCAAAAGGGAGAGTTTGCCTGTGGTTGGCTTGCACTTCCCAGAATGTAGATTTGGTGATCTGGTCATCTATAAAAGAAGCCTTGAATTGACCAGTGGTATGACGGTTGGGTGTATACCTGTACTCAATTCCTGGCCTATAACCACGCTTTTCTGAATAGTCCATATTGAATGTTGCATCGGAGTGCCTATCAATAGCCCAATAATAGGAGCCGTTAAAGAGCACACCCTCATTACCGCCGGTTTCCCAGGTAGGGATCAGAATTCCGCTTTTACGTTCCTGATCGATAGGGAGATAGCCCACCGGGATGTAAAGGATGGGAAAGCCCCTTATTTTAAATATCCCGTTGGTAAAAAGCACCCGGTCACCCATTACAATGTCCATAGACTCTGCTTCAAAAAGCCAATCGGGCAGTTTGCCTTCACAGGTTGTGAGATGGCCCTTTTGAGCTGTAAAATGAGTTTGTGAGAATCGGGTGATTTCGTCACTCTTAATATAATATTTCTCGCCGAGTCGGCCTCGAGTTTCAAAAATCCTGCCCTGATGGTTATTGATGTTAAACCGGGTTCTTTTGGCTTTGAGGCGAGTTCCATCATTTTGAATGATGATGACATTACCGACGGCTTCACCATTCCCCGTCTTGTTATTTATCTTGAGTTTATCGGACTTGATAATCCTGTCTTCAGTCTTGATAAATACTTTCCCCCATGCCCAGATGATATTTCGGTCATTATCACGGGTCATGTGGTCGGCGGTTAGATAAACCTCTCCTTCATTAGATTGATTTTTCGTTTTTTCAAGTGGTGGAGTTATCGGGTTGTTGGGCAAGGCCAGGGGCATGGCCAAACGCTCATTTGACTCCAGCGGATTTTCATTTCCCCACAGCCAATCTATTATGGGAGTTTCTTCTTGAGCTTCCAAATACAGATGTTCGGAAGAGGACAGTAGCTTTCCATCTCCCCACATCCAATCACGGTCTGAAGTGTCAGGGGTAGATGCTTCTTTTAACTCAGAGGAACTTAGAGCATTTTCCTGGCCAGGCTTTGGAAAACCCATTCCTGGTTTGTTGTTTTCATTGGAAAAAGATTCACTCGTTAGAGTGAGGAGTATTCCCAGAATTAAAAAAAATATTTTCATCGTTAAAACATTTTTTGGCTTCCGCAACCAGAAAAATAGAGCCTGTGATACAAATCAGGTCATCCTGATTGGCGATTTGTTTTACAGCTTGCAAAGCATCGGAAATAGTTCCGAAACTCTGAGACGGTTTATTGTGAGCTTTCAGTTTCTCTGCCAGTATTTCCGGAGCTTCCCCCCGAGGAGGATTGACCGATAGCAGAAAAAACTGATCTCCCAGGGGACTTAAAATATTGATGATTTCATCAATTTTTTTGTCCTTCATCAGCCCCAAAACAATAAAACAGCGGGAAAATTTAAAGTTTTCACGCAACTCCAACGTCATATTTCTGACGCTTTCTTCATTGTGGGCGCAATCCAAAACCACCGTTGGGTGTGAGAAAACCGTTTCCAACCGGCCTTCCCAGGAAACCGTTTCCAGCCCTTGTCTCAGGTGTTCTTCCTCAACTTTAAACCCATGTTCTTTTAACGCTAAACAAGCTGACAGGGCTAACCCTGCATTATTCCTTTGAAAATGGCCATTAAGGGGCAGAATCAGGTTGTTTAGAACACGAGAGCCCCATCTATAGCTGAATATGTTTTTCTCGCTATTTCCGGTTTCAGGGGCTACATGGAAATCCTCCCCCAGTCGATAAAGATTCGCCGAACATTTTTGGGCCAAATCATTGACAACTCGAAATAGTTCTTCTTTAGGGATATCAGCAAAAACTGTACCGCTTTCCTTTATAATTGAGGCTTTTTCAAAGGTGATTTGCTCCAGATCTTCTCCAAGGTACTGAGTATGATCCCGGGATATGGAAGTGATAATGGATATTTCGGCCTTGCAAAGGTTGGTGGCATCCAGCCGGCCCCCGAGGCCGACTTCGATAATATTTATATCGGTTTTTTGCTCATGAAAATAAAGAAAGGCTAAAACAGTTCCGAATTCAAAAAATGTGACAGGGGTTTTCAGTTTTTCCACGGCAGATTTGATTCTGCAGATCAAGTCTGCAGTTTGCTGTTTTTCGATCATTCTGCGGTTAATCTGTATGCGCTCACGAAAGTCCAATAAATGCGGGGAGGTGTAAAGCCCGACATTGTGGCCAGACGCCCTTAAAATGGACTCTGTGATCGCTGCAGTAGATCCTTTACCATTGGTGCCAGCGATATGAACGGTAGGCGTTTTTAATTGAGGGTCACCGAAATACCGAAGAATCTGAGCTGTGTTTTTAAGTCCGAGTTTAATCCCGCTTTGTGTAAGACTATAGAGGTAGCGCAGAGCTTCTTGATAATTAGATTCGTTCATGAAAAATTAATTATTGTTAATGTGGGAATGCCGGAGTGATTAATCAGGGTTATTGGTGTTCTCTTCTGCTGGTAAAATGGAGGTTCTGGAAAAAGTATAAAACGCATAGTCCAATAGATATTAAGTGCAATTTAAAACTGCTCAATGCTGTAATCTGTTTTGTCCGGGAAATAATTGAGAAGACATTAAAGGTGCAGGGTCATACAGAAAAAGCCATGAAGAACGATTCTAAGATTTTAATTCCCCTGATCTCATTTTCCTCCAGCCGGGAAAGGTGGGAGCCCGGCAGTGAGAGAGGAGAAAATATTTTTCTTTCTGATAGTTATACCAGAATATCCCCACCAATGGAACTGCCGGATTTATGTTACGGGGTACGAATCGAAGGCGCTTGTGACACTCCTTTTTTGCCGCCAGGTTGCCTGGCGGTTTTTTCAAAAACTGATGGGACTGCGTTGGGAAATATCTATGCCGTTGGGGTGCAAGCGGAGTTTCCCTTTTTAGGGAAATGGCTGCAAAAAGAAACTTCTGCAGGAAGCGCAAGCGGTGGGAGAAAAGTGTTTATGGTTCCAACGCCGCTGCATATTCCTGGTAGCCAGACTTCTCCCATTGCTCCGTCTCTGCATCATGTCTTGCTTTTTAAAGATATTGCAAACTCTGGGAATTTGAAGTTGGTTCCTGCTGGTAAAGTCCTTTGGAAACATCGATTAGTGTATGTGCAAAAATGATGAGCGAATTATGGCAGAAGGCCGGTCAGCCCAGGCAGACAGGGGCTACATCCTTCCAAAATTTCACTCCGGCCTGCGTCCAGTCTAATTCTTTAAATGATTCATCGGCGATAGAATAAAATCGCATGATCTTCATGTGGTCTAAAAGGTTTGCTTTGTTCGCCCAAACCTGTTGCTCGCCCACCAGACTGAAATGTTTTTCATCCAGACGCCATTCCCACGGAGTGGGGGCGAGGGAGAGGTAGATGTCTTGAAAGGGTGGTTCGTTGCAAGTGGTAGATAGACGCTGGAAATAGGTTTTTAGCTTATCGCCTTTCAAGATCATGGAAAATCCGAGGTAATGACCCCACCAGAACAGGGTTCTAAAAGTGAACATTTCGGTTTTGGAAAAATTTTGCGGAATATCCAGAGATAAAAAAGGAAACCCGTTATGATTTTCACCTCTTGCAATCTGCCCTTTTTCTATATTTGTTCCGGGTGGTAATTGAGGGATGCAGGTCAGCAATTCCACAACCATTGCTTTTTTGAGTTTGGTCAGGCGACTTTCCACCTTTTTAAGTATGGCGGGTTTGTTCTGGAAGACTTCAACATGGCTGATCATTTCCAGATCTTTTGGTCGCCAGTCTTCAGGGTCAGAGGGGGGAGGATTTGCAACGCTCATATTTTTGAAAAGGAAAGGAGTCAGATAAAAAAGGCATTGGTCAAGATCGACATTGATTTTGTTTAATGCTGTTTTTAGAAACCCCTACCTTTTTTTTGGGCGATTTCCTCTTTTTGTCGTGTCAGAATATAAGAATGGACTTGATCTTCTTGCTCATCGCTTAAGCCAACTATTTTACAACGGCAGACATCCTTGTCGTCAATTTTGAGGATTTCGGTTTTTACTGTAAAGGTTCCTTTTCCTCTGGGCAAAGTCATTTCAAGGGGATAGGTCGCACCCAACTTGAATTTTTTGTTATCAAAGGAAATACCACCAGCACTGATATCCACGGCTGTGAGATCGGTGCCGCCGACCTTGAGTATAATCGGGTTTTCTTTGGAAGGATAAACCCTGAAGGACCCTCTGGTTTCAGAAGGGTTTTTGAACAACTTTTTTCCACCCGTATCTTTACTTTTCTTTTTCCAGAACAAATTCAACCCTCCTGTTTTTGGCTCTTCCTGGTACCGTGTCATTGGTAGCCAATGGAAACGTGTCGGCGTAGCCCGTTGCGGTCATGCGCTCGGGTTCTGCACCTTTGTCATAAAAATACCTTAGCACTGCTGTAGCTCTGGCGGCGGAAAGTTCCCAATTGGTCGGGAACCTTTCGGTGGAAATGGACTCGTCATCGGTGTGACCCTGTATATGGATCTTGTAATCAGGGTATTTATTGACGACCCGAATGACTTCATCCAGCACGGGTCGCGCAGACAACTGTAGATCCGCTTGACCTGGTTTAAAAAGGCTTGCTCCTGGAACCCGGACTATAATTTTAGCATTATCGGTTTCAATGTTCAGTTCGGATTCTTCAGCTACCTTAGTAATGTCCTTTAATATATCGTTTGATTTCAAGCCTGTCAAATTTTGAATACTTTCCTTGATCTCGGCACTGTCCAAAAGTTCAAGTAATCCGATACTTGCCTGTTCTTCACCAATTATAGCTTCTTTAAATTTCTGCATATTCATGGATGCGATGGAATAATAAAGGATAAAAAAGGTCAGGAGCAAAGTGACCATGTCGGCGAAGGTGATCATCCAAAGAGGAGCACCTTCATCTTGCATTCCCTGTTCATCACCCACATCCTTTATATTGTTGGTGTGCATCTTTTTCAGTTTATCCTGCCATTCAACTTCAATCTTCTGGAGTTCAGCTGAAAGCTTGTTGTCGAATTCCTTTTTCTCGCGGAGCAGGTCCTGCTCCAGCCGGTCTTTTTCTTTATCAATTTTTTCTAAATCTTCTTTCAGCCCCTTGATGATTTCTGAAGGAAGCTTGGTGCTGCCCGATGCGCTCTGGCTTTCGTACATGACCTTCTCATAAGAATCTACCAGCTCCGATTTTTCTTTAACTATTTTTTCATAGGATTTGATGCTCTCCTCGTGCTTTTTCTCTTGTTGCTTGATTTTCTTTTTTATTTCCGCTACGGAGTCTGGCTGTTTGCGCAAGCGCTGAACTTCCTGGGCCAGCAGTTCCTTTTCCTTGTCATTCCTGTTTTGATCGTTACTATGTTGTTCAAGACGATCTTCAAGAGACTGGTTTTTTAGCTTTAGTTTCTTCAGGGCCTTGATGAGCTTGGGGTCTTTAACTTCTTTGACGACTTCTTTGGTTTCAACAACAACTGATGGGGCGGGAGGGGGGTCTTTGGCTTTCGAGGCTTTCTTCAGGTCTTTGGCCAGCTTTTCTCTGTCTCTGCCGGACTGCTCTAATTGGTTTTTTAGTTCTTTAATCAACTTCTGATCTTCTTCTCTTTCAGCAGTGTCTTCAGCCGTTTCTGCTGTGGATCCTTTGCTGGCATCAAAAGCAAGCTTGGCGCCTGAGAACTGTTTGTTCTGAATTTCTTCGTCCTTTTCCTGGACTGTGGTTTTGAGGACCTCGATTTTCTCCTGGCTGAGTTTCAGGACATGCTTGATCTTAGCATCATGTTTTGCCTTCTCGGCATCACGGCGCTTCAACTCCTTGGCCTGCATCCTGAGTTGCTCTTTGACCATTTCCACGCTATCACGCATGCGATTTGCCAGATTGAAAAATTATAGTGGACGGAAAACTCCAGGGTTTACCGTTTCATCATTTTTTGTTGCATGGGACGGCGCAGCTTTGTCGGAATATAGGACGAGAGTTTTTCATATACCAGCATGGGGTTGTTGTCCTGAATGATGGATGCCGCCCCTTCAAATATGATTTCAAGGTTGATAACTTCAGTGAGGGTTCTTGCTCTCAGTTTACCTGCGATCGGATTAAAAAGCAGTGATGCCAGAAGACTCCCATAAAAGGTGGTCAACAGAGCTACTGCCATAGAAGGGCCTACGGTTTCAGGATTGTTCAGTTTCGTCAGCATTTGAACCAGACCGATCAGGGTACCTATCATTCCGAAAGAAGGTGCGTAAAGGCCCATTTTCTTGAAAACATCCTGAATAATAAAATGCCTTTGCTTCATGGACTCAATTTCAATTTTAAGCGTGTCCCGCATCATATCTTCCTTGGAACCATCAGCAATCAGATTGCAGGCTTTTTTGAGGAAGTCTGACTCAATTTCAAGCTTGCTCAAAGCCACAATACCCTGTCTGCGGCTCAATGTACAAAGCTCGACCATGGTGGAAACCATGTCATTGGAGTCTTCTTTGGGTGAGGAAAATACAAACACAGCGGCCTTAAAAGCCGACTTGATATCGTCAAGTTGGAAGGTGATGAGTGAGGCGGCCAAGGTGCCCCCAATAACGATCATCAATCCAGGGATATTCATGAAAGTCTGAACCTCACCCCCTATAAGAATAGCCGAAATGATCAGGATGAGGCCCGAAATGATTCCCGCTAAAGAAGCTATGTCCAAAGTTCAGCCCTTTTCATATGACAATTTTGCAAAAAACAGGATTCTATCAATTTACCATTTTACCCGGTTTTCCGCAATAATTTCCGTTAGTTAGCCGTACTTCTCCTGACTAAAAATATGCCCGAACAGCGACATTTAGTCCTTAAAGACCGGGTTTCCAACAGTTTTCTATCCATTTTTGTTCGTAACGGTCGCTTCAGTGGCTATAATTAGTGTAAATTCAAAAATTTATTGGTTTTCCCAGGTTTTTTTTACGGTGGTGAACCCAGATTTAAGATTGGGCTCTTGTCAATCAATTGGATAGTGATAAGACTTGGAGAATCCTTGCCGTTTGAAGGTATTGAGGGAGCTAGAGGAACCGAAATGGTTCTGAATAAAAAAATGACTATTAATCATAGAGATGGCAGTGCACCTGGTGGTCTTCATCCAGTTGAACTTGTCGGGGAACTTCGTTTTTGCAACGGTCCATCGCCTCAGGGCAACGTGGGTGAAAATGACAGCCTGATGGGGGATTGAGAGGGGAGGGAACATCTCCCGGAAGCGGTTTGGGGCGGTTACGGGATTTGGGATCCAGGGACGGCTTGGAGGCGAGTAACGCCTGGGTGTAGGGATGGGCCGAGTTGTTGGCGATCTGTTCGGTGCGGGCCAATTCCACGATTTTCCCAAGATACATGACAGCGGTTCTCTGGGAAAGGTGTTTGACGACATTGAGATCGTGCGAAATAAAAAGCATGGAAAGGTTTTCTTCCTGCTGAAGCGTTTGCAGCAAATTTATAATTTGCGCTTGGATGGATACGTCCAATGCGGAAACCGGTTCATCGCAAACGATATAACGAGGGCCAAGGGCCAGAGCTCTGGCGATGCCGATGCGTTGCCTCTGCCCCCCAGAAAACTCGTGCGGATAGCGGTTTAAATACATGGAAGAAAGCCCCACCTTCTCCATGAGTGACTCCACTTTTGTCCGCAGTTCTTTTCCGTTGATGCGGAAATGCACTGAAAGTGCCTCCCCGATAATTTGCTCAACTGTAAACCGGGGATTCAGTGAACTGTAAGGGTCCTGAAAAATGATCTGCATCTTTGGACGCAACCTTGCAAGTTCTTTTCTGTTCAGTTTGAAAAGATCGACATCTTCAAAGTAGACGTTGCCGGATGTGGGTTGCATGAGACGCAAGCTCATGCGCCCCACCGTTGTTTTACCGCAACCGGATTCTCCAACTAGCCCTAAAATTTCTCCTTCATGGATATCAAACGATACGTCATCGACAGCTTTTACCTGACCAACGACTCTTGATAGCAGTCCCCCATATACAGGAAAATACTTTTTTAAAGACTGAACGGTCAACAATTTCTTCATGTGGCAGGCGTGGTTTCGTACAACCAACAGGCCGTCTGGTGCGAGCTCTTGTCAACAATCGATTCTAATTGAGGAACCACCTTCATGCATCGATCAATTTTTTCCGCACAACGGGGATAAAATGCGCACCCCTCGGGCAGGTATGCCGGGTGGGGAACGGAGCCGGGTATCGTTTCCAGTTTGGCACCATCTTTGGGTAGCGAATTGAGCAGTCCGCGGGTATAAGGATGTGCCGGTGAGGAAAACAATTCTTCAACTGGAGCCAGTTCCACCACTTTGCCGGAATACATCACGGCTACCCGGTCGGCGTATTGGGCCACGATACCCAGGTTGTGGGTGATGAGTAGAATGGACATCTGCGCTTCTTTTCTCAATTGATCCAGCAGATCAAGAATCTGCGCCTGAATGGTGACATCCAGAGCGGTGGTGGGTTCATCGGCAATCAGCAGGGCCGGTTGACAAACAATTGCCATGGCGATCATCACGCGTTGCTTCATGCCGCCGGACAATTCGTGTGGGTACTGGTCTATCCGGTTCTCGGGAGAGGGCATGGCCACCTGACGTAGAACTTTCAGCGCCAGCTCTCGGGCCTGGGATTCTGTTTTGTTCTGATGCAGGCGAATGGCTTCTGTGATCTGGTCTCCAACGGTAAAAATCGGGTTGAGAGAAGTCATGGGCTCCTGAAAAATCATGCTGATTTCGTTGCCACGGATGTTCTGCATTTCTACTTCGGACGCTTGTAGAAGATCCTGTCCTTTAAAAAGGATGCGGCCCGATTCGAATTTCCCAGGAGGAGTGGGAATGAGGCGCATGACGCTTAAGGCGGTGACGGATTTCCCGCAACCAGACTCTCCGACCAGTGCCAGAGTTTCGCCTTTGTGGAGGGTCAGATCCACATTACGAACGGACTTAACGATGTTTTCTTCAGTGTGAAAAAACGTGCTCAGATCTTCGATTTCGAGAAGGGGAGACATGACTATCTATGACGAAAAAAAAATATCAGATCCACTTTAATGATGGTCATGGCCCTCGTGGTCATCGTGGTCGTCATGTCCGTCATCATTTTCATCAAGGATGTCTTCGTAGCGGTATCCATCATCTTCGTCAATGTCGTAGCGGTTCAATCGAGTATCAACTTTCTCTGACCATAGATCAATGCCACCTTCCAGACACTTTATGTCGGTGAACCCTCTCTGGCTCAACCATTTCTGGAAACTGGGGCTTCGGTCTTGTTTCCAGTCTATCAAAACGATTTCGCGATCCTTTGCAAAAGTTCCCATGACATGCTCATTGTTTTCGGAATTGATGATGTGTGAACCTTCAATTTTAGAAATATCTCTTTCCCAGCTTTCGCGAATGTCGAGCAGGATCGGCTTGTTGCCGGAATCCATTTTTTGTTTTAGTTCTTCACAGGTTATGATGGCAATGTTTTTGTCCGAATGCTCTTTGTTCAAACAGTTGATGACTTCCTGTATGTTTTTTCCTTGGGCCTGACACACAGAATCCAGGGTTTCTTCTGCCTTATATGGAGTCACCGGCATACCAATATGAAATTCTTTGAAAAGTACAGTGTGGATATCCGGAAAAATCTGGCTGGCTGATGCCATGGAAAGTTCAGCATTGAACGGGCCTTCAATTTTCTCCACTTCAATTTCAGAAATTTTCAGGATGTGGTAACCGTATTGGGAATGAACCGGACCGATGACATTTCCTAAATCTGCTTCAGAAACTTCCTGTCCCATAATAGATTGTAAATTCCCTTCCGGCATCCATCCCAGGTCGCCAGCGTTTTCCTTGGAGGGGCAGGTGCTGAAGTTTGTCACGACCTCTTCAAAGGGCGTGCCACTGTCTAATTGTTTTTTTGCCGCAACGACATCTTCCATGGAGTGGGTGAAAATTTGGCTCGCTCGAACCCGGATCATAGGCTTGTCTCCTGAGTGCTTAATTTGTAGAGGGATATGATAATACTCTTTGATGTCAAAACCCAGTTTAAAGAAGCAAACTAAATATTTAGCGGCGAAAACAATTGAAGTTTTGAGCTTTGTAAACCTTTTCCATTAAAGGCTTAAGTGTAAAAGAGGACTGACCGACAAGTTAGAAGAGCATAAGGGAGTACCCGGACTTACGCTGCGACTTGACCTTAGTGTTGCTGTAACTATAATGTGACAACCTTGTGACAAGCTATTGAGAACAAGGGTCTTATAATATAGTCAGAAACGGATTTAATTATATTTACCAAGGAGATTGTTTTGAGCCCCACAACAGACAACCAGAATCAGGATCAGTCGACCTGTGAAAATACCGATGCGAATTTAGTGAAAGCTGAGAAAGAAAAAAAATCAGTTAAAAGCAACAGTGAATTGATGGCAGAATTTTTTGCCATCGCTTCTGATAAAGATAAAAAAGAATGTAACCTTCCCCCAATTAAGCCCACTGACATTTAGTGGATTAGTCACCAAAAGTGTTTGTAGATTTAGACTGACAAGAGTTAAGAGTTATGGTTTTTGAGTTATGCTCATTTCTGGTGTATGAGGAATGAGGAGGCGGCGTCCCCTTTGTTGTAAAATTGTTTTCTGTGAAAAAAGCAATTCAAACAAAGGAGGCACCACCATGAGTAAGGATAATGTTATTTCTCTTGAGAATCCA
>JACNKA010000164.1 GCA_014382285.1 Nitrospinota bacterium | reverse complement strand
AAAAACGGATTCAAAATGCGGTCTCTGGATAATAATTTTAAGTTCCAGGCGGGCGGGCGCATTATGCACGACTGGGGCTTTTTCAGTGAAGACCAGAAATTCGAATCGACTTATGGCAGTCAGGAGAATGGTTCCCGCTTTCGTCGCGCCCGCTTGTTCATGGCCGGTATGCTCTACAACTCGATCATATTCAAATGGGATATCGATGTTGATGGCGGCGCCAACGGCGTGACATTCAAAGATATGTACATCGCAATGCCTCACATCCCATTTTTGGGGAATTTCCAGGTGGGTCATTTTAAACGCCCTGCGTCTTTGGATTCGGTCACCAGCTCTAAGTACCTGACGTTCATCGAGCGTTCCCTGACCAATACTTTTTTCAAAACTCGAAACACAGGTTTCGCTTTTTTCAATCAGCCTTTTAACAAGAGGCTCACCTGGTTTACCTTTGTCAACAAGGAAACCGGAGAAAATCCGCCGGACTTTAAAATTGATGGCGACTGGAATATAACCAGTCGAATCACGGGGCTACCTTATATCAGCGAAGATGCAAAACGCTGGGTTCATCTGGGAGCAAGCTGGAGTTATGAGAAGGCGACGGACGACGCGGTGACGTTCGCAGCGGCACGCGATTCAGAAATCGTGAGTACTATTTTAACCACTGGAGTTATCAAAGCCCGGGTATTTAACATCGTCGGCTTGGAAGGATCTGTGAACTGGAATCAATTTAGTGTGCAGAGTGAATATGTTTTTACCGATGTCGATAAAGGGGCGGGCCCTAATGGAGACCTGGATTCATTTTACGTTCAGGGGAGCTGGTATTTAACCGGTGAACATCGCCATTATTCCCGTAGCAAGGGTGCTGTAGGTCGGTTCAAGCCCAACCAGAATTTCAGTTGGAATAAAAACTGGTCGGAAGGACATGGCACAGGTGCATTGCAATTGGCCGTACGTTACGCAGAGTTGGATTTGAATGATGCGGGTGCTGGCATTGCGGGCGGCGAGCAGCAAAGCTTGACGGTTGGCCTCAACTGGGAATTAAACCCCATGTCACGCTTCATGTACAACTACGTTCATGCAGGTTTCTCCGATGGAAACGGGGCAGATTCTGGCACTCTGAACTCGAATATCATCCGCTTTCAGGTTGATTTCTAGACATGTAGAGGTCAGTTCTCTCGCCAAAACCATGATTGTGGCAGGCCGATGGAGCTGGGCTCCTAAATAGAATCGTCCCCTCCCTTACCTGATTCTGGTATCCATTGCTCTGAGAAGTTATGCGAGGTCTTAAAGAAGAACTACCGGAATTGCATGGTGTCGTGAAGCAGGGTGCCTCCTCCACTCTTTCGTTCTTGCTGGAATACCTCAAAGTGCTGTTTTATTTCATATGCGCTCCCAGCTCCACACCAGTCTGCCTAGGGATACCTGCCAACTTTGATGCAGACTTGTTTTTTTGGACAATCTCATCCTCTTCTGAATTTTTTTCGTTGAGAACGAGAACGGATGCATAATAATTCCTAAATGATGGAGGAATGTGATATTGATTTTTTCAAATGATTGATATTGGTTTTTTCAAAGTATATAATGGGCTTTTTCCCCCTAATATTTTTAGGAAATATCCTCAGAATCTAGAGCTTTTATATATAAAAGAATCGAACTCTTAATAAAAAATAGACAACCAAAACTCAAACTGTTTGACACAGATTTTTTGATGAACCAATTACAATGAGCAGCAAATCACTACAATCAAAATTAAACCTTCATAATATAAAAGGCGATTTTTTTGGTGGCCTGACTGCAGGTGTAGTCACCTTGCCTTTGGCTTTAGCCTTCGGATTGCAATCTGGTCTGAGTCCCATCTCAGGTCTGTACTGTGCCATCTTCCTGGGTGCCATTGCCGTTATTTTTGGTGGCACCCATACGCTCATTAGCACCCCCACCGGCCCGATGACTGTTGTGGCCGCTCTCACGATTTCCCAAACGATCATAATGGCAGGAAGCTTGGAACTTGCCATGGGCACTATACTCGCTATTTTTGTCCTGTCAGGCGTCATTCAAATCCTATTTGGTTCATTTAAATTTGGCAATAATGTTAAATACATTCCATATCCTGTGCTATCCGGTTTTATGACAGGTATAGGTGTCATTTTGATTCTCTTTGAGATCTATCCGTTGATAGGTTTATCAAGCCCTTCGACGATCAAAGGGGTGATTACAGGCTTGCCGCACGATGTTGGCAACATGAGTCTGCAAGCACTTGGGCTTGGTATACTAACTCTTGCCATTCTTTACTTCGCACCCAAGTTCAGCACCAAAATTCCTGCAACCCTCATAGCATTGATTGCAGGAACTCTCGTTTCCATCGCAAGTGGATTGAGCGTTCCGCTCATTGGGGAAGTGCCTCAAGGCTTGCCTAGCCTTCAACTGGAATCCTTGCTGAATGTTGATTTTTCAGCTCCCTGGTTCATTGTCAGTTCTGCGTTAACCTTGGGAGCCCTAGGGTGTATCGATACCCTGTTAACTGCGGTGATTGTTGATAAAATTACCGAAACCAAACATCAGAGTAACCGGGAGCTCATTGGTCAGGGGTTGGGAAATGTTGTCTCTGGACTCTTCGGCGGTTTGCCGGGTGCTGGCACGACAATGTCCTCAATTGTCAATGTTAAAGCCGGAGGACGCACTCGTTTGTCCGGTGTCATTTCCAGCCTGTGCCTTCTGGCCGTGTTACTGGGCTTGGGGGCCTATGTTCAATATGTTCCTATCCCCGTTCTGGCCGCTATTCTGATCACGGTTGGCATGGATATTATTGATTACAATGGGCTTAAAGAAGTTATAAAAGTAGACCGGTCGGAAGCTGCAATCCTGTTAGTGGTGTTAATAATGACCGTGTTTGTCGATTTGATCGCAGCGGTGGGGACGGGAATGACCTTATCTGTTTTTGTATTTATGAAAAAAATGAGTTCCATTGGAGAGAATACTATTGAACTCTTCCCACTTCGGGACCTCAAGGTAAGAAAACCCTGTGACTTGAGAGACGAGTTCATTTTACCTTCGGAGTATCTGGATAAAGTGTATATCCAATCTTTTACGGGGCCGATCTTTTTTGGGTTTTCGCAATATTTAATCGATAACCTTAAAAAATTACCTTCGGTGAATGTCATTATCTTTGAGATGAACCGTGTTCCTTATCTGGATCAATCGGCGGCGCATGCCCTTGAACTGGTATTTGATTATCTGCAAAAAAAAGGGATCGCGGTTTATTTGGCCCATGTAAATGAAAAACCTCTTAAGATGTTGCATGCTGTTGAACTCGTGCCAAGACTCATTCCAAAAGAGAACATTTTTGATCATATTTTTGATTGCATCCAATCGTTAGAGGAAGAATTTGTTTTCAAAAAATCCGGGTAAGGCTAGCGAGGGGCAATAATGTGACTGATTTTCTAACGATACAAATAAATACATAGGTTCTGATTATGAGTAATACTTTCTCAAGCAATTCATTTTTTTTGAAATCTAACGGCAAATATGTCATTGCGATGGTCGTCTGCGCTCTGGTCATTTCTTTTATTGACAGTCAGTTGCCTCTGGGTGTGTCTATAGGTGAAACCTACGCCATTTTAGTGTTGATTGGTCACATGGCCAAAGATAACAGGCTGGTTGCTGTTGGGGCGATAGTCGGAACGGTTTTAACACTGGAAGGACTTTATATTTCCGAAGAAGGTGTTGCATTGTGGATCGTCTGGACCAATCGACTGTTGTCCATTTTTATCATATGGGTGGTTGCTATATTTGCATTTGCTCAAATAAGAGTTCTTGAAGAACAGAAGGAGTCGGAGAAGATAATAAGGGCTTACGAACTATTGCAACAGGAAACAAGCTATTCAAAAGTGCTTAAAGAGATTGCCATCCTATCCAACTCTTCTGATCCCGTAGAAGAGGCCTTGAAGCAATCCATGCAAAAGATTTGCGAATTTACAGGCTGGCCTGTTGCCCATATTTATATAACTCATACGGGTGAAGATTTGCTCAACTCGAGCAAGCTCTGGGTCCTCGATGATTGGGATTTGTTTAAGGAGTTTAAAGAGGCAACGGAAAGCATGGATTTTCGACCCGGCGTAGGTTTGCCAGGGAGAGTGTTGCTGAGTAAAAAGGTTGAAACGATTAAAGATTTAAGCAAGGACTCCAATTTTCCTCGTGCTCGCATTGCTTTGAAGAGTGGCCTGAAATCCGGATTTGCGTTTCCTGTTTTAATAGGACGGAGGATCATCGCTGTCATGGAGTTCTATAGTAAAGAGCTGCTTGTGAAAAATACCAAGCTGACTGACTTTACAGAAACTCTTGGCTTTCTATTGGGCCGGCCCTTTGAACGCGATCACGCTGGATTGAGAAAAGAGGAATACGAAAACCACTTAAGACGGCTTTATACCCGCATGAAAGCCGTGAGGGATGTAGAAGACAGCGAGGGAGACTCACAACGAAGTGCAGACAATATTCACGACAAGCTAAGGTGACAAGCGGTACTTTCTAACCTTAAAACAATATTGAAATCATGCACACCAATAGGGCAACCTCCAAAAGAAAACCGAGCCCAACATTAGTTGAGCTCGGTTTACACAGATATTAGAACTAAAACAAGGCGTTAAATGCAAGGGTATCCTGAGAGTCCTGTGCTGTGCCTTTGTCGTCAGTAAACGGAGTCGCGTTCGAATCGTCATGACGGTACTCAGCGCGAATGACCATATTATTATTGACTCAAACTTCTGGAGAGAACGTATTGGCGGTTATCTTTTGAGTCATTGCAGAACGAAATCCGTCTTCATCATCGAAATACTGGCCTCGCAAATTAAGAGAAAACCACTCGTTAGCATCATAACGGACGATCCCTGAAAATCCCCACCACTCAGCATCCAGATTGGCACCCAGAGTTCGAATACCATCCGCTTTCAGGTTGATTTCTAGAACCCCCTCCTTTCTTCCATTGCGTCTCAGAATCAAAGAGTTGGCTGGTCAAAGAGAATTTCCTGAAAGGTTATTTCTGGATAATGGCCCCTAGATTTCTAGACACCTTGTATGGTTGGTTGTATCTGACCGTTATCATCGATCTATATTCCCGCCGCAGCAATGTCTTAAATAATTTGTTGACTAATGAAGTGAACTTCGTGTATTATTCTTCCTGTATAGTGCTTCATGTAATAGGCTTCTTGTGTTTTTCGAAGTGTGAGTTAAACCTTGGTAATTTTGTCCTTTCCAAATTGGATTGAGAATGAGCTTAAAAAAAATAACAACTCCAACGTGGACTTTTTTGACGAATCATGGCCATGTCCTGTTGTGCCTGGCCAAAAACTCGTCTGAACGCATTCGAGACATTTCAGCGGAAGTTGGAATCACGGAACGTGCCGTTCAGCGCATTATCGTTGAACTGGAGGCTGACGGATATTTAGAGCACATTCGTGAAGGGAGGAGAAACGTGTATAAAGTTTTCAGTCGCAAGCCTCTCCGACATTGTGTTGAGAAACATCGACAAGTGCATGATCTGATTCGGCTAATAATCAAATGACCTACATCAATATGTCTATCCCGATTCTTATTCTTCTCTTTCCGCTTTTAGCTGGAATCCTCATTGAGGTCTTTGGCAAACGCATGATCTCGCATGTGGCCAAGGTAGGGGTTGTTGCAACAACGTGTTCGTTTATTCTTTCTGCATGGACTCTCTATTATGTGAGCGTGGAAGGCCCAATCCATATTGAGATGTGGCCGTTAAACCCTGAGAGTTCAGTCGTATTCAAATTTGGCATGCTGATCGATCGTCTCACGGCCGTCATGATGGTGTTGATCACGAGTGTCAGCGCTATCATTCATGTTTATTCGATCCGATATTTAGAAGGCGACTCCGGCTATGTTCGATTTTTCGCGCTGTTGAGTTTTATTACCTTTGTGATTCTTTCTCTTGTTTCCAGTCCGAACTTGTTCATGTTGTTTGTGTTTTGGCAGTTATTGAGTTGGGCGCTCTATCTTATTCTCGCATTTAATTTTTCTAACACTCAGGCTTGTCAGAATGCGTTTAAAACCTTTTTCGTCCATCGTGTCGGAGATGTGAGCTTTCTCTGTGGGATCTTTCTGGCCTATAAATACTTCGGTACTCTTGAGTTTGCTGAGCTTTTTCAGGCAGCAGCAGAACAGCCTCAAATGATTGCGTTATTGCCAGAGCATATGTTCGATGTCAGCGCTGTTTCTGTGATTACGTTACTTGTTTTTGTTGGCGCGATGGCCAAGTCTGCTCAGTTCCCTCTACACGTGTGGTTGCCCGACACAATGGATTCTCCCACTCCAGTGTCAGCTCTGATGCATGCAGGAATTGTCAATGCGGGTGGATTTTTATTGAATCGATTAGCTCCCTTCTATGCACTCTCGCCAACGACTCTTCATATTGTTTTTGTGGTTGGTGCCATGACGGTCCTGCTCGGAGCCTCCATGATGCTGGTGCAAAATGATATTAAGAAAACCCTGGGGTTTTCCACCATGGGACAAATGGGCTACATGATTATGGAATGTGGGCTTGGTGCCTTTGCGTTGGCTATCTTTCATTTAATTGCCCACGGTCTTTTTAAGGCAACACTTTTTTTGGGGGCAGGGCAGGGTATTCATGCAGCGCGAAATGAACCGAAGTTTCCGGTTCCTTCAGCGCACGAATCCATAAGGCCTCCTACTCAACTGACCTGGGTCACGGGTTTGATCCTCACGTTGATAATGCCGTTATTTATTCTTATGGTGGCGCATGACATGTTGGATGTCCCGTTACAAGATGCCCATGGAGCCGTTATTTTTCTTTTTTTCGGTTGGGTGACGGCCTCTCAAGTCATGTTTAGTTTATACCGTCTTCATGATGTGGCCTCCTGGAAGGTCGCGAGCGCGATGATCTGTGCCCTGTTTTTCATCGGTTTTGTCTATCTGTGGGCCGGCGAGACTTTCACGCATTTCATCTATCCTGAACCAGGCGTGTCACATGGTTTCTTCATGGCTGCAGCACTTAATCCGCAAGTTTTTGATGCAATTATTTTAACGGCTACCGTACTCATTATTTCTGGTTGGGTCATTGTTCATACCAATGCCAGGGGTCAAACAATTTTGAAGACGGATCGTCTCCTTTTAATTCGAAAACAACTGTATATCCTTTTGATCAATCGGTTCTATGTGGATCTGATGTATGTGCGATGTGGCACTAACCTATTACGATTGGCTCAAAAAGTCGCCCATCGTTTTTAAATATGACCGGTAACAATAATGAACATTGAACCTACTCTCCCAGTAATTCTCGCTCTTATTCCGCTCTTTCTGGGAATGGTGTGGAAGGTCACACGATTCTCGTTTGCTACTCTTAAGTCTATAGGGTTGGCTACGATTGGAGCTTTAGGTGGCGGGTTGGTCTATATGCAGTCTGCGCTTGATACAGACCCGTCAATCATGTTTTTAGCCGTTGCTGTTCTTCTCTCAGGTTTTTGTGTCATTCTCGGTCAAGAGAAAACGGAACAGTCTTCAGTTGTTTGCGCTTCAATCATGATAGTTCTAGGGTTGGGCCTGGGTGTCTTGTTGTCTCAGGGAGTTGTGAGTAGAATTTTTCTCAGTGGTCTCCTGGGTTACGCCGCAGTCTCTTTTATTCGCGAAAGACATCGTTCATATCGAACAACAATAACTCTTCTCCACATCGTTATTGCAGTCATCCTCTCTTTGAGTTCCGTCTTCACTGGAAAGAGCTTGCAGATGTTTGCCAGTCTATTTCTTGCTGTGACTTTCTTGCCACTGGCTCCTTTTCATCTCCCGTTCGTGGGCACGATTGAAAGTGCGAAAGGGACTCTTTCGAGTTTTTGGATTGTTGTTTGGCTGACCATCGGGCTTGCTGAATTGCAGATGATATTTTCCTCACTTACAGCTGAGATGCTCTTTGCCATAAGCCTGTTAGCTTTAGTGAGTGCGGTTTATGCTTCTTTTTCATGCCTCGGACAACAACGCAGTAATCTATTCGTTGTTTTTGCTACCATGGCTCATGTAGCGCTTGTATGGGGACTGCTCGATATATTCCCGAGTTTTCCGAAGTGGGGGATTCCGTTTGGTGTAACCGTGGCGTTCGTGATGAGCGGCATTTGCCTTGCTTTTTCGTTTGTTCGACAGCGCTATGGATGGCAAACCCTTGGAAAGCTTCCAGGACTCGCCTCTCCAATGCCTCGACTTGGAATTGTAATGATTCTCCTTGTGAGTTTCGCCATGTTTCTGCCATTGTTTTCAACGTTTTCAGGATTGATGATCATGCCAACAGTTGCCACTCAAGATGTTGAACTCGTCATGGTTTTGTCCATGTTCCTTGTGGTTTGGTTGGGAGGAGGATGGTATTTTTCTCAGATGCTTCATCAAACTGTCTTTGGAACGGCACGCTCTGATGTGCCCTATACAGATTTACGTGTAGCAGAATTTGTTGCAATATCGGCATTATTAGTAGGTGCAACTTATTGTGGACTAGTCCACTAGTTTATTTTACTTTTTTGGAGGTAAGCGAGTCCAAGCCATGCCTATGATTGACGTTAAAGACAGGGTTGTACCCAATGAGTTGCAGCGGATGGAATTGTGGTCACTCGTGAACCTGGCGGATGAGCCCATCTCGCATTTCTGGCCGATGACAATGTTTATCCATCACAATCCGCTTCATGGGTTGGAAGGTTTGCCGTTTGATGAAGCCATAAAGGAGGCTGAACGGTTATTTGGAGGTCGTGGCTATCTTTCTAATAGTGAATACCGGAATTACTTTAAGCAGGGCCGAATATCTGAAGAGTCTATTGATGAAGCCTTAAAGGATGTATCACAGAATGGGGTTGTCAACATTGGTGACCGAGAACTCTCTCATCAGGAAGTCTTGCGGGCCATCCTCGTTTACGGTACTGGAGAAGTCGCGACGGATGTGAGTTCTGCAATTTTGCAACCATCACTCAATCAACCAGAGATAAGGAATCTCGTCGAGAAAATTCAGGAGTTATCAAAAAAGAAAGAACGCAGGGGTTCCTTGAGCGGTTATGCGATCCAAGAGCAAGAAGAGCTAGGAAAACTTTATACCCTTGGCGAATGGTGCGACCGAACCCTTGGGACGAAGGTGCAGGAGCAGGTAAACGGAGAACTCATTAAATGGTGTGGAGCGTTTCTCGATGAAGGGCATGCCCCCTGGGACATGCCTTTGAGAAATAAAAACTTTTTTGAAGTGTGGAAAGATTTAGCTCAGGATGATATGTGCGGTTCATTGCTGGGCACTCAGGAGTGGAAAACCAAAATTCGCGATTTACCTTTTCGATCCGAAGATGCGATATTGGAAAGTTTATCTATATTAGCCATTCCCAAGGATTTGTGGGTTGAATATTTCACTTTACAGTTTGCCCAATTGCCAGGGTGGGCGGGGTTTATCAAATGGAGAGCTGAGCAACTGGACAATGAGTGGCAACGTGCCTTTCCAATTGACCTTGTCAAGTACATGGCCATCCGTCTTTTTTATGAGCGGGAATTAGTGGCGGTGGCATGCCAGGATAAACTGGCAATTCCCGGCACCTATGATTCGATACAGACTTACCTGAAAAATCATCCCGTTGGGTATGGTATTTATAAAGAATACCATACTCGAGGACTGCCAGACGAAATGGTAGGTCACGTGGATATGTCCTTGTTCACAAAGAACCCTCTAGGTATCGACGACCTCGATCAATGTGATTCAGGATTGATTTTAAATTGGGAACGAATCGGGCAACAGCAAGAGATTGATGGCCAAACCTTGGTTATATTGCATCTTGCCCAATCATTGAACATTCCCATACAGAAATTTCTAAAGAGTGACACATTAGGTACCTTGCTCGATTGGATTGAACAGTTCCCAGAGTCGCAGCACGGATTCATCTGGCTCAAAGCTTTTGAATCCAGTTACCTCAAAGGTTTTGTGAAACAGATTTCCCCAAACCTTCAGAATTTGCCCAAGAGCGATGCGCTTGAGGAACAGCCTCCAGAAGCCCGGCCGCTAGCTCAGGCAATGTTTTGCATCGATGTCCGTTCGGAAGGTTTTAGAAGGCATCTCGAAGAAATCGGTGGAAATGAAACATTTGGATTCGCTGGTTTTTTTGGAGTCCCCATACGCTATCAAGGGTTTTCGAGCGAAAAGCAAACAGATCAATGTCCGGTTCTTCTGAAACCCAAACACGATGTGAAGGAAATTCCTCGCGCTTATCAAGGCAAAGCTGCCGAAAATTTTTTAGAGCGGCAGCAACTCGCCGAGGCCGGTCATACGCTGTTACATGATTTGAAAGAAAACGTGGTCACTCCCTATGTCATGGTCGAAGCCATTGGCTGGTTTTTTGGGCTCAAGCTATTCGGACAAACGTTGCATCCTAAATGGTTTAAAACTGTCACCTCATGGATGAAAGAGCGTTTGTCTGTTCCGATAAAAACAACGCTGACTGTGGACAAAATCGACATGGAAGAGGCTCGGGAAATGGTTGCGTCTGTACATCGTGCGACTATTTATCGACTGTTAATTAAGCAATTTGGTAAGCGGGGTGCCACCGTTCCTCATGATCAGATTGAGCGCTTGCGAAAGTTGGCACTGAATCAAATTCAATCCGATAGCCAAGAGAATGAGGAGTTGTATCGATTGCTGCATTGGATCGAATCTGATCTCGAAAAATTTATTCAATTACTCAGACTAGAGTTCAATGTTCATGAGCGAGACGTGGCTCATCGGATGCACCGAATCACACAGACGGGATTTACGGTGACTGAACAAGTTAACTTTGTGGAAACGGCTTTAAGGATATTAGGATTCACGAAAACATTTGCTCGGCTCGTCTTGCTTTGTGCACATGGCAGTAGCTCTGATAACAACCCGTACGAATCTGCCTTGGATTGTGGAGCCTGTGGTGGAAACCATGGGTTTTCAAACGCACGGACTCTTGCTGTCATGGCCAATAAACCAGAGGTTCGGCAAGTGCTGACTGAAAGAGGCTTGCCGATTCCATCAGACACACATTTTCTTCCCGGACAACATGATACGACAACGGATGAAGTTGAGCTCTTTGATTTGGAAGATGTCCCCGCCACGCATCGCAAAGATTTGCTCAGGCTTCAACAAGATCTCCAAGAAGCCGGTGAGAAAAATAGTCGGGAGCGGCTAACCCGCTTTCCAGAAGAGTCTGTCACGAAGGGGGATTGTAAAGCATCACCGCGGACCAAGCAACGAAGTGTGGATTGGTCGCAGGTTCGCCCAGAATGGGGACTGTCTGGGCATACGGCCTTCATCGCGGGGCGGCGTTTGTTGACTCAAGGGATAAACCTTGAAGGCCGGACTTTTTTACATTCCTATGATTATTCACAAGATTCAAGTGGGAAATATTTGGAAATCATCATGACTGCTCCAGTGATTGTGGCCAATTGGATTAACATGGAACATTATTTTTCTACCGTTGACCCGCTGGTCTATGGGAGCGGTAGCAAGGTGTATCACAATGTGGTTGGCCGTTTAGGGGTCATGTATGGTTCCCAAAGTGATCTGTGTGGTGGACTTCCCATTCAAACGGTTTTCGATGGTGAGAAACCTTATCATGAGCCTATGCGATTATTTGTTATATTAGAGGCTCCGTTAGATAGGATTGCAGATATCGTTGGGCGACATGATATCTTGCAACGATTGACGAAAAATCAGTGGATCAATCTTGTCGGCCTGGATCCCGATACCAAAGAATTTTTCCTCTTTCAATCACCGAAAGATTGGAAATTAATTCATTAATACTCTTGTTGAGGAGGATTGAGACATTATGAGTAGCCTAGAACTTCATCCAATGAAAGAAATAAAAATCATTATCGAGGGAGAGCATGTTCATTTTGTGACGGACGTCCTTGATCGAATAAAAGCTAGCGGTTATACGATTTTCAGCAATATTTCTGGGAAAGGGCATAGCGGATTCCACGAAGGGCATCTGATGTTTAATGAAACGAGCAGCTTGCAAATGGTCTTAACCGTTGTCCCTGAAGAGAAGCTTGACCCTATTCTCTCGGCACTCAAGCCATTTTTGGAGCGCCATTCAGGCAGTCTTTTCGTTTTAGAGGCAAGTGTGCTTCGACGAGATCATTTTAACTCAACAGAATCATAAGTTCGCCTTTTGAGCAACGCCACATTGATGCGCTCCTGATATTCTAGGCACCTTAGGCAATGTTTCGTTGTTGAGGAGCTTGTCCCTCTTTTGCACTATTGCCATTTCCCGTCACAAACATCAAATGCGTTGCGTCTGCAAACGTAAAGGTTTCGCTCATCAAGTCCGGCCAAAGCCAATTTCTAACAAAAAAAAACCGAGCCCAACTTTAGTTGGACCCGGTGTTCATTGCTCTAAGAGCCTGTGCTGATTCTTCAGGAAGGCAGAGAGTTTTGTCTCCTGCCACCGATTCCAAGCACTAGAAATAAAACAAAGCGTTAAATGCAACGGTGTCTTGAGTGTCCTTAGCCGTGCCATTTGAGTCAATAAACGGAGTCGCATCTGAATCGTCATGACGGTACTCAGCGCGGACGACCATATTATTGTTGACTCTGACTTCCGGGGTGAACGTAAAAGCGGTTAATTTTTGAACCGTTGAAGAACGGAATCCGTCTTTATCATCGAAAACCTGACCTCGGAAATTAAGAGAGAGCCATTCATTAACATCATAACGGACGATCCCGGAAAAGCCCCACCACTCGGCATCCAAGTTGACACCATTAGCATTATCTTCTGAACCGTACAAAAAGTTCAGGTTTAATGACACGTTTTTGCAAACGCCGATGTCGGCAACAACGTCATAAAAATTTCTGAGGTCGTTCGTATTCTTGGTGTCGCCAGTTTGCGATTCGGCACTGCCAAAATAATTAAAGTAAAGAGCCACGTTATCCACTGGAGCCCAGGATACTTGTCCGCCAAACCCTTTTGCGCTGTTGTTATCGGTCTGGTTGTCTTGTCCGTTGGTGAGCACACCTAACACCTCTACGGTGTCACTCACGGCATATTGCATGCGAACTCCGGTATGAGTGAAGGGGCCGAAGTTAAACAGGAAGGATCTGGAAAACGTATAGTTCCATCCGTCGTATCCGTCCATGACTTCCGCACCGACATGAGTGGCGAATTTACCAAAGTCGATCAACAGTCCGTTACCAATTGGAGCGTTGTATTGAACAAATCCAATTTGTAAGTCGAAATCATCATCGGTAGTAGCGGCAGCCGTTCCGGTGGCTTTGTTTGTTTTCGGGCCGCTGAATCCGAACGTTAAGTCCATGCGGAAACCCACATCGCCTATGTTGGTCGCATCTTTTTTAATGACGAGTTCTCCCGTGTCGAATTTGAAAGAGTTATCATCGTCATCATAAACTCTAAGACGGTTAACATTGTCGGAAGGTTGATCGAAATTATAAGAATAGGAGGAACTTGCAAACCCATGAACCTCAATATCTTTCAATAATTCGAGAGCTGAATTTGCATGGGCTGTGCTTGTGAGGCCAAGAACGATAAAAATAGAAACCAGCCAATTAACGGTGAATCTTCTCATTTTCTGCTTCCTCCTAAAGGATAATTATTTTTAAAAAAATCATTATTATTCGTGGAAAATTCATCTGATATTAGACCGGTCTGGCCCTGATTTCTCCCAACCACTCAGAGTTGAAGCTGAGTTTGCCGATCAAGGCTTTTCTGTCCATCAGAGTTTCCGTATAACCAGGCTCAAATAGAGTGCTGAATGTGCAAACCGGGCTTGATGTTTATGTCCTGCGGCAACAAGTTACATTGCCTATGCTGTTCCAGGTTGAAAATCATAATTTAAGAATTAGCGGATAATTATACCAAGTTATAGCCGGTTTCTCCATGTTGAGTTGTATCGAGCCCCATTTCCTCATCTTCCTCGTTCACTCTGAAGCCAATTGTTTTATCAATAATTAGAACCAGAATGTAGGTGACGATGAAAGAATATGCTGCTGCGGCCCCAATGCCGACTAATTGTACCCAGACCTGGTTGAGGTTTCCAGCCAGCAAACCTGTTCCTCCTATGGTGACGAATAATCCTGTAGCGAGAGCACCCCAGGCACCGCCCACGGCATGGATTCCAAAAACATCGAGGGAATCGTCATAGCCAACCTTGATTTTCATAATCACAGCGTAAAAGCAGAGGATTCCAGCGAGAAAGCCAATTACCATTGCCCAGATAGGCTCTACAAAGCCTGCGGCCGGGGTGATAGCGACTAATCCCGCTACGATACCGGAGGCCGCGCCCAAAGCACTGGCTTTTCCCACTTTGATAAATTCAGCGACGAGCCAGCCGATGAGTCCCGCTCCCGTTGCGATTTGGGTGTTGGTAAATGCCAGCACTGCTAACTCGTCTGCCGCTAGCGCGCTGCCGGCATTAAATCCGAACCATCCAAACCATAAAAGTCCAGCCCCTAGAAGAGTGAGAGGCAAGCTGTGGGGGATCATGAGTTTCCCCGGGAAACCTTTGCGCTTCTTGAGAACCATGGCGGCCGCCAGTGCTGCGGTGCCTGAAGCGATATGAACCACTGTTCCCCCGGCAAAATCCAAAGCCCCCATGTCACCCAACCACCCACCACCCCAGACCCAATGGCAGATGGGGTCGTAAACCACGGTTGACCATATGAAAATGAAGATGATATAAGCTTTAAAGTCTACCCGCTCGGCCATTCCTCCACTGATAAGAGCGGCGGTGATGATGGCGAACATCAACTGAAACATGCTGAACAGATATTCCGGGATGGTGCCCGAAAGTGTTTTAAAATCAATACCTATAAAGAAGACTTTGCTCAGGTCTCCGACAAAATGTCCGATATCGTTACCAAAGGCTAAAGAATAGCCAAAAAGCACCCATTGTATCGTGATGACTCCTAGCGGTATAAAACTGTGCATCAGTGTGCTGAGAACATTCTTGCGTCGCACCATGCCACCATAAAATAGTGCCAGGCCAGGAAGCATGAGCATCACCAGTGCCGAGGAAATTAGTATCCAGGCGGTATCCGCGTAGCTGATTTTGCTGGTTTCCTCAGCCGCTGCGATCACAGGAAAGAGCATGAATAAAAAAGTCAGGACGACCCTGCTCGCTTGAATTCTGATTTTCATAAAACCTTATCTCCTAAATAAAGTAAAATAGGGGGGTGATTATTGGTCTTCTTGTGGGAGGTGTTTTCAATTCTTATACCAATAGTGAAAAACGCGGTATTTAAAGCGGGGGAAGTTAACTAATCGCTTTAAAAACAACTATTTATGTTTTGATTTTATAGTCATTGGAGCCAGGTGACTGGGGGCTCGACAAAAACGAATTGCTTGCTTAGCAAGCAGAGGCATCTAAAAATTGCTATAAAATACATCATTATGTTTTTGTGCAAAATGTGAAACTTGCAAACGATTTCTGTCCAGTCTGCTATTACGTCAAAAATATGACCGGATAGGTAGAATCTTTCCCAGTGTTTATGCGGGATGAATTGCAGAGATAACTTGTAACCCCTTTTGAAATAATGACTTTACTGTTTTAGTGTGGGTGCGGTTCAATTTGGCATACAAGTTGCTAGAACATGGAGAGAGTGGATAAGTCCCTGAATTGTAATGTTTAATTATTTTTGACCAAAAAGGCCAGGAGAGCGACTTATGGCAGAAGACGAGGACATACTAGAAGAGCTTGAAGCGGCAGAGGCTACCGGTGGCAAAAAGTCCATGGGTATGATCATCGGCATTGTAGTTGGCCTGTTGGTATTAGGTGGCGGTGGTTATTACGCTTACATCAACTTTTTTCAGGAAAAGCCTGCCGAGGAAAAGCCTGTTGAGGGGGAGAAAGCCACCGATGAGAAGCCGGTGGAAGAGGACGTCAACCTGGGTGTCATGTTTGCAATGGACCCGTTTGTCGTCAATTTAGCTGGCAGCGAAGGAAAACGTTTTCTTAAAGTCACTATTTCCCTGGAATTGAGCACCCCGGAAGTTCATGTGGAGCTCAAGGAAAATATCCAGAAAGTTACGGACTCCATTTTGGTTTTGCTAAGCAGCAAGGCTTTTGAAGATGTCTATTCCGTGCAGGGTAAGTTCAAGCTCAAGGATGAGATCACCACCCGTGTGAACCGATTTCTGGTGGTGGGGCATGTCAAGGATGCTTATTTTACAGAATTTATAATTCAGTGATAAAATACAAGAGTTATTTAAAAGGCGTGAATTATGAGTGAGGTTCTATCACAGGGCGAGGTTGATGCCTTATTAAGAGGTGTCGGCGATGGTGACATTGAGACCGAAACGGATGAAGCACCGGAAGAAGTTTCCGGTATAGTTCCTTACGATCTCACCAGCCAGGAAAAAATTATTCGGGGTCGCCTGCCGACTCTGGATATTATTAACCAGATGTTTTCCAGGTTGTTCCGGAATACATTTTCCACCTTGATGCGTAAATCCGTTGACGTTAGTACGGTTTCTACGGATACGATCAAATTTGGCGATTTTCTTCGATCTCTTCCCGTACCTTCCAGTTTGCATATTTTTCGCATGGAACCTTTGCGTGGTCATGGCTTGATAGTTGTAGAAAGCAAACTGGTCTTCGCGGTGGTCGATACTTTTTTTGGCGGATCTGGAGTTAAGGAAGCCAAGATAACCGGTCGGGATTTCAGCGCGATTGAAATTAGAATGACCAAGAGCGTTGTTTTAAGTGCTCTGGAAGACTTGGAAAAAGCCTGGCGGCCTGTGCATACAGTGACCACAAACTTTGTTCGCTCGGAAGCCAACCCCCAGTTCGCAGCGATAGTGCCTCCCACCGATATCGTGCTGGTCATCCTGTTCGAAATTGAAATGGAGAACATTTCGGGGACGTTGACAATTTGTCTTCCCTATGCGGCTATCGAGCCGGTCATTCCCAAACTTAAAGCCCAGTTCCAGTCTGAAGAAATGGAAGTGGATCAGGTTTGGGTACGCAGGCTCAGGACAGAGCTTTTAACCACCGAAGTCGAAATAATCACTGAGTTGGGGTCAACAGTGATAACCCCTCAAGATCTTATGGGTTTCAAGATTGGCGATACGCTTATGTTGGGCAATGATGTGACTGATCCATTAACTTTGAAAGTGGAGCAGAATCCAAAATTTAAAGGTTTTCCCGGCGTTTCGCGGGGGAATAAAGCGATACAAATAACCGAAGTGATCGAAAGGGAAGGGTAAGATTATGGAAGATGAGTCCGCAAAAGAGGATTTTGAAGCCCTGGAAGATATCGAAGATATCGACGAGACGGGAGACGATGATGAAGGTGTAACAGAGGCGGAAGAGGCTGCGGCTTCTAATAAAGAAACCAAAAGCCTGGATCTTATTCTCGATATCCCCCTGACCGTGACCGTGGAGTTAGGCCGAAGCAAAATGCTGATCAACGATCTCCTGCAATTGGGGCAGGGTTCGGTAATAGAACTGACCAAGCTGGTGGGCGAGCCTTTGGAAGTTCTGGTCAACCAGAAGCTGGTGGCCCGAGGTGAAGTAGTGGTGGTCAACGAAAAGTTTGGTGTAAGGCTGACCGATATCGTTTCACCCATGGAACGCGTACAGTCTCTGGCATAAAACCAGTCGCATTGAGAAGTCTTGCGGCTGGTTTTTCCGTCCCCCTTGCGCGTTTCCCCTGCCTTTTAAACAGGCCCATTTAAACTCCCTGCCTGTTGCATAAAAAAAATCCTGAAAAAAAATTGTAATTTCTGAGAACCTGTTCCATTTAGGTACAACCTTTGCAAATTCATGTTTTAGGACATGAAACCGTCGGTTTATTGACTGAACTTAAAACAAGCAAGGGTGCTGAAAATGAAACATGCTTTAAGAATTCAATTATTGGTCGGGATATTTCTATTTTTCCTCACCACTCTGGCGGGGGCATCCGGGAAATGGGGTTCTCTGAACCTTTTAAAAAATGTAACTACCAGCAAAGTGGATGGTGGGCTTATTGTCCGGCTAGAGTTTGCAAAGCCTGTCGGCGACTATAAAGAACCTGAATTTTTTGACAGGTCTGTTCAGGTTGACTTCCCTCTGGCTTTTATAAAGCCCGCTAAAAAATATTATCCTGCCGAAAGTTCTGCCCTCACAAGGATATTTGCTGCTCAATACAATGCCGAAACTTTACGGATTCGATTCCTTAAAAAAGATGATTCCGACATTCGTG
>JACNKA010000162.1 GCA_014382285.1 Nitrospinota bacterium | reverse complement strand
TGTTCCGGTAGCTAAATGGGGATTCAAGATGGATGGCTACCGCGATGCTTTCTGGCATAATTTCAGCGAAGAGCTGGACTACCGAATTGAAGCAGGGCATCAGGAAAACTACCGCCATAAAATTCCCCCGCTGGAGCGCATTGTCGTCCCTGAAGTCATCAACGATTTTACTCGACCTACCGTGCTGGTGCAGAAAAAAGAAGAAGGGTTTGGTCTTGATAAAGCCGAAACCATGATGCCTGAGCAGAAGCAGGCAATGGGCCGATTATTACTGCAACATTATTTACATATGTTGTTTCGGCACGGGTTTGTTCATGCCGATCCGCAACCGGCGAACTTCGCCTTCCGGCAATACAAAAAAGATTATTTTGTCTTGATCATTTACGATTTTGGCAGTGTTTTAGAAATTCCGGATGAGTCACGTCTAACTCTTCTACGAATCATCCTGGCTTTGCGCGACAGAGAGAACCTGGATCCGGTTACTTGTCTTGCGGCTCTGGGTTTTGATCCTGAAAAACTAAAAGACCTACGTCCGGCTCTCCCCGCCTTGATGTCGGTTTTGTTTGAACCTTTTCTGGTGGAGGCTCCCTACCATGTCAAAGACTGGCGAATGAGTGAACGGTTTGATCAGATAGTGGGAGACATGAAATGGTGGTTTCGTTCTTCTGCTCCTCCCCAATTGATCTTCCTGATGCGAACCTTGCATGGCTTGACCACTATGTTGAAACGTTTGGATGTTGCACTGCCCTGGCAGTTCACGATGGATAAAATTCTGTCCGACATTTATCCTCAGGCGCGGGCTTTGACCTTTCCTCCAGTAGAGGTCGATTTGCAAAGCCCGGCTTTTGATTCTATGGCGCGTTATCTCAAGGTTCATGTGGTGAAAGCCAATGGCAATAAAGTCAGCCTCACCATGCCGGGCCGCTGCGCCGATGATATTGAAGGTGTGATGGATGACCCGGTTAAAGAGTCAATCAAGCGACAAAATATCGATTTGATAGCCATTCAGGATAAAGCCCGGAAATCAGGCTTTGTTCCCCAGACCCTGTTTGAACTCCACGATGAAGAACGCACTATGAAAGTCTGGCTGGAGTAGTTGCTCAGTAAACAATCTGGCGCAATGTGACACCACTGCGGCTATTATGGTACTCTTCCTGAGGTTTCATACTCTGTAAAGTTGAATCCCAAAAACAACTCATTAACTTTATTGAATCATCTGCGTTGAAACAACAGGTGAGAAAAAAGATCTATGGGAAGAAAAGCCATCAACATCGGAGAACTCTTAAAAGAATCCGTTGCTTCTCCACCTCATGTTTACTTAAAGATTAAGCAGATCATGGATCTGCCGGACTATTCTTTTAGTGATTTGGCCGAGATCATTAATTACGATCCTTCTTTAGTTGTTAGAATTTTAAAGATTGTAAACAGTCCTTTATACGGATTCGAGGACAAAGTGGAAAACGTGGGTCATGCTATCAACTTGATGGGAGTTGAAGAACTCAATCAATTGATTTTGGCCACTTCCGTTATGAAAGATTTTAAGGATTTTCCAAAACGCCTCGTGGACATGAAATCTTTTTGGCGGCATTCCATAGCCTGCGGGGTTACCGGAAAATATCTGGCGGAGTACCATGGCGTTCCCAACCCCGGGAGTTTTTATTTGTTGGGAATGTTGCACGACATAGGGAGCCTCGTTCTTTACAGCAAGCTTCCCGAAGTGTCTAGAGAGATTTTAGTTCGCTGTAAAGAGGAAAAGGAAAACCTGTTTGACTTGGAGTTGGAATTGCTGGGCATGAGCCACGCAAGGGTGGGTGCCTATTTGCTTAAAGAATGGGGTCTGCCGAAAAAGATTTATGAGCCTGTGGCTTTCCATCACCAACCTCTAAAATCAGATGAGTTTGCCAGAGAAACTGCAATTTTACATCTAGCCGATTGTATTGTAGATGAGTTGGGGCTTGGCAATAGCGGGGAGTTTGTTCCCAATCCTATTAATCCTAAAGTTTTGAAGCGATTCAAATATCTGGAGTCCCCTGCCGGGGGCATGGAAGAGATTATCCGTGATAAATTTTTTAGTGCCTTGACGACCTTTGTTTGATTTAGTGGAATGTCTGCGACAGGTCTCATGCTGAGTGGTAAGGAGAAAGAATGAAAATATGGGTGGATGCAGACGCTTGCCCCAAGCCGGTCAAAGAAATTTTGTATCGTGTGGCGGACAGGACTGAAATATCGGTGACCTTGGTGGCGAATCAGGGGATGCGCTTGCCAGACTCTCCATTCATTCATTTGACTCAAGTAGGCCACGGGGCAGATATCGCTGATGATGAAATTGTCAACCGATGCGAAGCTGGCGATTTAATCATCACGGCAGACATCCCCTTAGCTGCCCGAGTTGTCGAAAAGGGGGCGCTGGCCCTCGACCCGCGCGGAAAAGTTTACGATAAAAACAATATCGGGCAGATATTGAGTATGCGTAATTTCATGGATGAGTTGCGTGGTAGCGGTGTCGAAACCGGCGGCCCCAATAGTTTTGGCCAGAAAGAGCGGATGAAATTCGCCAATGAACTGGATAAGTTTGTAGCGCAAAGAGGATGAAACTCTGGATCACAATATTCAGGCTAAACCCTTTATCCCCACAGATGTACAGAGATTAATAACTCCTGCCTCTCATGTTGGGAGGTTGGGAGGGGTGTGGATGTTATCGTCTGCCCGACACGAGTATTTCTTGCCGAAGTACTTTGTGGCCTTGTTCTTACTTTGACAAGTTGAGGTTTTCGGTCGCGTTATAAACAATTGCCCTGTTTTTTCCTTGACTCTTAGCTTGATAGAGGGCTTGGTCGGCTCTCTGGATCAACAATTTTGTGTCCTTTGATTCCCCATCCGGTATTATTGTTTCAATCCCCAGACTGGCGGTGACATAAGAGGACGCCTTGTTGCCACTATGTTTGATTTTCAGCATCTCTATTCTATTTCTAATCTCTTCGGAAATTTTAAGGGCGCCTGGTTTTTCTGTTTCAGGTAGCACGATGACAAATTCCTCCCCTCCATAGCGAGCCACGATATCAGCCGGTCGATGAAGAACGTCTTTGATGGCTTTTGCAACCTTCTTCAAACAGTCATCACCCGACTGGTGGCCATAGATGTCGTTATAAGGTTTAAAAAAATCTATGTCGATCATAACCAGTGATATCGGATATTTGTCGCGTGTGGCACGTTTCCATTCATTATGTAAAAAGTCATCAAAAAACCGCCGATTATGTATAAGCGTCAAGCTGTCCTCGGTAGAAAGTTTTTGTAACAACTGGTTGTTTTCCTCCAGCTTGATCTGGTTTTTCTGTAGTTGATGTTCCATTTTTTTGCGCTCGCTGATATCACGAATAATCCCTGAAAATATAAAAGAGTCTTGCCAGGGTATGGCAGAAATAGTCAACTCTATGGGGACCTCAGTCCCGTTCTTTCTCATGCCTGTTAACTCAATGCAACTGTTCAATACCGGTCCTTCTCCAGAGGAAATAAAATGGGCGATGCCTTTATCGTGTTCATCACGAAACTTTGCAGGAATTATAAAATCGGTGAGTTTTTTATTGAGAACCTCTTTTTGGTCCCAGCCAAATATTTTTTCAGCCATTTTGTTCCACCGCGTGATTCTGCTACCGGTATCTATTGTAATAATGGCATCGTGGGCATGATGGAAAATGGTCTGGGCCAGTTCATCACTAGATGTGTGACCTGAGTTGTCCGGCACTTCCTCACACCCGGACTTCAAAGTCAGGGTCAAAACAGAGAGAGACAAAGCAAAAATGCAGAGATATGCAATCAGAGCCTGAAGATGGGATTCCGAAGCTACCGGAAGAATTGAGTCTTTGATGCCAAATTCCCAAATCATTGAAAGCAGGAAAAAAGCGACCAAAGAACAAATCAGACAAGAATTTTTAATATTCTGTTTATTATTCAATTTGATTTGCTCGCAATGTTTTCTTTCAACATCGTAAATATGTGGAGGTCGTTCATTCTGCTTGCGTAATTTTAATTCCCCAAATCGACCAAGCTTGTATGGGTTACTCTGTCAGAGCCTTCGATCGATAACTTTTATCAGACAACTTTTGACGGGTATTAAACTTGGTAATCTGGTAGGACAATTGCCTACTTAATTTTAGGTGTTTGAGGGATTGTACCGCCAGGAAATTATATTTGCCACTATAAACTACAGGGTCAGGAAAGCGGGTGATATTGAGGGATTATCACTTTGTTTGTAATAGGGGCAGGGGATTTTAAATTATCCGACTTTTTAAAAGCTGTTGGGTGCGAGGGTGGAGGCCCTTCTTGTATTTGATTTGGCGTGTTTGGGTGGGGCGGGAAAAAGCAACTGCCTCGACCTCAGCGAACAAAACTACCGCTCTTGTTCGAGTTATCAGGGGGAGAAATCATCGGTATTTATTTGCGTTAATAGCTGGTTAACCACAGGCGGTGACTTCGTCCTGAAGGTTGGGTTGGATAGGTACTATTTCTACAGTTTTATCAACGCAATCTTTAGTGTTTTGCACGGCCAGTTTGTCGAACAGGAAAGTCATTTTGTCTTCCAGTTCTTTGCCGATCCCTTCTCGAATTTCGTTGGACAGTCCCCAGAACTCGGATTTGAATTCCCCAAAGCCTTTTTTGCGAGTCTTGTAGATGAACTGTTCGTCAGTCTCACCGGATTTTTTCTCTCCAGCAAATTTTTCGCGTAGGTGGGTGTAAATTTTTTCTTTAAAGTCGGTGGGAAACAAATCGCTTCCGTAGATCATATTTTGAAAATCGGTAGCCAGGTGAATTTCTGCTGTTTCCAGTTCGGGAAACTTGTTGAACAGGTTCTGGGGCAGGGTGGATGCGCCATGCTGGACGGCTCCTGCCAGTCCATAATCTTCGCGTGAAATGCGCGACAGGTTTTCCAGTGTATCGAAGTCGAGATTGACATCGGCCACGGTTCCATCGGGTAGCGGGACTCCCCCATGCGAGGTTCCGGTCTGGATGGAAATTTTGCTGATGGTGGTGGCGCCGCTTTTATTTTTTTTCAGCAGGTCGTTAAAATTATCGAGATAGGCTCGCAGTTCCTGCTCATTGCTGTTTTCTTTCCCCACTTCGCCGATCTCGCCACCCACAGAGATGGTGATGCCTTCTGGCTCGAATTCCCGAACATGTTGAGTGAGTTCTACGCCGACTTCAAAGTTGGCTCGTTGTTGTTCGATGACATTGGGTTTGCTGAGATCGACCAGTGTGGAGGTGTCGATATCGATATTATAGAATCCACCTGCGATACCGCTTTCGATCAGGTTTTTGAGTCCTGCAACTTCTTTTTTGGGATCTTGGGCGTAGCTTTTGGCGTTGACTTGAAAATGATCACCCTGAATGAAGACGGGGCCTGTAAATCCTTCTTTAATGGCTGCGGCAAGAATGACGGTGGATAGTTCTTGTGGTTTTTGGAAGGTGTAGCTCATTTCGGATTTAGCCAGTTCAAAAATAAATGCACCGGCATTGGTTTTGATAGCGGTACGGAAAATGGCTCGGCAAAGCTCATAGGGCAGGCCACGGATGTTGAGAGCGGGAACGGTGAAACCTTTTACTTCGCCCCGGCCTCGAGCATCATAGAGTCCCTGAATCGATGAACTGACAATGCCCAGTTCCAGTGCCGCCGATTTGATGAAAAACCGGCTCAGACCTTTTATCTCCGATGAAGGGTTGAGGATGGCATTCTGGATCAACTGATCCAATACATCTCCCCGAAGTTTGTCGGCATTTTCTATTTTCAAGCCACCGTTATCGAGGGTGGCGATATTCTTGAGTTGCTGGGCTATCTCGTCTTGATGATTAAAAAGCATCGGGCTCCCTTTGAAAGCGTCCCTGTGTAACGGATGTCATACATCGGGATGTTGGTTCAGGAATTGACCTGGAAAAAAGATTGACTCCGGGTTCCAGTGTCGTTGTATCTTCTGTTAGCGACCAGTATCTTGTAAAAATGAAGTTTCGCCAAGCGAGTGCATTGTAACGAAAAAATCGCTTTCAGGCAAAACATCTTTAAAGGAAAAATTTTAATTAAATTATACCTTTAAAAACATTGTTTTATGGTTGATTAGTTAAGTCTTGTTGTTATGATTTTGCTGTGGGGGTAGTGACTGCTTGATTCTGCAAAACGGTTTTGTGATAAGTGATTAAGGCTCAGGGTCAAAATGGATTTTGACTGACGGCACTTAAACTCTTCAAATGTCTATAATTACAATATTTTCTTGCCTTAATTCTAATTGACACGGTTGAATAATTTGCTAGAATGCCCAGCGTCTGTAAAGTGTTTTACAGCACCTGATTCCGCAGTTGATTGAGGGACTTTTACGAAAGATCCTTTAATTTTAGAATATTTAGAATTCCAATTTTTCAAAACTATATATCCCAGGTTTCTGGAAGGGAGAAATTCACCCAATGTTTAAGAATATTTATATACCGGTAGATAACTCTGATTACTCTAACGCCTGTGTGGATTTGGCACTTGAGCTTGCGAAAGGATCAGAGGCGACCATTACCGCAAGCCATGTTTATGCCGCTAAAATGCACGATGTCCGGTTCCGCCAAATGGAAAGTGGACTTCCTGAAGAATATCAGGATGAGGAAGAGTTAGAAAAGCAACGCAACATTCATGATCAGTTGATCACCAAAGGGATGGAAGTTATCAGTGACTCCTATCTGGATGTTCCCAAGGAAAAATGTAAGGAACTGGGTATTCCATTTGAGGGCAAATCCCTTGAAGGGCGTAACTGGACTGAACTGGTGCGTGATATCAAAGAGTCTCCTTATGACCTGGTTGTCATGGGTGCTTTGGGGCTTGGTGCGATTAGAGACAGTTTGATTGGTACTGTTGCTGAAAGGGTTATCCGGCGTTCTACGAAAGACATGCTGGTGGTTAAATATTGTCCCGAAATTCATGAAGACAGACCTTCAAGCGGAAAAATTGTAGTTGCGGTTGACGGCAGTGGTCATTCTTTTGGCGGGTTGATGACGGGAATTGAAATGGCGAAAAAGCTCAATCGTCCATTAGAAGTCATTTCCACCTTTGATCCTTACTTTCATTACGCCATGTTTAATAGTTTGACAGGTGTATTGTCCCGCGAAGCTTCCAAAGTGTTCAAGTTTGAGCAACAGGAAAAACTGCATGAAGACATCATTGATAAGGGACTGGCTAAGATCTACCAGGCTCATCTGGAGATTTCCCGTAAAATTTGTGAAGAGGAAGAAATTGAATGTACGATCCGCCTTCTGGACGGAAAGGTCTTTGAGAAAGTCCTGCAGTACGCCAGAGAGGAAAACCCCTATCTGTTAATTCTTGGACGGATCGGTGTACACAGTGCCCCGGATATGGATATCGGAGGTAATGCTGAGAACCTGTTGCGTCTGGTACCGTGTAACGTGATGCTCTCCAGCAGAGTGTTCAAGCCGCCGATAGACTTGCAGGCAGAAGAAAGCATTGAATGGACTGCTGAAGCGAAGGAAAGATTGAAGAAAATACCTGGCTTTGTACGGCCGATGGCGACTTCTGCGATTCTGCGTTATTCGTTGGAGCGGGGCCACAGCATGATCACATCCAGCGTTATCACTGAAGCTGTGCAGGAGATACTTCCTGCCGGTGCCATGCAGGCGATGTCTGCCATTGGTGAGAGGATGAAAGATGAGGGTATGGACCCGAATAATCCTGAAGGTCTGGGTATGCTGAAAGAAGAAATGGCAGAAGCCCATGCTGGCAAGCCTCCTGAAGAGATAACTTTGAAATGCACCAGTTGTAATACTTTCTATAAAGGTGATGTTGTTAAGTGTACTGTTTGTAATGCAGGTGCTGAAAGATTACTTCCCGTTAACAAGGAAGAGTTTGAGGCCACTGATGCAGAGGCTCAGAATTCCACCACCTTTACAACTTTACCTGATGGTGTGCAAGTGTCCTGGACTCAGGAAGCCTTGGATCGACTTAACAGTTTTCCAAAGGGGCATTTGAGAAGAAAAGCCCATGCCCGAGTTGAGAAAAATGCGCGGGTGCAGAAAGTGAATTCCGTCACATTGGCATTTCTCGATAAAATCCTGAATGAGAGGATTGTTCAGGATGGTAACGGAACTGGTAATGAAAAAAGCGAGGGAATCCCGGGTGATATTCTCAGCATAGGGGCTGAATTGAATGCAGATGATTTCAACTGGTCACCAGAAGCTTTGGCAAGGTTGGAGCGCGTTCCCCAGGGGTTTATGCGGGACAATACTCAAAACCGGGTAATGGCTTGGTGTTCTCAAAATGATATCAAGGATATTTCGCTGGATGTTTGTGAGGAAGGAATCAGAGAGTCCGTGAAGATGATGGAGGATGCTATTAAAAATGGCGCGGGCATTGAAGATTTCATCCCTGCAAAAGGAGCGAAATCCTAGATTTTACCCTGTTACGTAAAGTTTTTTCTAGCCCCTGGATATTGAATCGCGTTCAATACCAGGGGCTTTTTCCTATCGTTTTTATCCCATAGGCTCCTGTCTCAAAACCTTGGTGGCTAATGTCCCTTTATAAGCGTTTATTCCTCAACTTAAAACCCTATCTGGGTCGCTTATACCTGGCTATTTTCTTTTCAATCATTGTTGGCATCATCGCCACTTCTCCCGTTCCGATCATTCAAAAAACCTTCGATCAGATCTTTGTGGAAAAAGATTATTTCATGTTGAAGGTGATTCCGCTCGCCTTGATCATATTATACGTTATCAAGGCAGTGCTGACTTATGCTCAAAACCTCATCATTTTCGGGATCTCGTGGGAGCTGGTGGTGAAGTTCAGGGAAAAATTGTTCACTCATATTCATAAGCTTCCTTTTGTGTTTTTTGAGGAACATGAGACTGGCGAACTCATGTCCCGAATCAATAATGACGTTGCAATCATGCAGTCCACCGTGACGCGATTGATGAAAGAGTTCATGCAAAATGGTGTGATGTTGATTGGCTTGATGGCATGGGTGTTTTATTTAAAATGGGACTGGGCAGTGATGGCGCTGATTATATTTCCGATTACGGTCTATCCCGTATCAAATATTTCTCGAAAACTGCGGCGCTTGTCCCGGCAGGGGCAGGAAATATTGGGCAATATCAACTCGACGATTATTGAGTCCTTTTCCGGAATAAAAGTTGTACGAGCCTTTGGTATGGAGCCTCGTGAGATAAAAAAATTCCAGGCTGATAATGACCGTTACCTTGGAGTGATGAAAAAAAATGTGAAGTATGTGGAAATCACTTCACCTTTTTTAGAGGTGTTGGGGGTCATCAGTGCCGCATTCATCTTGTGGTATGGGGGAGGTCAGGTTTTGAATGGTGAAATCAGTCAGGGGACATTTCTGGCTTTCATTGTTGCCTTGTTCATGATGTATGCTCCTATACGAATTTTATTTAAAATCTACACCAATGTCCAGGGCGCACTGGCAGGGGCGGAACGGGTTTTTGATATTCTCGATCAGGATGAAGAAAACCTGTGGGAAGGTGAGAATGAATTGCAATCCTTCAACGCCAGCATTGAGTTCAGGAATGTTTCTTTTCGTTATCCATCGCGTAAAACAATGGTTCTGAAAGATATCAATCTTTCTGTTAAAAAATCAGAAGTCATTGCTATTGTAGGTATGAGCGGAGCGGGCAAGACAACATTGGTGGACCTGTTGTTCCGGTTTTTTGATGCGACTTCTGGTTCTATCTTAATTGATGGAAATCGTATTCAGGACTATAAGCTGGTTTCTCTGCGCAGACAATTAGCTCTGGTGACTCAGGAAACTTTTTTATTTAACGACACGATCTGGAATAATATTGCTTTTGGTTGTGAGCAGGATGTCACCCGCGATGAAATTCTGGAAGCCGCCCGGGCCGCCCATGTGGATCATTTCGCATCGAATCTGGATGAAGGCTACGACACTCTTCTCGGTGAACGGGGTATTAGATTGTCGGGAGGGCAACGTCAGAGGATAGCAATTGCCCGTGCCATTTTGAGGAATGCTCCGATTCTGGTTCTTGATGAAGCCACATCCGCGCTGGACTCTGAGTCCGAAAAGTTAGTGCAGGATGCCCTGCATAACCTCATGGAACACAGGACCTCTTTTGTTATTGCTCATCGACTGTCAACAATCAAACATGCTGACCGGATTATTGTTATGGATAAAGGTGAGATTGTGGAGTCGGGGACGCATGAGTTTCTTCTCGCTAATAGTGGGCTGTATCAAAAATATTATGAAATGCAGTTTATAGATTTGAAAGACAAAAACGAAGGTATCAAAGAAGATAGTTAAAATGCGTTTTGAAAAAGTTCATATCGAAGGTCTGGGCTACCACCTACCTGAAAAAATTGTTACGTCAGCTGAAATTGAAAAGAGATTGGCTCCTCTTTATGACCGGCTGAAACTTCCACAAGGTCGTCTGGAGTTGATGAGTGGAATTCGGGAGCGTCGTTTCTGGGAGAAAGGAGTCTTTCCCAGTGAGGTGGCAACCATTGCCGGCAAAAAAGCCATTGCGGAATCGGGTGTGGATAAGGATCAAATTGGTTGCCTGATTTCGGCATCTGTTTGCAGAGATTTTTTGGAACCTTCCACCGCGTCTGTAATTCACAATAACCTCAAGCTTCCCGGTGAGGCCTTTGTGTTCGATGTTTCCAACGCCTGTCTCGGTGTGCTGAATGGCATGATGATCATTGCCAACATGATTGAACAAAACCAGATATTAGCCGGGTTGGTTGTGGCCGGGGAAAATGGTGGCCCGCTTGTGAACAACACCATCGAGACTTTGTTGTCCCGGCAGGATATTACCCGAAGTAATATTAAATCTTCTTTCGCTTCATTGACCATCGGGTCATCCGCTGTCGGTGTTGTTCTGGCTCACAAAAAAATTACCCGGCATGGCCATCGTTTGATGGGTGGTGTTTCTTTAGCTGAAACCCAGTTCAATCATTTATGTCGTGGCAGTGACGACAGTGGTGCTGGTGGCGAGTGGTCGCCTTTAATGGAAACCGACTCCGAAACTTTGATGCTGGAGGGATGTCGGCTCGCCGGTAAAACCTGGGCGCGCACGCGTGAAGAGCTTGGCTGGAGTAATGAGGATGTGAGCCGTGTATTCTGTCATCAGGTGGGTAAGGGCCACCGAAAACTTATGTATGAAAATGTGGGGCTGGATTTGCAAAAAGATTTTTCCACGCTGGAATTTTTAGGCAATACCGGGTCGGCCTCACTGCCAACGACATTGGCGATGGGAATAGAAAAAAATGTACTCAAGCCAGGTGACAAAGCCGCGCTACTTGGGATAGGAAGCGGCCTCAACTGCATGATGCTGGGTGTTGAGTGGTGACAGAGCTTTATCCCTTTTCATCTCATAGCCTGCAACTGGATAAGCTCCGCTATCATTATCTCGATGAAGGTTCTGGCAATGAACCTCTTCTCATGTTGCATGGCAACCCTACCTGGTCCTTTTATTATCGTAATCTGATTTTAGGACTGAAAGATTCTTATCGTTGTGTGGTGCCCGACCATATGGGGATGGGGAAATCAGACAAACCGCAGAACTATCCTTACACTCTTTCCCAACACATTGACAATCTCGAAAAGTTGGTCGATCACCTTCAATTGGATAACATTACCCTCGTGGTTCACGACTGGGGTGGGGCCATCGGGATGGGTTTTGCGGTGCGCCACCCAGAACGAATAAAGCGGTTGGTGATTTTTAATACTGCCGCATTTTTATCGCGTGAGATTCCACTAAGTTTGAGGCTGTGCCGTCTGCCTGGGTTTGGAGCTCTTGCCATTCGAGGTTTCAATGCGTTTGCGAGAGGTGCCATCCAATGGGCTTGCAAGAAACAGGAAAGAATGACGAAAGCAGTGCGGGCAGGTTATCTGGAGCCTTATGGTAATTTTGCCAATCGGGTAGCTAATTTGCGTTTTGTGCAGGATATACCGATGAGCCCTGCTTGTCCCAGCTACTCTGTGGTTAAGCATATTGAAGATAATTTAAAACTGTTTCAGAAGCACCCAGTCAAAATTATATGGGGAGCACATGATTTTGTTTTTAACGATCACTTTTTGAAACGCTGGAAGGAGATTTTTCCCCAGGCGGAGGTGCACCGGATTGAAGATGCCGGACATTATGTGGTGGAAGATGCCCACGAGCGCATCCTTCCTATGATAAAAGAGTTCTTGCAGAATAACCCGATTTAAAATAGATAAACCGTACAAAAAAACCGGCTTCCCCAACAGGGGAAACCGGTTTTATTTTAGAAGTACTTATTTTAATACCGATAGTGCTCGGGTTTGTAGGGGCCTTCTGCCGGCACGTTCAGGTATTTTGCCTGTTTGTCGGAAAGTTTTGTCAGCTTCACGCCCAGCTTATCAAGGTGCAGTCGTGCAACTTCTTCATCGAGTATTTTCGGTAAAGTATAAACACCAACTTCGTATTTTTTAGTGTACAGCTCTATCTGCGCCAGCACCTGATTGGTGAATGAGTTGGACATGACGAAAGAGGGATGCCCGGTCGCGCAACCCAGGTTAACCAGTCTTCCTTCTGCCAACAGGAGGATATTGTGTCCATCGGGGAAGGTGTATTTGTCCACCTGCGGTTTGATAACATCTTTGACAATTCCCGGGAACTTGTTCAACGCATCGACCTGAATTTCAATGTCAAAGTGTCCAATATTACAAACAATGGCATCGTTCTTCATTTTTTCCATATGTTCGATACAGATGATGTCTGCGCACCCTGTTGTGGTGACATAAATATTTCCCTCTTTAACAGCTTCTTCCATAGTGGTGACTTCATAACCTTCCATCGCCGCTTGTAGTGCGCAGATAGGGTCGATTTCGGTAACGATCACCCTGGCTCCCAAAGCTTTCATGGCATCGGCGCAACCTTTGCCGACATCTCCATACCCGCCAACAACGACTACTTTTCCGGCTATCATAATATCGGTAGCGCGTTTAATGCCATCAGCAAGGGATTCCCGGCAACCATAGAGGTTGTCGAATTTTGATTTGGTAACGGAGTCGTTGACGTTCATGGCCGGGAGCTTTAGCGTTCCCTTTTCGATCATCTTATAAAGGTTGTGTACGCCTGTAGTGGTTTCTTCTGTGACGCCTTTAATGTTAGCCAGTAACTCAGGGTGTTTTTCGTGAACATAAGCGGTGAGATCGCCACCATCGTCGAGGATCATATTGGGGCCATCTTCAAACAGCAAAGTTTGAGCAGTACACCACCAATATTCTTCTTCGGATTCTTCCTTCCAAGCGAAGGTAGGAATGCCAGCCTTAGCCATGGCGGCGGCGGCATGATCCTGCGTTGAGAATATATTACAGGATGCCCAGCGAACTTCGGCACCCAGTTCGACCAGAGTTTCCATGAGCACTGCGGTCTGAATGGTCATGTGCAGGGAGCCAGCAACCCGTGCTCCTTTTAAGGGCTTGGTCGTCCCATATTTTTTGCGCAGGGCCATGAGCCCGGGCATTTCGTTTTCGGCAAGGATGATTTCTTTGCGTCCCCAATCTGCCAGCGACAGATCTTTAACTTTGAAGTCTTCAGAGACGGTGCTTGTTGACATGAGCTACTCCTTCGTAAGATTATGAATTATATTTTTCAGCCTTAAGCGAAAATGATGTATGCAAAAGGCCGATATTTGATACGATGTTTTGAGTGGCTGAGATGGAATCTAGGAAGTACTCAAGTTATTTCCATCTTATAATTACGGCAAACTACTTTTATTAGTTTAGCAGATTATAGGTAGACGTCAATCCATCCGTTTGTACAATTTCACACTATGTGAACCCTGTTGTCCTTCTTATGACCATTACGGCGGTTAAAATTTACCCCTTTGATTCTGGTGAACCGGATTCTTCTATGCGGGCTTATGCAGATGTTACCTTTAATGATGTGATTCTGATAAAAGGTTTTCGCGTTCTCTCCTCAAAAACTGGCGGATTGTTTGTCGGTTTTCCCTCGCAAAAAGGCAAGGATGGACAATTTCGGGAAACAGTGGAGTTCAAGTCAGAAAAGTTAAAGTCTGAACTCCGTTCTGCAATTTTTGCAGCCTATAAAACTTATTCTTAGTTTTCTGATATTTTCACGGTTTTATAAAGGAAGTTTTTAAAGCTGAGAAACTTCTTCCTTTCGTCAGATTCTAAATGCGAACGGGTTTTACAGGCGCGTAGTTTTACGGCCAGTCCTGGAAGGTTGGTTTGGTACCTGTTTTTTGCCGCCAGTATCAGCGACCGGACGGTGTCGCGGGTCAAATGGTTGGCCTTGAAAGGTTGGTGAATATCTGTCCAGAAATCGGCTTCTCCCGCCTCAAATTGACTCAATAGAGTGTCGATAAAACTCTGATCCGGTGTGCCTTCTGATGATGCCTCTGAAAAAGAGGGTTGGCATGCTGATATGATTTCATTTTTGCTGATCACAGCACCTTTTCTAAAGAGCATGGCTCGTAGCAGAATATTCTTCAGTTCCCGAACGTTTCCCCGATAGGGATGTTGTTTAAGATATTCAACCGCCGCTGGTTCCAGTTGTGGCGGGGTAGGGTCGTTGCCTTCTTTTTTGTATGAGTTAAACAGGATGCCGAGAAAATGAGTGGCGAGGTCTTCGATGTCTTCCTCTCGTTCATTCAAGCGCGGTATCTGGAAGCTCAAGGCACTGAGGCGGTGGTACAGGTCTTCGCGAAATCGCCCCTCCTGAATTTCCTTAAGCAGGTCTTTATTGGTCGCGGCGATCAGGAATATTTTTGAAATGCGAGGCTGGTTTTCGCCCAACCTCATGAACACTCCCGTATCGAGAAAGCGTAATAACTGTACCTGGGTTTTTGGGTCAGCATCACCGATCTCATCGAGAAAAACCACTCCGCCATTGGCTTCTTCAAGAATTCCCTGACGGTTGAACTCTGCTCCTGTGAAAGCACCTTTCTTGTGCCCAAACAATTCACTGTAAGTCAACTCACCGCTGTAGGCGGCAATATTGGTTTTTCTTAAAGGCAGTTTGAAATGGGCTCCCTTCTCTTTTTGGAACATGTCGTTGAGATGAGAATAGATATTATTGAAAAAGAATTCTTTACCCGAGCCGGTTTGCCCTTGAACGAGGAGGCTGGGCAACCCGGTCATGACTTCGCTCTGTTGGTTGCCCTCCCAGTTCAGCATACGGTTGCAAATAGATTCCACAACGGTCTGAATCTGGCCCACAAGTGAGTTGATGTTCTGGCTCTTCCCGATGACGTTGCCGAAATGATAGGAGAAAACTTTAGGATCGCGGTACTCAATATCTTTCTTGAGTTGTGACAGTTCCCGTTTAAGAGTTTCGATCTGCTGGAGGTTGTTGACTTTCTGGCTGATCAGACTGGCGATGATCTGGAGGATTCTTTGATGCTCTTGAGTGAAGAAATACTTTTGAAAGCTGTCCTGGTTGATCACCCCCAGAACATGACTGCCGTGAATGATGGGGACAGCTAACTCGGACTGGATTTGTCCGGAAAGATTTTTATAAAACCCTTGAGTCTGCCTGGCATCCTCCACATCAGTGATTAATACCGGTCTGGCAATGTGTGCCACATAACCGTTGAGGGATCGTTGCTCGGCAGGAAGTTCTTCACCACCAACGGGCATGAGAGGGATTTTACTTTTCATCCAACCGCGAGATTTAGCCCCAACCAGATTACCTTCTTCATCTTCAATGGCGAGCCAGGGTTTGCCATCGATAATTTTATGAATGGAAATGGTCCCCGAATCGGCACCGATCAATTCAGAAGTTTTTGCCAGAATCTTATCGAGAAAAGAGGTCAGGTTGTCATCGGCATCGGATAACAGTTCCTCGATTTCACTGAGCACTTCGATTTCTACATGCTCCGGGTTTTCCTCTAAAATTAATTTCTCCACCATCGCCGCGTGGTTTTCCAAAAGCGGTTTTTCAAAGTTGGTGAATTTGTGCGAGGTGTTGGTGTAATAATTCACCACGCAAATCAACTGCTTGGTTTTGGAGTTGAACTTCGGAACCTGATAAAGAGAGACGAGATCAATTTTTCGCGCCACAGCTTTTCGGCTGAAACTTTCTTCCATAACATCTTCGATATAGACTGCATTCAGTTCAGGGTCTTTGGCCGTGAGGCCTTTGCGTTTGTCGTGAAGAACGATTCGGTTGATCAGATTTTCTTTGTGGATATTGATGTGTTCGCGATTGTTATATATCAGCGCGTCCTCCTTGTTTTTCGAAAACGCGGCGAGAATTTCTACCTGATTACTCAGTTCCCTGGCTTTGGGATTCTTAATGGAAGAGGGCACCCAGACCGAGGCCAAAGCCAGTTTGTCAATCAATTGCACAGCAGAACGCATCATCATCCACGCCGCTTCTTTTTTCCGCGCTAAATCGAGATGACGCGAGAAAGAAAGTTTCTGATGGAACCGTTTGGCGCGGTCAATGGTGCCGCTGGCATCGCCGAGAAAATCGACAACCTCTTTTTTTTGCTCCCCGTCAAGAAACTCTCCTGCCTTTCCCCAGTCGAGACTGATGGTGCCGATGGGCCGAAACTGATAGGTGATGGGGAACACGGCGGTCGCCTTAATGCCTGCCAGTTTTTCAAACGGATTTTGTAATTTGGCAAATTTTTCCGGCTCATCCCATGAGAACACCACCTCATTTTTAAGAAACGCCTGCGATATGATAGAAGCCTCAGGCGAAACAAATTTGGTGATGTGCTGTTCGTTCGGCTTGTTCTGGTCGGTGACATATTGGCAAACGAGCATGCCCTCATAGAGATCCTCAAGATAGATCCGCACCGTTTTGCAGGCATAAAGCTTCTTCAACCGGGTGGCAATATGGTGAAGAATTTCCGGCAAGCTTTCCTTACCGTAGCGAGAAATTAAATTATCAGATGAACTCGGGGCCATGATATCGAATCAATTGAGTAATAAAAATACACAGTCAGCTGATAAGTATAGAATATTTATAGAGTTAAATGAACCCCTCTTTTACAAAGTACCCGTTCCGGGCACGAGAGCTTTTGAAAAGTATAACGAGGGCTGGGGTGATTTGCATTTAGAGACTTTGGGAACACAGATGGACAATGATGATGCCGGATTGAAATGACTCCCTCCCTTCATAGGGAGGGATTGAGGGAGGGTTGGATTTTTTTATAGTATCCACAAGGGCCGGGGGGATTTGTGGTTGGCGTCTTTGCGAGGAGGCTTTTGCCGACGCGGCCGTGACATCCATTCATTTGCACTCGTGCCCTGAAAGGGTAAATCTAGGTGTGTATCCAGAACCTGGATCGCCACACTCCTTACAGTCGTTCGCGATGACGAGCGGAGGGTGGCTGTTTGCCTCTGCGCCCGATTTTTAAAAGAGGGCCGGTGTAAGGGGGGGATCGGTTGACTGAGGTTGACGGAAAATTTGTGTTAAGCTACAGCGAATGGAGCGATATGCGGAAACTATATCAAGGCTTCAAAATACGATCAATAGGGCCTATCCACTACTCCGGTAACAATAAGCGCGATTCCGCAAGAAAGAAATCTGAAATCATCATAAGGAATTTTTAATAGATGCGGAGTGGGGTTAAAATTATTTGAACAGACGCTTATCGACCCAAAAGGGACGATAGCTGGGTAAACTTTTTACTATAATATTTAACCTGTTTTTATAAATAACATTTAGACCCCAAGGAAAAACATGGACGAAATTGCTCCCACTTCGGATAAAGACATTGTACCTCTTATAAAAAGAGCAGTTATGGGGGTGCGTGAGGATATGCGTGACAATACGTATATAGTTGAGGCCATACGCGTATTACCGGTAAAAGGTTATCGAAGTGCTATTGGTGCATTTTGGAATGCCGTTGTTGATGACCTGCGGAATAAAATCCTCTTCCGTAGTATTAGTCTCTTCAATAAAGAGATTAATCTTGGTCGAGAGATAAAGACATATGAAGATTTTCAAGAATATGTAAATGATGATCAATTAATTGAAGGGGCGTACAAAATTGGTGTTATTGGATGGGAAGCATATAAAATATTGAAACATTCAAAAGAAGCAAGGCATATATTTTCTGGTCACCCTAAAAGCAGTGAGCCATCATTGGTAAAAGTTCTTGCTGTAATTGATGACTGCATAAAATATGTTCTTAATGAAGAGTATCCAATACAAATTATCGATATTGAAGAATATATTGAGACACTCAAATCTGATAATTTTGATAGAAATGCAATCGCAATAGAAAACGCACTTGGTGATTTGCCAGAGACTTATAAAAATGAGTTAACGAACAGACTTTTTAACATTTATATCCACCCAGACTCATCTAGTTCGTTAACTTCAAATATTGAATTTGTTTCTCCTTTGCTTTGGCAAGTTCTCCCTAAATCCATAAAACTCC
>JACNKA010000116.1 GCA_014382285.1 Nitrospinota bacterium | reverse complement strand
CTTGCAAAGCTAAATACAAGTCGTTCATTCCATTCCCTCCAGTTAGTATTATCTGCGATATTATATCATTACGGCAGAGCCCATGAAAGCGGGAGAGGAACGCTATTTTCGGAGACCAGCTTGACAGCCACCCTAAAGCCTAAGTATCCTGCCACTAGCACCCGAGTTGGGCCGAAAGTTTGCTCTGAAGAAAGCTATTTACCTGCGGAGGTTCTCCGCTAAATCTGTTGTTGAAGGAACATACATTGAACACGACTACAAAAAAATCAATAGAAGTGGATGGAGTCACCCTGCATTTGGGTAAACCCGATTCCACCCGTCCTGAATGGATTGGTCAGGACGAAGTACTCAAACAAATACAGGCATGTTGGATGGTGATTTCGGAAAATGACTTCCCCCTGTCACCAAGAATTACAGGAATGCCCGGAACCGGAAAAACCACTCTGGCTATGGTTGCGGCAAAACAAAGAAATCAGCCTTTGTATATATTTCAGTGCACCAGTGATACCCGTCCGGAAGACCTTTTGATCACTCCGGTTCTCTCGGAACAGGGAAAAATTTCCTACCACGCATCTCCACTGGTATGCGCCATGCTTGAAGGAGGTATATGTATTCTGGATGAAGGCAACCGCATGAATGAGAAAAGCTGGGCTTCACTGGCTCCCCTTCTCGACCATCGCCGCTACGTAGAATCCATTATTGCGGGAATTCAGATTCACGCCCATAGCGAGTTTCGCGCTTGCGTGACCATGAATAACGATGAATCCACTTTTGAGATACCCGATTATATCCTTTCCCGTTTGCAACCCACCCTGCAAATGACGATGCCCAGTTATCAGGATGAATTGGCCATACTCCGATATCACCTGCCCTATTCAGAAGAAGAATTGTTAATAATGACTGCTGAGTTCCTGCAAAAATCTCATCAATTAGATCTGGATTTTTCACCCCGCGATGGCATTCACATCCTCCGGTATGCGCTGAAACGAATGAGTCAGGAAAAGGACAGTCCTCTGGCTAAAGACACCATATGGCAAGAGGCCATCAGTAAAGTTCTCGGTGAAGAAGCTCTCGATTTGGATTCTCTCGCAGCCCGAAACAGGCGATCTTTAGGTGAAGAAAGACTGCCAATGGGTCTTGGAGATTTCTTTTTTAATGATGACAATCCATTGCATCCTGATAGTGACCACTAGGAACTTAAAACTATGAGTCAAGCCCTCAAGCTCAGTGATCGTATTCAATTTTTGCCTGTGATCCATGGTAGCGGAAGCTTTTCGCGGGAAATACGCAAGCAACTCTTATCGATTCCCTGTGATTGTCTGGCAGTCGCACTCCCGCCTGAATTCAAGCAAACAGTTGAAGAAGGTATCGACATCCTCCCGAACATTTCCCTGAGTTGCCAGGTCGAGCAAGAGGGTGAAATGAATTATGTACCCATTGATCCCAGCCAGCCGATAATCATGGGTTTACGCGTTGCCATGCAGGAAGGGATACCGCGTCATTTTATAGACTGGAGCACGGAAAGTTATGAAAAAAGAAGTGTCGACTTTCCCGACAGTTTTGCATTGAGCCAGATATCCTACGAGAAGTTTGTCAGTACTCTGCTCTTAACCCAAAAGCGGCCCAAGGATAAGGGCCAACACTTCTGGCGGGCACGTTGGATGGCCTATCAACTGCATCAGTTGGAGATGGAATATACCAATATAGTTTTCATATGTTCCATCCTTGATTGGCCTTGGGTTAAGGAGGCTTATGATGAACGGCTGGAGGTCACTCCTCCGCAAAAAGCTGAGGGTTTGCCAGCATTACATGGCGTGGATAAACAAACCTTATTCTTTGCGCTCACCGAATTGCCCTATGTGACATACTTGTATGAAAAGAAGCGGCAGGAATTACGGCCCGACAAAAATACACCGGTTGACGGGGTAAAAGAAATTCTCCTGCGCGCCCGTGAATTGTTCATTAAAAAACACAAAATTCGTTATCACAACCTGACCTCGCAGACTTTCCAAATTCTTTTGCAGTACATTCGTAACCTGACTTTGATGGAGTCTCGTCTTCTGCCCGACCTCTACACGCTGGTAAACGCTGCCAAACAATTCGGGGGAGACCCCTTTGCTATCGCAGTTTTGGAAGCAGCCAGAGAATATCCGTTCGAACCCGATGATAATTTACCAGAAAGCCTTTCGCTGGGGATCGATCAGGCCATGCCGCATGAAGAAGGTGCCAAACCGGTCATCATGAAAAACCGCTTGTCGGAAACCCATTTTGAATGGCGTACTCTAAATTTAAAACCTGAGCCGGACATCCAGTCACAAGTAAAATGGCAATACGACTGGGACCCTTATGGCCAGTGCTCCTGGCCAGTGGAGGATGAGAAAATAGAAAATCTGAACACCCATGTGCGTGAGCAAACTAAACTTTTATTGAGTCACGATCTGGCCCGAACCGAAAAGTTCACATCCTCCGTTAAAGATGGCATAGACATTCGGGACACCCTGCGTCACTGGCATACGGGAGATATTTACGTGAAAGAAATTCCTCCCTCCAGAGGACAGGTCGAAATCATCGTCTTTCTTTTTGATCCTGAACCCGATCCGCAGAAATACAGCTGGTGTCAGACCTGGTACGCCGAACATAATGAGGAATCTACGCTGTGTTTTTTCGCGACTGAATATATGAGTAATTTAATCGGGCCTGGTATTGGACAAGCCACTTATGGAGGGTGCATGATGATCTATCCTCCACGCCCTATTCCGGATATATGGCAGGATCCGCGCATACATTCTTCTGACACCCTTGAGGAAAGACTTCTGGAGGCGGCTTTTTTTCATTCAAAAGAAAAGCATGTCACGGTTGTATCACCCTGTACACCACGGATAACCTGGCGGAGGCTTGCTAAAAGATATGGTAAAAAAATCATCCATATTCCTTTGAAACGATTTTCTAATCAGACGATTGAAAAAGTAAGGCGGTTCCATGTGCTGAACGGGAAAAACATCCGCTCCTACGCACAACGTTTCATCCAGGACCTTTGAGAAGTGCGATTCCCAGTCAAGAATGGACTTAACGAATCACTTAAATGTCGGTGATATAATTCGGGGGATGGCTTTTAACTCATCAATAATTTGTTGTGTCGCTTTCAGTCGTATTTGGACAGGGAATGATTCCATTATCGTCACACTTGAAACGACGCCCTTTTTTTCTAACTCAAAAACTCTTTCTGATACGGGGTCAGGAGTTTCAGCACTTCCTATTATTACGGTATCGATGAGTTCCTCTTTTCCTGATATTGACTTCGGACATGTTGTGAACTCACAATTTGCTCCTGCACGAGAAACATAGCTTCCATCAGGACAAGGCTTTGCATCCATCGTACACACGACAAGCTCAGAATTCTCTTTTGCGAGCACTAAACCTGAAAATCCGAAAATCAACGTAGCAATTAAAATCACTTTCACAGGTGCTTGAATCAATTAAGTTGGCTGGGTGTTTCCAGGGACAAAAAATTTCTATGAAGCGGGGCATTACTAGAAAAAGCCTCCTGAACAACATCTGGAAATGCACGGTCACATTCGCTGAGATATCTCATTACGGCGATCATCCAATCCGACTCATGTGGAGAATGAATAACCGCAATATTCTCATCTTCGTAGTCCTTGCAGATTTGATCCGATGTTCGACTGGCTCCAGGGAGAGTTTCCTTCTTATTTATGGTGAGGGGGCGAAGAGGGTCGATATGAATGATTTCCAGCCCCTTGTACTTTTCAGGAACATCCTCCTCGACAAACTCTTCGATAGGGATACCATTGACATTGGTGAGTCCCGGTTGAGCCAATGAAGCAATATAAATGGGAACCTTTTTTATAGATGCCTGTTCAGCGTAGCCTTGGCGAAGAACCGTCTCATTTTTATCTGTCTGCCCAAATACTACAAAATCCCAATGCCCATAGGTCAATCGCTTCTGTTTTTGGATAATGACGGTTTTCTCATATGCATCAACAAGCTTTTCGTAAGTTTCCTGGTCTTTTGTCCTGACTCTAATTTTCGGCATTGAGGATCATGGGGGAAAAATTATTCTTAAATCATTATAACATGCGCGGAGGCTCTCTATATTAAAGAGATGTATAACGGGAGGATTTTTAAATCACCCTCTATCTAGGGAAGCCATTGAATAATTCGCCTTCATGAACCCCAGCTTTGCTATACTGCATACAGGTAAAACCTCGTACACGTGCGTTCAATGATTCCCACCTGGATCGACACCATTAATGAATAGCAATGAGAAAGTCAGTAAAGCAGCAGGAGCTGTAAGCGGGATGACTCTGGTGTCCCGAGTTTTCGGGTTCCTGCGTGATATGGTTATTGCCATGGCATTTGGCTCCTCGGCATCCGCCGATGCTTTTTTTGTCGCTTTTCGAATCCCAAATATGCAGCGTAGAATTTTAGGTGAAGGTGCCGTGACGGCGGCTTTCATTCCTGTCTTCTCGGAGACACTGACCCTGAAGGGCGAAGCCGCCGCATGGAAACTAACCACCAACCTATTCAACATCCTTTTTATTATCTTATCCGCAGCATCCTTATTGATTCTGGTGTTTTCTCCCGCAGTAATAACAGTCTTTGCTCCGGGCTTCCTCGATGAACCGGGAAAGTTTGAACTGACGGTTAAACTGACACGCTGGATGTCCCCCTATCTTTTCTTCATCGGTCTGGCTGCCTTCTGTATGGGAATTTTAAATACCCTGAAGGTTTTTGCTCTTCCAGCCGCCACTCCCATTTTACAAAATGTCAGCATGATTGTCTCGGTTCTGGTGATTGCTCCGTTGATGGATGAACCCATTACAGGGTTGGCCATCGGCGTTGTGGTCGGGGGTGCCCTGCAACTTTTAGTTCAGCTCCCTGCGGTATTTAAAAAAGGTCTGCGCTTTGAGAAAACCCTTAACTTCAGACAGAAGGAAGTTGTTAAAATTGCCCGGCTGATGGGACCGGTTGTATTGGGTCTGGCTGTTTATGAACTAAACATTATGATTGATACACTGATCGCCTCCCTGTTGCCGGGTGGATCGATCTCATATCTTTATTATGGAAACCGACTGGTGCAACTGCCTCTGGGAATATTCGCGGTAGCTTTAGGGGTGGCCCTTCTGCCTACATTATCGGGCCAGGCGGCGAAGGGCAACCTGAAGGAGTTGGTCCAGACTTTAGGCTTCAGTATTCGTCTCATTCTTTTTGTCACCATACCCGCAACGGTAGGATTGATCATTCTCCGCGAACCTATCATCAATACCTTGTGGGAGCGGGGTGAATTTCTGGCCTCCACCACCGAGGGCACGGCCATTGCTCTACTCTATTATTCCATTGGCCTTTGCGCTTATTCAGGAATCAAAATCATAGCCCCCGCTTTTTATTCCCTGCAGGACACCAAAACTCCGGCTAAAATAGGTATTTACTCTATGATTCTCAACACGGTTTTGAACATAATTTTAATGGGTCCCTTGCAACATGGTGGCCTGGCATTAGCGACTTCAATATCCGCTTTATTTAATGTTGCGATGTTGATTTATTATTTAAGGAAACGCCTCGGTCTGATGGGTGGCAGGAAAATACTGCGTTCGACTCTTAAAATGTCTTCTGCCTCAGTAGCCATGGGTGCCATTACTTATCTTGGAAGGGAAAGCTTTTTTCATGCCAGTGATCCTCTCTCGACCCGATTGTTTGTTCTGACTGCTTGCATATCTTCCGGAATATTGGTATATGGCTTAATCTCTCATTTTACCAGGAACGAAGAATGGCGTTTTCTTCTGGATTTGAGAAAGAAAAAACAAATGCCCTTATAACTCACTTTCGTAAACATGAAACAAAGGATGCAGCCCCGATGATCGTCACCTGCTTGGATTTAGAAGGAGTTTTGGTTCCTGAAATCTGGATCGCTTTTGCTGAAAAAACTGGTATTGAAAAATTACGGCTTACCACGCGAGATATCCCCGATTACAATGAACTGATGCAGGGGCGGCTCAAAATTCTCACTGAAAATAATCTCAAACTATCTGACATAGAAGAGGTGATCAGTGGCATTGCACCGCTTCCTGGCGCAAAGGAATTCTTATCCTGGCTGGAAAGTGAGTTTCAGGTCATCATTCTGTCGGACACCTTCAACCAGTTCGCCGGCCCTTTGATGGCACAACTCGACTACCCCACCCTGTTTTGCCATGACCTGATTGTTGATGACGAGGGACGAATCACCGACTACCGTTTACGGCTTCCGGATGCAAAAACCAAGGCAGTGGCAGCATTGAAAGGGCTTAACTTGAAAGTCATCGCCGCTGGAGATTCTTACAACGACACAGGAATGCTGAAAGAAGCCGATGCCGGGATTTTGTTCAGGGCGCCCGATAACGTTGTGCAAGAATTTCCACAGTTTCCCGTAACCCAGACTTATGAAGAATTCAAGACAGCAATCCTTGAAGCGAGTGACAAACTGAGTGGTTGAAAAAAATTATTTGATTTCTGAATCAAGCAGCTTATTGCCTATCCATCCTGTCCGGGCTTGCTCCCCCGATCCCGGCTTGGAGCGAATTTTTGACCATTTACCCTTTTTCTCCAGAATTTCAACCTGAGTGCCTTGAGTCAGCACAAATATGATTTTGCCTGTCTTTGTGCTGGGTTTGTCACGCAAATTGGCAAAACTCACTTTAACCTTAAAAAGTAATTTAAAGTCTTCGTCCTCAGCAACCTTAAGGGGTGCTTCAGTAATGATCTCCTGCGGAAGAAAGTCTTTGAGATTAAATTCCAGCTTGACCATCACGACCACAATAAAAATCAGAGTTAGCAAGGCAATACGCAAAAAAGTCTGGGAAGCATTCAAGCCCTTTTCAGGGTCAGGTTCTGGCGGCTGAGGAGGGCCGCATTGGACGCAAAAAAAACCTGGAGCGGGTAAAAGAGATCCGCAGACATCACAATATTGATGTTGGCGTTTCATATTAGGATAAGTTGTGCTGCTGTCACCGAGGCCCATCATCCACCTTTTAGTTAAGTCGGTAAATTTGACGGTATTTATTTTTCAAATAGCCGAGAAAAATCGCAGGGTTCAAGTCTTCCCCCGTGACCTGCTTAACCAGATCGGGAACCGATAACAACCTGCCTTGTTGATGAATTTGAGTGCCTAGCCAATCCCTTACAGGAGACAGGTTTCCTGCCGATATTTGTATTTCCATATCAGGCATAGCCTGGATTAATGCCTTATGAAACTGGCTGGCATAAATCGCCCCTAAAGTATAAGAAGGGAAATAACCAAAGGCTCCTCCGCTCCAATGTGTGTCCTGCAAAACTCCAAGCGTGTCTGTTGGCGGTTCCACTGCCAAATATTCTACCATTTTAGCATTCCACAGCTCAGGCAACTCCTCGACTTGAATCGACCCGTCAAACAAACCCTTTTCCAGTTCATAGCGAAGAATGACATGAAGTGAATAAGTCACCTCATCCGCCTCCACCCTTATCAATAAGGGCTGACTGACATTGACCGCTTCATAGAACCTTTCGGGAGTCACGCCTTTGAAGTTTTGTGGAAATGTATCGGCTAGCAACGGCAGATAACGGCTACAAAAAGGTCTTCCTTGCGCGACCATGCGCTCCCAGAAAAGGGATTGAGACTCATGAACAGCCATGGTCAGTGCCTCAGATACAGGCAAGTCACGACCATCCTGCATTCGCCCTTGCTCATAAAGCCCATGTCCTGTTTCATGAATGACTGCATAGAGAGACTCGACAAAGTTGTCTGTTCGATAGCGAGTGGTAATACGCACATCCGTCGGGTGACTTCCGCCACAAAAAGGATGTACCGAAACATCCATCCGGCCCTTGTCAAACTGAAACCCCATCTCTTCGCTGATCTTCCGTCCCAGTGCTTCCTGCTTTTCAATCGGAAACTGGCCGGTCAAAAAAGTAGTGTCTGGTTGATAGTCGGACTCCTGAATAGATTTTATCAATGGAATCAGCTCAGCTTTAAGCTTGTCGAATACGGGAGTGATCTCCTTCTGAGTGGTTCCTCTTTCATAAATATCAATGTTGGCGTCATAAGCCTGCATTTGAGGAAAAACATAACCGGCCCACTTTATTTTCAAATCCACCAGGCGTTTTAAAACCGGAGAAAAATCTGTGAACCTGTTTTCAGCACGGGCTTTCACCCAAACCTGGTGCGCTCGGGAGGACAGTTCAGCCAACTCAGTGACCAATGTCTTTGGAATCCGTGTCGCCATATCAAAATCCCGGCGGGCCTCGCGGATATTGCACCATTCAAAAGCGGTGAATCCATTTTCATTGGTCTCGGGCAGGCGATCCAGCAGTTTCCCCATTTCAGGGTGAGTGGTTTTTTCGTGCAGGACTCCGGCCAAGGCGCCAAGTTGTTGGGCTCGGGATTCTGCAGCTCCTGTCGGCATAATGACTTCCTGATCCCAATGCAGGATGCCCATAACTCCACCTAGCCGGTTGCTCTCCTGTAAACGTTGAGTCAGAGAAAGATAATCTTTTTTTAAATCTTCATTCATGCTGCTGCAAACCTCCAGAATAGACCGTGCATTTTATTTAAAACCTGTCAGTGGATACCGCCTGATTATTTTTTGCTTTGGTCTCTGACGACACGCACCTTACCGGAATCCATGATCAAGACCCGTTCGCCTGCTTTAAGTTCTTCATCGTTAACTTGTACAATGGCATAAGGTTCCCCTTCATCTGGTTGGATGATGAATTCCGATGCATCACCGCTGGTGATTACATTTTCAGTAGCATGGCCCACCACCCCGCCTATGACTGCGCCCCCTAAAGCACCCAGCGCACGAGTCGCTGTGTTCCCACCCAGAGTAGAACCCGCAAGGCCCCCTGCTGTTGCTCCTGCTACAGCACCTGTTCCCGATTCCGTTCCCTTAATCTCCACATCCCTTACAGATACAATAACGCCCTTTTTAAAGTATTCCGGCGAACCCATTTCGCTGCGGTCATAAGTTGACCCGGAATGCAGGGAACAACCGGAAAGGCAAGAAAGCAGGATCATCAGAAAAAAAACCGCTATTTTTTTGTACATGACACACTCCATAATAAGTTCTCTGGTATAATTTAAAAACGTCCTCGTGCAAATCATGAGCTAGATACGATGTATTGGGATCGTTCTCATCAATTAATAGTATCAAATCCTGAGGCATATATGGAATCCGATAAAGAAACCCCCGAAACCGTACAAGCTCGGCTGGATGTTTTGCGCAAGGGTATTGTTAGCGAAGAAAACTCCGTCAATTATTACCAGACTCTGGTCGAAAAAACTCTTGAAGATTCGGATACCAATATCGGTATGCGAAGAATGTATTATGACCTGATGTCGGAAGAAAAAAAGCATGTTGATCGTTTTCACGAACTCATTGGTGAGTGGGAAAACCGGCTCAAGCAGTTCTAGATATATCTGATCATATTTTACAGGCCTCGATGTCCTCTTTTTACTTCTGGAAAACTCTGCTATCAAACCCGGTTTATTCGCTCCTTAAATAATTGTTTGTGTCATATATTCTGAGTTTCTTTCCTACCTTGACATTTCAATGACTTTCTTCTATATTGATAACAATTCTCATTATTACTTTAAAAAGTACAAGCTCGGTAGCAACTATCATAAATATAAACATCTTAATGGTTTACCCATCATGTCATCCATAAAAAACGCAATGACCCAGAAAACGGGTTTTAATAAAATTTTACTAGCGGCCTTATTTTTAAGTCAGATTTTTTGGGCTACTGAGCAGGGTGAAGCCGTAAATCAAGAGACCATAGATAGAACAAGAAAAATAGTAATGATGCTCAACATCGCCGCCAAAGAATTTGAAGAGGGTGTGGTGGATGGGAAGATAGTTGTGCCCATGGAGTATAAAGAAAGCAAGGTTTTTCTACAGCAGGCAACTGAGAGGTTTGAAAGAATAAGCACAAAAATAAAAGAGCCTGAAAAAGCAGAAAACCTTAAAAAGCGGTTTCTAAACTTGATGGATATGGTTGAGGGCAAAGTCGAATCGCGAACCATGTGGGAAGAAGTCAACAGCATCAACTCAGAACTTCTGGAAACTTTCAATGTTCGAATTTATAAAACACCCATTACACCCGTATCGCTGGCAAATGGGAAAAAGATATATGAAACTAACTGTTCGGTTTGCCATGGCATTAAAGGTGATGGTGATGGCCCTTTGTCCGTTCACTTTGAACCCTCCCCTGCCGTTTTATCTAATCCAAAGCTGACAGGAGATGCAAACACCAAGGCCTATGATAATTTTGAAGTGATTATTGTTGGGATTGCCAACACCGCAATGATCGGCTGGGCCGGGATACTTTCGGATCAGCAGATTTGGGATGTTACATATTATCTCAGGACTTTTTCGAACGCAGACTTAAAACTCCCGCCCGTAAACATTGAACTGGCCGCTATCGAATCATCCGCAGATGCCAACAAGGATATTGTCGATCAGGTCATTGAAGAGGTCGGAAGACTTCTTGCAGAGAGTTTAAGCATCTACAAAGCAGGTCAAGTTGATGATGCCGCCGAATTGGCTTTCGACGCTTATCTGGTGTATGAAAAAATTGAGTCCAACCTCATTACCAAGGACAAGGATCTTGGTGTGAGTCTTGAGTCAGCTTTTAGCCGTTATCGCGGAGAGATCAAGCGTAGTGCGCCATTTGAGGATGTTGAATCGCTTCAGAAGGAAATCAACCTGAACCTGGCAAAGAGTTTGGAACTGCTCAAGAGTGAGGTCGGTTTTACGGGGATGTTCTTTCAATCATTCTCCATCATCGTTCGCGAAGGATTTGAGGCCATTCTCATTATTGCGGCATTGATCGCGTTTTTGGTTAAATCCCGCAATCAGGGCCGGGTGAAATCCATCCATATCGGCGTGGTGGTCGGCATTCTTGCCAGTTTTGCCACAGCTTATATAGTCCACGAAGTCCTTCACTTGAGCATGGCCAGCCAGGAAGTCCTTGAAGGCTGGATCATGCTGGTAGCTGTTGCCGTATTATTTTCTGTCAGCTATTGGCTGGTTTCCAAAATAGACAACAAGCGATGGCAGGAATATATCAACAAACAAATGCATGGCGCCCTGTCCAGGGGAAATACTTTTACTCTGGGTGCGGTGGCTTTTATATCTGTCTACCGCGAAGGATTCGAAACGGTACTTTTTTATAAAGCATTGTATTTGTATTCAGGCGATGCGAACGAGGGGATTTTGCCGGGGTTTCTGGCAGGTTGTGTGGTTCTGGCGGTGGTATTTTACCTGGTCAATAAGTTGGGCATGAGAATTCCCATCAAATGGTTTTTTGGTTTCACCAGTGTTCTTTTGTATTACATGGCATTCACCTTCATGGGAAAAGGACTTCATGAGTTGCAAATGGGTGAACAACTTTCCATGACTGCCGCAAATTTCTTACCCTCAGTTTCCTGGCTTGGCATGTACCCCACTTGGGAGACATTCATCGGGCAGGGGGTATTGTTTGGGGCTTTTGTCTTTGCGCTAATCTACACTTTTATTATCAAGGCTGAGTTGGGTGCCACCCAGTTGAAGGAGGAAACAACTCAACTGCAAAATAACATCAACCAAGTACACGACCTGGTTGAACATATATCCCATCATGCCAAGCGTTGTGAAGTGTTTCTCAAAGACACTCCAGATCAGGATTTGCAAGAGCTCTCAAGCCATTTGAAGGAGATAGATATCAAAATCCACGAGTTGGTCGGGCATGTGAAACATGTCGAGAACCAACTTCAGGATGAATATGAAAAGTTGGCGAAGCAAGGCTTCCAGGCTAAATAAAATCAGGCGCTCCGCAAGTGGGTTGGCCTACTGATTATTGAGAAGTGTCTACGGGTTTATAGATCAGAAAAAAACAGGGGATATGCCAAGCACGGGACATAAATGCACCGGCTGATGCAAAACCTGGAGAAACTGGAGCAGATGGACTAATGAATATAACGCTTTTCTTTGCCTGAGGAATTCGGGGAAAGAGACTGGTCGCGGTTGATCATATCCATTTTCTTATACTCTTCCCAGTTGTCTCTAAACAAGTTGAATCCGACATAATCCAGAGCTTGCATGACTTCAAGCTCAGAGATTTTTCCTTCGCCGCCATCCATTTCACGAATCACATCTTCCAACTGCTCGCAAAGACTGGCAAACCGTTCTTCATCTTCAAACATCATAAAGTCTTTCATAAAATCAAAGGTCATGCCTCTCTTCTCCCCTTACTAGAGTGGTTCGCAATATCTGTCACACCCATATTAGAATAAATTTTGTTCACTGCAAACATAAATTCTTCGATTTCTTTCTGTATTACAGAAAATGCCCGGTCTGCCATACGCTTTGTGGAAAATATTGATCCCCCCAGTGCCACAGCAGAGGCCCCCGCAGAAAAATAATCAGGGATATTTTGAGGACTGATCCCGCCCACGGCCATCAGCTTAATCTTGTCAAAGGGTCCCTTTAAGAGCTTAATATAGCCCGGCCCCATCTGAGCGGCAGGAAAAACTTTCACCATTGTCGCCCCGAAACTCCATGCCTTTTCAATTTCTGTAGGAGTCAAAGCTCCCGGGAAATAAGCTCGATTGTTTTTAATGCAACATTGGGCCACCTGTTCATTCAGGTTTGGAGCCACAATAAATTGCGCCCCAACATCAATGGCCTGCTGGCTAGACTCGGCAGATAAAACCGTTCCAGCCCCTATGCAAAAATCGGGGAACAGTTCGATAGCCTTTTTAATAAGAAGAAGGGCATGAGGAGTATTGAGGGTGATTTCTAAATAACGCAGCCCCCCCGAGTATGCCGCTTGCAGCACACCCGGGAGGGAGTCTTCGTCAACACCGCGTATAATTCCCAATACGGGTTCTTTCTCAAAGAGAGTTAAGTCAAATCCTGCCATGGGGGCTTAGACGTTGGCTTCTGTGGTGAGTTTATTGTAGAAATCCAGATATTTGTCCTTCTGGTCCGAATCTCTAAGTTTCATAGCCGCACGAGGATGCAAGTCCAGAATACCGGTGATCACATAAGGAATGGTGTAGCCCCACTCAACACTCTCACGCAATTCCACAAAATCACTTTCCAACACTTCGAGAATAGGTCGAATATTAAATTTGGGGTTTTTCAAAAAACCTAACAACAATTCCAGAGGGCAGTTTCCTGCGGCTCTGCCTATGCCCCAAATAGTTCCATCCAAATAGTTAATGTTTTGGATGATGGATTCAATAGTATTGGCAAAGGCCAGTTGCTGATTGTTATGTGCGTGAATACCAAGTTCACGGGTTGGAAGCGCGGCCCTATATTTTTTGGCGAGATAAGCAATCTGTTCAGAATACAAAGCCCCAAAACTATCGACCAGGTAAACAACATCAACAGCACTTTCTTTTTCGACCTGTTCCAGAGCTTCATCCAGCTCTCGTTCTCTAGCGTGGGACACGGCCATAATATTGATAGTGGTCTCATAGCCTTTAGCATGAAGCGTATTGACAAGATCAATAGCCTTGTCAATATCCTTGGTGTAAGAAGCAACCCGCATCATATCCACAAGGCTTTCTGATTTTGGGATCAGCACGTCAGGGTCAAAACGTCCAATATCAGCCATCACAGAAATCTTGCAATTTTTCTCCGTATCCCCGACAATGTTTTCCAGATCTTGTTCGGAACAAAATTTCATAGGGCCATATTCACCACGTTTAAACTGATTTTCATCGGCCTTGTAACCAAGCTCTATATAATCAACTCCAGAATTATTCACGGCTTGAAAAACCCTGCGAACCAGATCATCGCTGAACAGGTGATTGTTCATCAATCCCCCATCACGAATGGTGCAATCTAATACTTTAATCTCTTTGCGGTACATTGTCTTAAATCTCCTGACGGGGATCAATACATCCCCCGGGAAAAAGTGGTTTTGGGTAAAACTTTCAATAAATTGGAGAAGATCATTATATTTATTAAATTGGTGGGGGTCAATGAGATAATTCTCGATAGATTCTTTTAAGACCCCTGACACAATAGTTTCAACATCGAACCCAAGTCTCATAATCGACTCAAGCAAACTCATCTAAAAACTATCCAACCTATGGCTAATAAAACATCTTTCTGGCTTGTCAAACAGGAACCCTCGCAATACAGTTGGGATAACTTTGTGATGGACGGGGAAACTTACTGGGATGGGGTACGAAACTACCAAGCCCGCAACAATTTGCAAGCCATGAAAAAAGGCGACCTTGTTTTCTTTTATCACAGTGTCACGGGTAAGGACATTAAGGGTATCGCTAAGGTAACCCGTGAGGCTTATCCAGACCCGACCAGCGATGACCCACGATGGGTCGTGGTCGATTTAAAACCTCTTAAAGCACTCACTCACCCCGTCACTCTTGAAGAGGTTAAAATTCATAAGGATCTTCAGGAAATAGCGTTGGTTCGCCAATCCCGTCTATCTGTCATGCCTGTGACAAAAAAGGAGAGCCGGATTATTTTACAACTGAGCAAAACCTCAATTTGAATGTGCGTTTCAGAGTTCAACTAAAAGAAATTCCATTGACTTCAAAAATATTGAAGTATAAATTCAGGCAAAGATAATTTATCTAGGGTGTAAACCATGAAAGCAGTACTCTCTCTTATCGTTGTTATGTCCTTAATGAGCTTATTAAATTGCTCTGGAGACAAAACCGACAAACAGGCCCCAAAACCTCAAGCCTCACAATCGGCACCAGAACATATTGAAGCGAAACCTGCTATCCCTGCCATCAATTCGCCCAATGCTCAGGATTTACAACCGGATTTGCATCTCAGTGGCACCGAGAACACTCATATTTCAGGAATAACTTCAACATCCGAGCACATAAGCGGTCAGTAAACCCAGCTATGAAGCCAACTTATCTTCTAATGGTATTTATTTTTTGCATTCTGGTTCCTCCCATATGGGCCAGCCCTGCAGAAAAATCTACCTGCCTCAAACAAGTGGAGCTGCTGAAAGTTCCAAGAGATCAGGCAGCAGAATTTGATGGGGTTTGGGGCTTATTTCAAAAGAATGCAGAACTACAAGGTTTTTCTGCCCTGGGCATTAACTTGGACAAAATGATCAACTCAATGATTTTTCATTTAGAATATTTATGCGACACCATCGATGGAATTCCTTTTGATGAGTTATCCGACTACGTTTCAACAAACCTGGCAGAAAAAGGAGCGCAGAAATTTAGAGAAGAACTCATCGTTCTTGGTAGAAATGAAGGGCAAATAGAAGTGTGGTTTGAGTTCGCCAAATTTGCTGTCGCAAATCGGTATCGAGTTTTGCAGCCTAAAAAAGTTACTCTCACCAGCCAGTCGGCTCAACCTTTTATCAAGAGATATTTGGAGCTTGCCAAAAGGATAGATCGTAAAGAGAACTTGAGTTCCGTGATTCATGAAGCACAAACTCAGACAAACCAAATCCAGAACTTTTTCGAGACAGATCCATATATGTCGCAAGCCATCTATGAAAACTCCCAAATCCCTTTTGCCGATTGGGATGAAAACTACGGCGGCTCCTGATATTTAAACTGACATCCATTTCTATTTCTTAATTTAACGAGGAAACAATGAGCAATTTTCTAGTCATAGGCGGAACAGGTGTGATGGGGACTGCAGCGATCAAAGCCATTCGTGAAAAGTTTGGGAGCACCGCCAATATTCTGGCTAACTGGTATGGTAAAGAAGAACCCGGTTTCACCATTGAAGGTGCTGATGAAACTCTATTTGGCGACATCAATGATCAACAGGTTCTGGATAAAATCAAAGCTTACGATGATGGGCAATTCGAGATTTTATTCTATGCCACCGCTCTCGGCGAAGTTGGAGTGCCCATTGCAGAAGCTACCCTCGAGTCCATCAAGCAATCCAATCTGCTTTCATTTGACCCTATCTTGAAACTGGAAGCGCAGCTGAACGTAAAAGCCATCGTTGCCTATTCCACCTTTTATGTCATCAGGCATCAGCTTTCCACTTATGGAGCAATGGGTCACTCAAAAGAGGCAATTGAAAAATGGACGGTTGAGAAGGGCAAGGCCCGGCATGTTTGTATTCGCGCCGGACTATTTGAGTCTAAATCCTCACGCGGCATCAAATTGCTTTTAAGAAAAACAGCAAAAAACCCGGAAAACTTGAGAGATCCCCTGCTCCGCTCATACTTTGAAGGGAAAAGTTCTAAAGAAGGCATACAAAAGTTTGAAGAAGGTATTTTCAGTGAAGAAAAAGAAGCTTATGGCGATTGCAGAACCACTGCCGATGATTTGTATCAGTCCCATTTGACGCTGTTCGATTCTAGTGAAGCTGTTTTTGTTAATGTTTGCGGTAAACGAATTTGGCTCTCTGATTCTCCTCTCCTTCTCAAGGATTACCTTTAAGCCGCATTTTCTGTTAGACAGTAATGCGATTTAACAATAGAAAATACGGACGGATACTGGTATCCTTCTTGGGATATTTCATTTAAATTGATTTTGCTGCTTTTTTAATTGATAATTAAAAGCACAGATCATCAATATTCACGAAACTGACCTCGCTCGTTTCTCATTCACGACTCATGGATATTAAAGATACTTCAAAAAAAATGGAAACACCCCGGCCTCGTCAATTTTCAAATGATGAAAATTTAAACACCTTACTGAATAGCGTGGTCAGTGAAGTGAGTGCCTACGCTGAGCGACTTGGTGGGCAGATTAAAAAACTGTCCGATATTGGCAGGGCTCTCTCAGGCGTTTACGATTTAAACACCCTTCTCGAAATGATCGTCGATCAGGCCAGGAATTTCACTAACGCAGATGCCGGCACCTTATATATTGTTGAAGACAATACTCTTCGATTTCAAATAGTCCAAAACGATAGCTTGAAGATTCGGATGGGTGGCAAAACGGGAGAAACGATTCCCTTTCCACCGGTTGAATTAAAGGAATCCAATGTTTCCGCCTTTGTTGCCTTAAAGGGAGTGTCCGTAAATATCCCCGATGTTTACGATACCGATCTTTTTGATTTCACCGGCCCAAAGAAATTTGACAGTTCCACTGGGTATCGGTCTCAATCCATGCTGGTAGTTCCAATGCGCAACCACGACAACGATGTGATCGGCGTTTTGCAACTTTTGAATGCCACCAACCCTACCAGTAATCAGGTAATTGCATTTTCACAGGATTACGAAAATCTTTGTGAATCATTGGCCTCACAAGCAGCGGTCTCAATCACTAACGCAAAACTGATTTCCAACATGACTGAACTGTTTGAGGCATTTGTTAAAGTCATGGCTACTGCCATCGATGAAAAGTCTCCTGTCACAGGTGGCCATATTCGCAGGGTGGCCGACCTTACTCTGACGATGGCGGATGTCATTCATGAGATGGAGGACGGCCCGTATAAGGACATAACCTTCTCACCAGATCAGATTTACGAATTAAGAATTGCCGCCTATATGCACGATATAGGAAAAGTCACGTCTCCGGTTGAAATCGTTGAAAAGGCGAAAAAACTCCAAACCATTTTTGACCGTATTCAATATATTCGTTTGAGAATGGCTTACATCAGTCAGAAAATCATACTGGAAGGTCAGAATACCCAGATAAAAATACTACAGAATGGTGCTGAACCTGAAAAATTAAAGGCCCTTGAAAAAGAAACCACAGACAAGCTTGAAGAGATAAAAGAAATACGGGAATTCATTAACAAATGTAATGAACCTGGAGAATTTCTTGACGATGAAATATTAGAGAGGTTAAGGGGTATAGCTCAAAAGACTTACATTGATGATGCCGAGGAGGAACAACCCTTCCTGACGGAAGATGAATTGGTCAATCTGTCAATTCGACGAGGAAGCATAACAGAGGCCGAAAGAAAAAAAATGCAGGACCATGCCGCTGTCACATTAAGAATGTTGAAACAAATCCCCTTTACCAAAAAACTAAAGAACATCCCCGATTTTGCCGGAGCTCACCATGAGTTCATCAATGGGAAAGGTTATCCTCTGGGCCTGAAAGGGGACGAGATACCTTTTGAGGGGAAACTGATGGCCGTCACCGATATTGCGGAGGCATTAACCGCATCAGACAGACCTTATAAAAAAGCAATGCCCTTGGAAACGGTCTATCGAATTCTCAGATCCATGGCCGAAAAAGAAGAGCTGGACAATGGTCTCGTTGAATTATTCATAGAAAAGAACGTTTACAAGCGTTATCAGGAAACATGCGAAAACGCCAATACAGATAAGTCATAAGTTCATCTTCACTCATGGTCATCAGGCCCCCTGCCCTATCCCCAAGTATTTCCTTTATTAATTTTCGAAGAACACATCATTTACTTTTAGGCTTATAGGGGCCGGTACGAAGATAGTTGTCGTTCATTTTCACATGAGCATCAATTTGGGGGGCGTCCTGTTCTTTACCATCGGGATGACCCGCATCAAATTTTTTTGATAGAAGATCTTTAGTCTTATCTGATAGGATTGAAGATCTATGTTTTCTGGCTTGGGTTTTCTTTTTACCAAACGTTTTTTGGTATCTTTTTTTATCCTCATGGGACATATTCAGGATCATATTGCCTCGCTCAAAAGAATCGTTCCAGGATTATAGAATCAATCCTGTGACAATTAGAGTACGACAATTTCAACCAATTTTATAATTATTTCTATGTCTATCGATAAATTAAAGGAAGCCCTCAAAGATCCAGATTTTGAGGAATCATCATTACGTGCTGTCATTATCAACATGGATCACTTTGAAGTTGCCCGACGCCTTCACGAATTGAATCTGGAGCAGAAAATACAAGTTTTCAACCTTCTGGCAGATGATGAGAAAAGGCAGGAACTCCTTTATGAAACAGACATTGACAGCCGTCTTGAAATTCAGAAATCTCTGGACCTGAACTATTTAGCCACTCTTCTGGATGCTATGCCAGAAGATGAAGCTACAGATATTATTCAAGAGCTTCCTGATGAGACTCAGGAAGAACTCCTGGGTAAAATGGAGGTTCGGGACGCGAAAATCATAAAAGATCTGATCCGCTATGAAGAAGAAACTGCTGGGGGTTTGATGACTCCAGAGTTCAATAAAATCTTTTTCAACAGCAGAGCCGGAGATATCTTTACCAAAATCAGGCGAGAGTCAATTAAGGAAACTCTTCCCTATTTCTATGTTGTGGATGAAAAAGACCAGCTACTCGGATTTTTCAAATTGAGAGATTTGTTAAATATTCAAACATCTGCCATGGCAAAAGAGTTTATCCGACCTGAAACTCCCAAAGTCTATCTGGATGATCCTTGTGAAAAGGTGGCACAAGTTATGGGACAAGAACATCTTAGTAGCCTGCCCGTTGTAAACAGCGACAATGTGATTCAGGGAATCATCACTTTTGACGATGTCATTCGAGCCATGCAAGACAGTGCCAGTGAAGATATATACACCATGGTTGGAACCGCAAAGGTGGATCCCTTCGCAAAAAAAATTAGCAACAAAATCATATCCCGGGCACCCTGGTTGTTCACAACCTTTATTGGAGGCTTGGTCAGTGCCTGGATGCTAGGCTTTTATCAAACAACCCTTGCTGAATTTGCTGCAATTATATTCTTTATTCCTTTTGTGATTGGTTTGGCGGGCAATGTTGGCATTCAGGGTGCTACGGTCATTGTGAGGGGGATGGCAACTGGAGATATTCAAAAGGATAATCTTGCTACGGTGGTCAAAAGTGAGCTGTCTGTTGGAATATTAAACGGAGTAATTTTTGGACTGCTATGCGGAGGGCTTGTCTATCTGACCTCTGAGTCCATTTTGCACACCAATCCTGTGCTCGGGTTGGTGGTTGGCACAGGAATTATTCTCGCTGTTTCCGTCTCATCGCTGTTGGGCTCATTAGCCCCGATTCTTTTTATAAATCTAAAAATTGACCCTGCTATCAGCACCGGCCCAATAATCACCGTCATTAACGATATTCTGGGGCTGGCTATTTATCTTACGACCGCAGCTTATTTTTTTTCAACCCTGTAAAACAGGTTAATCCTCCTCAGCCAACTCCACTTCTATTAAAGCGGTATCCACTTCAACATAATCTCCTTCCATCACATAAAATTCTTTCACCCTTCCTGCCACTTCCGACAATAAAGTGAAATAACCCTCAGAAATAATTTCAGCCACAGCGGTGCCAGGAGCAACTTTATCTCCCTTTCGGACCAGGTATTTATCCACCTTACCCGAAGTCATGGTGGGATACATGGCGGCCATGACAATATAATCTTCCATAGTGCTTTCTCCAACTCAGAGATTTTTGTTTAGGCCGTACCTACATAATAATTTATTACCAGGTCATTAAACAGTATAATGAAGAAACCCTAAACTCACCTCTAATTATGAAACTTAGAACAGGCGATAATCTTTATGAGCCGCTTTCCAGAAATACCGGAGAGATAACTTCAATCATAGAGCATCCAGCGGGAAAGATCGTCAAGGTCCGATGGCGCATACCAGGAGAATTGCCTCATGACACCGAATTATTCTACAAAAAAGTTCAAAGGGCCGTTCGGGACGGTTACTATGAACACACCCCCAAACAGGACCCTGCATAACGAATCTTAATGTTTGTAAACAGTGTGAGAAGGACGACCCGCAAGAATATTCTCCTTACCCCAGTTCACCACATTTTTGAATTTATCCGATTGCATGAACTCATTAAACGCTTCCTCAGCATTCCATTCTGACACAATCAGGTATGACTGGGCATCGTTCACATCCTTGTATAAAAACGATTTCGAATGCCCCTCCATCTCATTCATCACTTTTATAACAGCATCAAAAGCGTCTTCGAAAACCTTTTCTTTTCCGGGAATCATTTTATAATTCATTCCTATCGTGACCACATTTATCTCCTTTGTGAAAAACTAATAATCAAATTTATCAGGCAACAAGTTCCAGATGCTCTCCTGTAGCATCTTGTTGCAAGCTAATGGAGTCCAATCCGAAAATATTTTTAATGATGGAAAGATTCTCCTTCTTATGTCCCAGATACAGAGACACCCTTCTGGCTGGCACTCTGAAAGTAACCGATAAAGGAACCTGTTTCAATGCCTTGATCATCTTTATCATTCTTTCTCGAGCAATACGACTATCAACCAGATAGCGGAATGAAGGGTGAAAAGGCCCAGCAACATAATTCTCCATTAAAGACGGGTCGGGATGCAAACCAACTCTTATAACCTTGATACCGGACTTTTCAAATTTAACAACGGCTTCTTTGACCGCTTCAATCATTCTTTCCAGGCTCCAGGGAGTATAAATTCCCTGCTGGTACATATCGAATAAACCGGTATTTTTAATAACCAAAGTGGGATAAATCCTGACAAAATCCGGCCCGAGGTTGATGACATCCTCCACTGACTTTTGAAACTTCTGTTCATCGTCGCCGGGGAGACCGGGCATCAGCTGCAAACCCAAACGAAACCCCATTGCGTGAATTCTGTTCACAGCAAACTGAATCACCTTGAACGGACATTCACGCCCCGCCAACTTTAATACTTTTTCATCGGTAGATTGGATTCCCAGTTCCACCGTTTCAACATGGTTGCTTTTAAGCCTTGAGAGCCTGGAGTCATCAATGAACAAGGCGTGCGTAGAAACCCTGATTGATTGAACCTCTCCCGACAATATCCATGGCTGAACTGCCGACAACAAATACTCCTGACGCTCCAGGGGAATGCCGGTAAAGCTCCCGCCAAAAAAAGCTAATTCTCTTCTATCTGGAAGGCAGTGCGGGTCCAAGTCTTCTAAATGAGTGCGCAGGATTTCCTTTAACATCTTCCTGTCCGTCTTTTTTTCTGCGCCCGTTATTTTTGACTGATTACAAAATGAGCATCTGTAAGGACAACCCTCGTGAGAGACAAAAACTGGAATGATTAAGTGTTTTTTCTTTTTCACGGGACAAGCAGTCGATAAGCGAAGAAAATCAAAACAATCTGGACAGGTAATTGAAAAGCTGGTTAAGGGATTGCCAAATACCAATTAAGACAAGCACCAAAAAAAAACATCCCAAGGCCACACTGAAACCAAAGACAATTCTCGACCCTAAAGTTTCCCGTTCAAAACGCGGAGGCTCTTTGTCTTGCGGAATAGGATCCCTCTCATAAGGCAATCTTTCGTTGACCATGACGGGTTCAGTTTGAATTCACAACTGACTGATGAATATTTTCAAAGTATCCCTTATCTTTCCTGACACTCGCAGTGTCCATCCTCAGTCCACTTAATATCTATATAATCAGGGAAAATCGTTTGATTATCAAAGTTGGCTAATTCTATCTGATCGCAGGTCAAATTGACAACACCTTTCAGGTTCGCCCCATGCAAAAAAGTGTCCATGAGTTCAGCACCCGCCAAGTCAGCATATGAAAGGTTGGCCTCACTTAAAATTGCTCCCGTCAAATCGGCTCCGACCAGGCTTGCATTACTGAGATCTGCTTTGATCAAGTACGCCGCAGACAAATCGGCATCAGTTAAATCTGCCCCATCAAGTTTGGCACCCATCAACTTGGCATTGCAGAGGTCACTCCCCTTCAAGCTATCTTTAGAGGCCTCAATTTCTCTTTTCTTTAAAATCCATTCTTCCAGCATGTTCCATGATATGCAGAGGGCACTTTTAGTACCATTTCAACAAATAAACAGTTCCGCTAAAATTATGTCAGGACATAAAGAAAGGATCAAATTAAATTCACTCTCAAGTTTTGGATGGGGGCGAAAAACTTTCCATGGCCATTTTAGCAGCCGCCTGTTCCGCTTCCTTTTTACTTTTTCCTACCCCCTGTCCTTTAACTTCATTCTTGATCGTTACGGCGACTTCAAATTCCTTGGCATGATCCGGCCCCAATTCGTTGACAACCTTGTAAGAAGGGGTACACACCCATTTGTCCTGTGTGTATTCCTGAAGTTCACTTTTAAAATCCCTGAAATCCCAAGAGTGCGCAAAATTGGATATTTGTACTTCCAGCAGTGGAAGAAATACCTTGGATGCAGACTCCAATCTACCATCTCTGAACAGAGCTCCTGCAACCGCTTCAAAAGCATCCGCCAGGATGGAGGATTTGTCTCTTCCCCCTGACAAATCTTCTCCTTTTCCCAGAAGCAAATATTTTCCCAATTCTAATTCGCGGGCAAGACCCGCCAGGCAACTTTCATTGACCACCGCTGCACGAATTTTTGACAAGGTTCCCTCTGCGTAATCACTGAACTTAGACACCAGATAATCACTAACCAGAATATCAAGGACAGAGTCACCCAGGAACTCAAACCTCTCATTATGCTTGAGAGATCCGTTTTTTTCATTCACATAGGATTTATGAGTCAGGGCTTTATTGAGGAGTTTCAGGTCGGAAAACGTATATCCCAGGGTTTCCTGAAGAGGAGCCAATGCACCAGCGCGATCAGGAGAGACTTCGATCATGGCGGAAATTAGTTTATAAATTTCTTAAAAATAAGAACCCCATTAGTCCCACCAAAACCAAATGAATTAGAAAGACATATATCTAATTTTTTTTCGCGGGCAACATTGGGTATATAATCCAGATCACATTCAGGGTCAGGCGTGGAGCGATTAATCGTCGGTGGGATCAATCCTCTTTTCATGGCAAGAAGAGTGAAAATTGCTTCGACGCCTCCTGCAGCCCCAAGTAAATGACCTGTCATGGATTTAGTAGAACTGACAGCGAGTTTATAAGCATGGTCGCCAAACGTGGTTTTGATAGCTTGTGTTTCTGTTGCATCGGCGGAAGTAGAAGTTCCATGCGCATTAATATAATCTACATCTTCTTTGTTAATTCCGGCACTATTAAGAGCAAGTTTCATACAACGTGCGGCCCCCTCCCCACTTGGAGAGGTCGCAGTGATGTGGAAGGCGTCGCCATTGAGACCATAGCCGATAACTTCACCATAAATTTTAGCACCGCGCTTTTTGGCAATCTCCAACTCTTCAAGCATAACAACACCACATCCCTCACCAATCACAAAACCATCCCTGTCTTTATCAAAGGGGCGGCTTGCGCCCTGGGGGTCATCATTGCGGGTTGATAAGGCTTTGGCCGCATAAAAACCTCCAATACAAAGTGGCGTGATGACCGACTCGGTACCTCCCGCGAACATAACATCAGCATCACCATACTGAATGAGCCTTGCGGCCTCTCCAATAGAATGTGTTCCGGTAGCGCAGGCCGTAACCACACAAGAGTTGGGACCCTTAGCGCCCATTAAGATTGATACCTGCCCCGATGCCAGATTAGCAATCAACATGGGAATAAAAAAGGGAGTGATTTTTTTCACTCCCCTTTCCTTAAATATATCGTGATATTTTTCTATCGCAGGCAGACCCCCCAAGCCGACTCCGATCATAACGCCGACCCGCTCTGCATTCTGGTCATTTATTTCAATGCCCGAATCATCCAAAGCCATTTTACTGCAGGCCACGGCATAATGGATAAACCGATCCATCTTCTTGATTTCTTTGTGGTCTACATACTCGGCAGGATCAAATCCCTTGACTTCCCCGGCGATTTTAACAGGAAAATTTTCATCAGGAGTGAAGGTTTTAATGAAATCAACCCCCGAACGGCCTTCAAACAAAGCCGTCTCGTTTTCAGCCACACCAAGCCCTAAAGGTGAAACGATCCCCAACCCAGTCACGACAACGCGTCTTTTCATGCATACACCCTGATGATTATGACGACCAATCAGTTGGTCCGACTGGTTATATAACTTGTAGCATCCTGAACAGTGGCAATTTTTTCAGCCTCTTCATCGGGAATTTCAATATCAAATTCCTCCTCAAGAGCCATCACCAATTCCACAGTATCCAGAGAATCAGCACCAAGATCATCAATAAAAGACGCTTCTGCCGTCACCTGTTTTTCATCAACACCCAACTGATCAACAATAATTTCTTTAACTTTATCTTCAACTGACATAACTTTTAAAACTCCTTATTGGAATCACATCAACATACCACCGTTTAAATTAATAACCTGTCCTGTAATATAACTGGACCTGTCAGATACTAAAAAAGCAACACAGCGCGCTACATCCTCAGGCAGTCCCAGCCTGGCAAGAGGTATCTGCTCAATCAATTTTTGACGCACTGTTTCATCCAAAACCCTTGTCATCTCGGTATCAATAAAACCGGGTGCGACTGCATTCACCCTGATCCCTCTGGATGCAACTTCCCGGGCCAGAGTTTTTGTTAAGCCTATCACTCCAGCCTTGGATGCTGAGTAATTTGCCTGACCAAAATTGCCCATCACCCCAACAATCGAAGCAATATTGACAATTGTCCCACTTTTTTGTTTCATCATCTGCTTTGCCGCCTGCTGGCTACAAAGAAAACTTCCTTTAAGATTGATGTCTAAAACCAGGTCCCAATCACTTTCTTTCATCCGCACCATCAAAGCATCCCGGGTGATTCCAGCGTTGTTGACCACGATATCCACCGGCTTTTTATCTTTCATGATGAAATCAAAAACCTGTTGCACCTCAGCAGCGTTTGAGACATCAATTTTAACAGCAGAAGCAGACCCACCATTATTATTTATGGCCTCTGCTGTGGCCTGAGCTCCTTCCAGGTTCACATCACCAAGCACCACATGAGCTCCTGCGCGGGTCAGTTCTTCGCCGATGGTTCTACCAATTCCCTGAGCTCCTCCAGTGACCAAAGCCACCTTGTTTTGCAATTCCATGAAAATCCTGTTTGAACGATTGAGTTAATTACCGTTTAATGCTGTCAGGGTTTGCGACAAACTTTCGCGATCTCCCACCTGATAGCAGGTTATATTCTTGTCATATCTTTTTATCAGGCCCGATAAAACTTTCCCCGCCCCCAACTCGATGACTCTCTCAACACCTTGATCCACCAGCACCTGCATTGTCTCTGACCAGCGTACGGGAGAGCAAACCTGCTTGACTAGGGCTGATCTGGCATCGCTTCCTTTAGTGATGGGTTTGGCCTCAATATTGGTGATCACAGGATAGGACAAGTCGTGAAACTCAGTTTGCTCCAGTTCTTTTTGAAGCTTGACCTCAGCCGGTTTCATAAGAACACTGTGAAACGGAGCACTCACCGGCAAGGTCACGGCTTTTTTTGCGCCCGCTTCCAGAGCTTTTGCGGAAGCCTGTTCAACAGCCTCTTTATGTCCAGCGATAACGGTTTGCACCGGACTGTTCAAGTTAGCGAGTTGGACTATGCAAGACTCTTTAGAAACCTGGTCGCACAACTCCTGAAGTGTTTCAATCGACAAGCCTATAATGGCGGCCATTGTCCCCACCCCAACCGGAACCGCTTCCTGCATGAACTGGCCTCGCAATCGGACCAACCTCACCGCATCCTTAAATTGAAGAGCCCCTGCAGCAACCAAAGCCGAAAATTCACCCAAGCTATGGCCTGCAGCGACTACCGAATCTATACCATTTTCCCTTAATACTTTCAAGGCCATTGTACTGTGTACCAACAGTGCCGGCTGGGTATTTTCCGTCAACTTTAAAGTTTCTTCAGGGCCATTAAAACATATATTTGCAAGGTCATATCCTAAAACATCATTGGCCTCTTCCATCAGTGCGCGAGCCGATGGCACATGATCATAAAAGTCTTTGCCCATCCCTATAAACTGGGAACCCTGACCCGGGAAAACAAAAGCAGTTTTTACCATTTGATCACCGCCGACCCCCAGGTCAAGCCTGCCCCAACCACTCCAAGTGCAGAGGTGTCTCCTGGCTGAATACGTCCACTCCGCCACGCTTCATTAATCCCAATAGGGATGGAGGCTCCAGAGGTGTTCCCATATTTATGGATATTCATGAATACTTTTTCCATCGGGTAATTCATCCTTTCAGCAACCGCGCTGATAATTCTTTGATTGGCCTGATGTGGAACCAAAAGCCCCACTTCTTCAATACTCAGCCCATTAAACTGCAAAGCTTCCTGGATCACAGCCGTCATTCTTTTAACAGCGATTTTAAAAGTCGCATTGCCAGACATCTTTATGAAGTATTTTTTGTCGTCGATATCCTGCTTATTAACACCCGTCCGCCCAATTCCACCTGGAACACAAATCAAATCAGACAAGCGTCCGTCCGAATAAATATGGGTGGATAAAATTCCCAGAGGTTTTTCCTGTTCCATCCGTTTCAGCAATAAGGCCCCTGCCCCATCGCCAAAGAGAATGCAGGTGGACCTATCCGTCCAATCAACGATTCTGGAATTGACCTCACTGCCAATGAGCAGAATATTTTTGTAACGCCCATTTTTTAAATATTGTTCGGCAATGGAAAGGCCGAAAACAAACCCGGAACATACAGCGGAAACATCAAAAGCGGCGGCACCGAAAGCCTGCAACTCATTTTGCACAAAACAGGCTGTCGAAGGAAATAGTACATCAGGACTGGAAGTGCAGACAATGATCAGGTCCACATCATCGGCACTAACCCCACCTGCCTCCATCGCTTGCTTCCCGGCTCTGGCCGCCATAGTTGAAGCGGACTCATCATCGGCAGCAATGCGGCGTTCACGGATTCCTGTCCGCTCAGTGATCCATGCATCAGTAGTATCCAGAGTCTTTTCGAGGTCTAGATTTGTAAGTATTTTTTCTGGCAAATAGGCACCGGTTCCAGCAACTACAGCCTTGAAGGAGTTTTCAGGTTTTGTCATTATTTTCATCAAGCAGTTTATCGGTCGGTTTCTTAGGTTCGTTATTGTCAGGCTCTTCGGGGTCGGTACCAAAAGCTATATTTTTGATCTGATTCCAAATCGTTCCTTTGGCCGCTTCCACATCCATCAAATTGGATTCAATGCCCTTCCGAATATGTGCATTTATATTCTTCTCGCTCAATTCGCGAGCCCGGTTGATAGCATTTTTTATCGCTTTTGGTGAAGAGCTTCCATGCGCGATGATAACAACACCGTTCACTCCTAAAAGAGGAGCACCGCCGGTTTCTGAATAATCCACCTTTTTTTTGAAGTCGTCCAACTGTGGTTTTAACAATAGATAACCCAGCTTGCTGAGCCAATTACTTTGAAACATGCGTTTGAGATTGGTTCCAATCATTTCGGCCAGGCTCTCACTAATTTTGAGTGCCACGTTACCGGTAAAACCATCGCAAACGATCACATCCGCATTGCCCCGATAGACTTCCTTCCCCTCTACATTGCCAATAAAGTTGATGTGGCTGGCTTTGAGCATTTGAAAAGCCTCTTTGACGATTTCATTGCCCTTGCCATCCTCTTCACCAATACTGAGCAAACCTACACGGGGATTTTCCTTGCCTAGAATGTACTCCGCGAAGACATGTCCCATAATACCAAACTGGAATAACTGACTGGTTTTGCAGTCCACATTCGCGCCAGCATCCAAAAGGATGGTGTCGCCTTTCAGAGTGGGCAATTGAATGGCAATAGCAGGTCTATCGACACCATTTAACGGCCTCAAAATAACCGTTGAATAAGCCAGAACTGCGCCGGTATTTCCGGCACTCAAAAAAGCCGATGCCGTGCCGTCTTTGACCAGATCCAAACCGATTTTCATGGAGGATTTACGTTTCGAGCGCAGGACCTTGCCTGGGCTGTCATGCATTTCCACCACCTCATCGGCGTGGACGACCTGAATTGGAAGGTTGTGATCGGGATCAAGCCGTTCTAAAACCGCATGGATCTGATCGGATAAACCGGTGAGAATAATTTCCGTTTCATATTCCCTCGCCGCCATGACCGCACCTTCTACAGCGGCCTCTGGAGAGTGATCGCCTCCCATCGCGTCAACCACGATTTTCATTTCTGGATGTGGCTCCTTTCCAACGAACGTTGGGGATGATTATCTATCAGGAAAACTAGTGACCAAGCAGTGAGACAAACGAGGTATTAAACCGATTCAACTGCCATCACTTCTTTGCCTTTATAATAGCCGCAATGCGCACAAATATGGTGCGGGCGGGCCATCTCATGGCACTGGGGACACTCTGCATAGGAAGGAGCGCTCAAGCCATCGTGAGAACGACGCATTCCTCGTTTGGATTTAGATGTTTTCTTCTTTGGGACTGCCATGATATCTCCCTATTTCAACTTGTCTTTTAATTGTTGTAAAACTGCCAATCGAGGATCACCAGATCCTTCGTGTTTGCATGCACATATTTTTTTATTCAGGTTTGTCCCACACTCAAGGCACAAACCGGCACAATCTTCCTGGCACAGTATAACTTGTGGCAGGCTTAATAGTATCAAATCCCGAACCGAACTGGATAGGTCAATCTGGCTCTCGTTATAAAATTCCTGCTCTATATCTTGGCTAGTCAGTTCAACTTCATCGGCTGGCTTGCTATTTTCTTCCCGTGGAGTGAAGTGAACCTTGAGATCACCTTTAACCAAAAAAGTAAAATCACTCAAACAACGAGTACAAGTGACAGTGAGCCCTGTCTCTAAACTACCCTGGCACAGGATCGTCTGACCCGATTTTTCCAGCCTCCCCTGAACTTTAATATCCTCCGTTAAAACGCTATCGGGGGAATCTAAATTAAAACGCTCTTTAGCCTCAAGCACTTCAAAATCCAAGCCCTCTTCATAAATTTTCTCAATATCAAAAATCATGGCTTGAAAAACCCTTGAATTCAAACCCTTTACATTTCCGGAAGCTCAGTTCAGAAGGAGGGATATTAAGCGGGAATGTTAACTTTTATAGCAATTTCAGTCAAGCAAATAATTCCCCGGCGAACCGCCCGTGGCAGATAGCCATATCTTGTTTGCCAGCAAAGAGTTATCTCGGCTGAACTTGACAGCCTAAGTTGGGTTTTAATAGACCCTATTTAACAAAAGAGGGAGCAAACCTCCATCAGGCCGAGATAACTCGTTGCCAACCACATGACACTATTGCTAATTCGCCCCACGCGGAGTGGCCCTAGCTTCTTGGGTGAAACTGGTCGTGGACTTCGAGCATTCTTTTTTCGAGAACATGGGTGTAGATTTGTGTTGCGGAGATATCGGCATGCCCCAGCATCTGCTGGACGGATCTTAAATCTGCTCCCCGATCCAGTAAGTGCGTGGCAAAGGCATGTCTCAAGCTATGCGGCGACACATCGGCTTTTATATTACTCTGGCGGACATAGGTTTTCAGTATCTTCCAGAATCCTTGCCTCGTCATGGCCTTGGCTCGGCGAGTCAGGAACAATTCTTCCACCTTTTGTCCTTTCGCCAGTACCGGTCGGGAGTTTAATAGGTAGTCTTCCACCGACCTTCTCGCAACCATGCCTATCGGGACAATGCGTTCTTTCGAGCCCTTGCCCATAGTTCTCAGGCACCCGGCCTCAAAATCCAGGTTATGGCCTTTCACCGAAATCAGTTCGGAGACCCGCATTCCGGTAGCGTATACAACCTCCAGCATGGCCTGGTCGCGCAAACCAATGGCAGTGTCGCTATCAGGACAACTCAAAAGTGTATCGACATCTGTCAGTGACAAGACATGAGGTAGCTTTCTCCAGCGACGGGGGGTCTCTAAAATCTCGGCAGGATTTTCCTTGAGTTGTTTGTCCTGACATAGATAACGGAAAAAAGATTTGATCGAAGACAAGCTCCGCGCGATGGAAGAGGAGGACAATCCCTCATCGCGCAATATCAAAAGAAAACCTCGAATATCCGCAGTTGTCAGGCCAGACACCTCGGAATATATCCGGGCAAAACGTCGCAGATCACGGCAATAACCGGCAACCGTATGAGGCGAATGCCTCTTTTCAATGCGCAAATATTCCGAGAACTCTTGAATTAACACATCCATGATAAAATTATGGTATAAAATTCAATGAGTTACAATTGTTATTTTCCTCTAGGTTAATTCCGTGCAATCTGTTAAACTCAATTGTTGGAATTATAGAGGATGGAATCGTTAGTATAATGAAATTAACCCCTTATTGGTTTTTACCCTTCCATAAACTTCGGACCGTTTAACCTCTCCGCAGGTCGTTTTCTATTGCCAGTTTATTCAGGCTGAATCACCGCATTTATTCATTCACAATTAAACAGACTAAAGACAACTATGTTGAATCAGGAATTTATCAGAAATATTGGAATCATTGCTCATGTTGATCATGGAAAAACCACCTTGGTCGATTGTCTCCTTAAACAGAGCGGAATGTTCCGGGACAGTGAGCTCACGGAAACCTGCATCATGGACAGCAATGAATTGGAGAAAGAACGGGGAATCACCATATTTTCCAAAAATGCGGCGATAAACTACAAGGGGTATAAAATTAATATCGTTGACACACCCGGGCATGCCGATTTCGGCGGTGAAGTGGAACGGATATTAAAAATGGTCAACGGAGTTTTACTTCTTGCTGATGCAGTGGAAGGCCCGATGCCGCAGACGCGATTCGTTTTGAAAAAATCGCTCGAATTGGGACTCAAACCCATAGTTGTTGTCAACAAAATCGACCGCCCTGCAGCGCGCATTGAACAGGTCGTTGATGAAGTATTTGATTTATTCGTTGAGCTTGGAGCGAATGACGAACAATTGGATTTTTCTGTCATTTACACTTCGGCCAAACAAGGGATTTCCAGACTGAACCCTGAAGACCCCGACAGCGACATCACCCCGCTTCTCGATATGGTTATCGACAAAGTTCCTGCTCATCAGGGAGACCCCGAAGGTCCTTTCCAGATGTTGGTGTCCTCCATCGATTATGACGACTATGTTGGAAGAATTGCAATCGGCACAATCACACGTGGACATATCAAGGCCAAAGCCAGCTACACCCAGATTGATCGTCAGGGAGACATGGAAACCTTTTCTCTTTCAAAACTCTATACTTACCAGGGCTTGTCAAAAGTAGAATCGGCAGAAGCAACCACGGGAGATATTATCGGCCTTGCCGGGATGAAAGAAGTGCAGATAGGCGAAACCATTGCGGACACCAGTTGCCCGGAACCACTCCCGGTCATTGAAATTGACGAACCCACTCTAGGCATTCACTTTTGTTCCAACACCTCACCCTTTGTGGGCCGTGATGGTGAGTTTGTCACATCGAGACAATTGCGCGATCGTTTGTTTCGGGAAACCCGTTCCAACGTGTCTCTGAGAGTGGAGGAAACCGATACACAAGACACTTTCAAGGTTTCTGGACGTGGAGAATTGCACTTAACTATTTTAATAGAAACCATGCGCCGGGAGGGTTATGAGTTTTCCATTTCCCGTCCGGAGGTTTTGATCAAAAATATCGATGGTGTTGCGCATGAGCCGGAAGAATTTGTGATCCTCGATATTGACGACTCTCATATGGGCTCTGTTATGGAGGCTATGGGGAAACGTAAGGCCACCCTGAAAAACATGATTCAAGGAGAAACCACGGCGAGACTTGAGTTCGTCATTCCCACACGTGGTCTTTTTGGTTTTCGTTCTGAATTTCTAACATTGACCAAAGGTACGGGAATCATCAATCGCAACTTCCACAACTTCATTCCACATTGTGGTGAAATTGCCCAGCGCATCAATGGTGCTTTAATTGCCATGGAAAGTGGGAAAACTACTGGCTTCTCCCTGTTCAATTTACAGGAAAGAGGTTCCATGTTTGTCGGAGCGGGTGAAGAGCTTTATACCGGAATGATTGTAGGCACGAACAAAAAAGATAATGACCTGGTGGTCAATCTCTGCAAGGAAAAAAAGCTCAGCAATATGCGTGCATCGGGGTCTGACGTGAATATTATTCTCACTCCTCCGGTAATCATGAGCCTCGAACAGGTTCTTGGTTTTCTCAATGAAGACGAACTGGCGGAGATCACCCCTACGAGCATACGCTTACGGAAAAAAATCCTGAACGAAAACGACAGAAAAAGATATGGAAGAACACGAAACAGCATTCCTGTTTCCGTATCCTGATTGTTCCATTTTCATTGCCCTGATTTTTGAAATGTTGTAGAATCAACGACCTTCAAATATCAGGGCTTCTTTCTGAAAAACATTGTTTCGTTTTTCAAGCCCCTAAGACTTTTCGACGAACAAGCCTTCTTAAATAAAAAACCGGATTAACGCTCGTCCGAGAATTGGATCTATATGGAACATACAACCTTGGTTCAACACATCAGGCGGCAGGAAAATGCCACTCCCGGTGCTACCGGAGAGTTCACCAGCCTGATGAATGAAATCATGGTAGCAGCCAAAATCATTTCTCTTGAAGTCAACAGCGCAGGGATAGGAGAGGATATATTTGGGCTCACCGGAAAAATAAATGTTCAAGGGGAAGAAGTTAAAAAACTCGATGAGTTTGCTGATATTACGTTCACCAAAATCATCGGACAATCCGGCACGGTGTGCGCCATCACTTCTGAAGAAAGGGAAGAGGCTTTTATCATCCCCCAGGAAGACAATCCCGGAAAATATATCTTTATGATGGACCCTCTGGATGGTTCTTCCAACATTGATGTGAATGTCAGTATCGGAACAATATTTTCCATTTACCGAAAGAAAAGCCCAGGCTACCAGGTCACAGATGAAGATCTCCTGCAAAAAGGGGATGAACAAATTGCCGCCGGTTATATCGCTTATGGTTCCAGCACAATTTTTGTTTACACAACCGGTCAAGGTGTTCATGGGTTTACGCTTGATCCGGCTCTGGGTGAGTTTTTTCTTTCCCATCCTAATCTAGTTATCCCAGAGCAGGGCTCGACTTACAGCATCAACGAAGGCAACTGGGTAGTTTGGGATGAACCTCAAAAGGACCTGGTCTCTTACTTAAAGGAAGATGCTCCCGCATCAGGACGGCCCTACAAGTTACGTTATATCGGTTCTCTTGTCGCGGATTTCCACAGAACTTTGTTGAAGGGGGGGCTCTTCATGTATCCCCGGGATATGAAAAGTCCTAAAGGGAAGTTGAGATTTTCTTTTGAAGCCGCACCAATGGCTTTTATAGTTGAAAATGCGGGAGGAAAAGCTTCTACAGGAAAGCAACGCATTCTGGATATTACGCCAACCGGCATTCACGACCGTCTGCCTCTGTTCATCGGCAGCAAAAAAGATGTGGAGTTAGCAGAACAGCGTCTGTCCGCTACAGTGAAAAAAGGCGGTTGGTTCAAATGGTTAAGCGGATGACCCTGAGCAACCTGCGAAAATTTAATATTTATTTTTTATATACACGGAGTCGCTTTTCCCAGCCTGTTTAATCCCCATCATCTAATTTATTATGAAAATTCAAAGCATACGCGGTGTTAAAGATATTCTGCCTGATGAAATCTGGAAATGGCAATACATTGAATCCATCGTCCATAACATTTTTCCTCGATACGGTTTCAGGGAAATACGCCTACCCATTTTTGAAAACACCCGGCTGTTTACCCGCAGCATTGGTGAAGCCACGGATATCGTCGAAAAAGAAATGTACACCTTTCAAGACCGTGGTGGTGACTCCATCACGCTTCGCCCTGAAGGAACCGCATCGGTGGTGCGTGCCTATGTAGAGCATAAGATGTACAACCCCCCTTCGATACTCAAGATGTTTTATATTGGCCCGATGTTTCGCTATGAGCGGCCGCAGGCAGGTCGGTTAAGACAGTTCAATCAAATTGGGGTCGAAGCTATGGGTTCACCCAGTCCAATTGTGGATGTGGAAGTGATGACCATGCTCATGGAGTTTTTCAAGCAGTTAGGACTCACCGACACCCAACTTCAGATCAACAGTCTGGGCAGCCAGGAATGCCGACCTCATTATCGTGAAATCTTAATAACAGAAATCGAAAAACATCTGGATCAACTTTGCTCCAACTGCACAAACCGATACCAGCGCAACCCTTTGCGCATTCTCGATTGCAAGCAATGCGGTAAAATTGCAGAAGGACTCCCAAAACTCATTGACCATCTCGACCCAGCCAGTGCCGAACATTTTTCGGAAGTGCAATCTCTACTAGACTCGGCCGGAACCCCCTACTCTGTTAACCCCAACCTGGTTCGCGGATTAGATTATTACAACCGCACCGCGTTTGAGGTCACCTCGCAAAATTTAGGCGCTCAAAATGCCATTTGCGGAGGCGGACGTTATGACACTCTGGTCGAAGAGCTTGATGGCCCCTCCACTCCTTGTTTTGGTTTTGCCTTGGGTCTCGAACGCCTGGTTTCGCTGGTACCTTTTGATAATGCAAAAACACTGCAGAAAAACCCCGATATTTTTATTGTCTGCCTTGGAGACGAAGCCAAAACCGCAGCATTTCAAATTGCCCACGAACTGCGATTAAAAGGAATTCGCATCGAAAGAGATTACGACGCGGGCAGCATGAAAAGCCAAATGCGTAAAGCCAACAAAACCCAGTGCCGGTTTACCCTGATTCTTGGAGAAAATGAAATCTGTTCCGGTAAATATTTATTGAAAAACATGGAGACCGGCGAGCAAATAGAATGTCCTGCCCAGGAACTGGCAACAGAAATAGCTAAATTTTCCGAAAGTTCATAATAGTTTTTTTCTTGGGCAAAAATTTTCTCTGATGTCATGCATCTAAGATCAGTCCTGTGATTGACCCATCTGAGTGACCGTGCTAGATTAACCCTGTAAAAATCTTACATAGAAAATATTATGGCTAGCAGAGAATTAGAAGTTCTTGAAGATTATATTGTTCAAAATAAGCTGAAGATCACCAAGCAAAGACGCGCTGTCCTCAATGCCTTTCTTGAATGCGAGAAACATGTCAGTGCCGAAGAACTTTATAATCAAGTCATCATCACCGAACCTAAAGTTGGGCTGGCGACGGTATATCGCACCCTGGCATTGCTCACCCAGAGCGGCCTGGCTTCGGATCTGGATTTTGGCGACGGTCAAAAACGCTACGAGCATAAATATATGCACAGCCACCACGACCACATGATCTGTACCGAGTGCGGAAAAATCATCGAGTTCAACCATCCCCTCATTGAAAAATTTCAGGAAGAAGTCGCCAGCCGAAACGGATTCACCATCACCTCTCACAAACTCGACATGTTCGGCCTGTGTAGCGAGTGCCGCTAAGCGCGGGGCTAATAGCCGTAACTTTGCAGGGCAAACAACCGGTATCCCGATCTGACAAGGTAATTCCAGCTATTGTCTTTTAAAAGTCTGTGCGGGTTTCGTCTCGGACAGGTTATTTTTTAGGGAGAGACTGGGCGCAACGAAAGCCTATGTAGTTAAAGACTTCGTTCATGATCTGACCGTAGGTGGTCACTTTCGGAAATACTTTATTTTTTGGATGCAACCAGACCCGGTTGGTGATGCGCAATGCACCGGCTGAGGAATCGAAGGAACCGCCACGAACAACTTTTGATTCTCCTGTCTCCGGCCCTTGAGGATTATTTTTAGAGCGGATTTTATAATAGGGTTCATACCAATCGTTGACCCATTCCCAGACATTCCCCATCATGTCGTGCAGACCATATTGGTTGGCAGCTTTAGTCCCAACAGGGTGTGTGGTTTCTGCTGAGTTGTCTTCATACCAAGTGTAATCTTCGTTCACCATATTACCCCAGAAATAGCGGGTAGTGGATCCTCCCCGCGCCGCATATTCCCATTCAGCTTCAGTGGGCAAGCGACAAGCACTATTGGATTTCTTGATAAATTTCTGCACACCCAGAAAATTGACCTGTTCAACAGGCAAGTCTGCTCCCACGAACCTGGAAGGATTAAAACCCATCTGTTTTTCCCAGCGTGCCTGAGTCACTTCATATTTATCCAGATAAAAATCATCCACACAAACCTCATGCTCTGGTTTTTCATCTTCCTGAGTGTAATCATTGCCCATGATAAAACACCCGCCTTTTATGAACACCATCCCTTCAGGAGCTTTGTCGGCCTTTGCCTGATCTTCAGGAGAAAGCGGGATCGGTACGATCCTCTGCTTGGGGGATGAAGAGAATTCTTCCGACACCTCCGGCAGTTCAGAAAAGCTGGGATGCATTTCTTCACCCACATGTTCTTCAGTTTTGTCAGTGCAAGCGGAAAACAGAGAAAAAAGACAGACACTAATAAGTATTTTATAAAAACGCATTGTTTTAGCAGGAGTTGTGAAAAGGCTGAATGATACCATTTTACCGGGGTTTTTCAAAAATAAATCTAAACTTTAAGAAATCACAGGGGTTTTTCTTTAAATAAGTTGAAAAATAGGGCTACATCCACATATTACCCCAATAAATAGCTTAAATTTTTCGCCCAAATACCGATAAATTAAGAGATACATCTTTTCCTGTCACGGAGTAGGACTTTGCGAATCATAATACCATTCAGGCTTTTTATCGTTTTGATCCTTTTGATCTTACTGGGCGCAGGTTGCAGTACCCTGGAAAAAAGCTACCAGAAAACACGCAAGGTCATGAGCAATATTGTCAACTCCGCCGAGGATAGCTATCGTCCTGCCTTAGGGTTGGACAAGGATATTAATCTGCAATTTGCCAGACACCAGTTCAATCGCAGAGAATATGCCTCTTCTGAATTTTATTTAAAGAAAACACTCGCCAATCAACCGGAAAACAAAGAAGCTATCCATCTGCTGCCCTGGGCTTATTTTTTCCAAAAGCGTTTTGACAAATCATTAGCATCTTTCAAGCAGGCTCACACTCTGCACAAAAAAGACCCCACCCCTTTATTGGGTATGGGCTGGTCTTATTTTACCTTAAAGAAATACCAACAAGCTCTGGACAGTTTTGAGCGCGCCGAAAGGTTCTCTCCAGACTCTTACGAAGTTCACAAGGGGAAGGCCTTCATCTATCTGGAGCAAATGCGGAGCCAACTGGCAAAAGAAGAACTGGGAAAAATTCTTCACCCCAGAAAGGTGAACGAGTTATTGGAAGCGTGGGAAGCCTCAAACCGGGATGATGCTACCATGCGTTGGGAGATCGTTCCCTCTAACTCTGAATCCAGTTCTATATTTACCTTGCAGGTTGAGTTTCCTCGATACCGCAGTCTTCTTTTAGGGATGCCCGCAGATGACATAAATGCCCTGGATTCAGCCTGGGAAAGCTATTATCAGGGCAAATACACCAAGGCCTCTAACCTCTTTGACCGTTTGGCCCGATCAAATTCACCAAATCTGGATGCAGTGAACGGACTGGCCTGGAGCCTTCTGCATGCAAAACAAATCAATAAATCAGAAAAGACCTTCAAGGAAATCCTGGAGCTTTACCCACAATTCATAGGAGCCTTCAAAGGCCTGCGGGAAATTGAAGAAATCAAAAAGCACCAAGCCGTTTATGTGCAAAATTATATAGATATGGGTAAATACCAACTTGCCGCAAACAAACTTGATGATTTACTCGATCGGTACGACGACTGGGCTCACCTTTACAATCAGTATGGAAAGATTTTTCTTGCCCGCAAAGAATACGAAAAAGCCCGGGAGTACTTTTTGTATGCACAAAAGTTTTCGCCCAATGACAATCCCTCTAAACTCGGGCTTGAGCAAGTGCAACTGGCTTTGGACAAGCAGTTATATAAAGCCGATCAGGCTTTCAAAAAAGGTGACTACAAGTTAGCCACTATAATTTATCACGACTATGTAGGAGATGACACTTGGCCATCACCTCAATTTAACCTTGCCCACGCCTACAACGGGCTTGGTTGGAGCCAGTTCTACAAGAAGCAATATGAGTATGCCATTGACAAGTTTTCAAAATCCATCGAGCATGAAGATTACAAAGCATCTTCTGCTAAAGGGCTTGGCCTTTCCCTGTTTGCCATAAAAAATTATCAGGATGCCATTCCCTATCTGCAAATAGCTTTGAAACATGATCCTGAAAATAAGGATCTTGCATACAAGCTCGACTGGAGTATTCTGAGAGGCGAGTCCCTGAATGTTTCTCAAAAATATTTCGAAAATATTTTAGAAGATCATCCTCTGCGCGCTTCGTCCTATATGGCTCTTGGTTGGATTCACTACAATTGGAAAAATTTTGATCTGGGAATCGAGTATTTTCTCAAAGCAATTTCTCTCGATCCTGATTTTGCCATGACGCCGGAATTTCTGACATTACTGGAAAAGGAACGCTTCGGATGGCAGGTCTATAATTTCCTGGGCTGGACGTACTATCAAAATCAATTGAATCAACAAGCCATGCAAATGTTCAAATACTCTTTACAAATCCAGCCCAACAAATCTGAAGCTCGCAAAGGAATGGGTTATATTTATTTTCGGCTGGGAAAATATGATTCAGCCATAACCATGCTGGAGCAATGCCTGGCTTTGAATCCTGATCCCAACCCGGTATTTGAAGAGGTGACCGGTTCCAACGCCATTGCTCCATTTCAGATGCAGACAACAGCCCGAACTAAACTTGGAAGGGCTCGCTTTATCAATGACAATATCCTCGAGGCCATCAACGCATATAACGAGGAAATCCGTCTAAACTCAAGCCAGCCTGATGCCTACGATGGATTGGGATGGGCCTACCTCAAGCAAGACCGTGCTCTCGAAGCCAGAACCGCTTTCACAACCGCAATTCGCCTGGAACCCCTGAATAACTCAGCACAAAAAGGCCTGGTAAAAGCCAAACATGCTATTACCGAAGAGCGTTTGAAAACCAAAGAAGGCTCCCCTTTTTACTTCCTCCAAACAAGTCCAAACTAGCTCATTAACAACTTATCCGCGAAAAATCAAAACTTTTAATTGACACTTGTCTGAATTCGCTTACAATAGCTTAATATCCCACTGGTTGTTATAAATTAAAGACGCTCAAACATTTGGGGAGGAAGGGGCACCTTTCTCTTTTCACTGTAGGGGTGAGAAATCATGGAGTTGAATCTCATTCGACTCCATGATCCCGTTTCTGCTTGCCGCCCACTCCCATTGGGCAGGGGTTCTATTGGCCAACTCTTTAGTTGTCAGCACAAGTTATTACACATTGGCTCCACTCCGAGTGAGCCGTTTATTTTTTCCCAGAAAACATTGCGACATAAGAAGACTTAAGACTTTCGACAACAGAAGGGTCCGCTAACGTCGAGATATCTCCTAGTTGATCGGCCTCATTGGCGGCAATTTTTCTCAATATGCGCCGCATGATTTTCCCTGAACGGGTTTTAGGCAGTGCTGGAGCCCAGTGTATGACATCCGGCGCTGCAATCGGGCCAATTTCTTTCCGGACAAACTGCACCAGAGTTTTCTTCAACGCGTCATCAGCCTGCACTCCATCCATAAGAGAAATGTAGGCATAGATGCCCTGCCCCTTTATGTCATGTGGAAACCCTACGACAGCAGCTTCGGCCACGGACTCATGAAGCACAAGAGCCGACTCCACTTCAGCCGTTCCCATCCGATGCCCGGACACATTGATAACGTCATCGACTCTTCCCGTGACCCAGTAATAACCGTCTTCATCACGGCGACAACCGTCACCGGTAAAATAATAACCAGGGTAAAGTTTGAAATAAGTCTCCTCAAAGCGTTTATGGTCGCCATAAAGCGTTCTCATCTGACCCGGCCAAGGTTGGGATATCGCCAACACACCTTCAACACCGTTGCCTTCAAGAAGTTTACCGGTTTCTGCCTCGATCACTACGGGTTTTATGCCAAAAAAAGGCAGGGTCGCAGAGCCAGGTTTTGCCGGAGTGCAACCTGGTAGAGGTGTGATCAAAATACCACCCGTCTCAGTCTGCCACCATGTATCAACAATCGGGCAATTCCCTCTCCCCACATTTTTGTAATACCATCGCCATGCTTCCGGATTAATCGGTTCACCCACTGAGCCCAAAACCCGCAACGTAGATAGATCATACTTTGCCGGCGTGTCTTCCCCATGAGCCATGAGCGCACGAATAGCCGTTGGAGCGGTATAAAACTGGGTGACTTTAAGTCGATCCACTACATCCCAAAATCTCCCACAATCCGGGTAGGTAGGGATGCCTTCAAACATTACCGTTGTCGCGCCATTGGCCAACGGCCCATAAATGATATAGGAATGACCCGTGACCCAGCCAATGTCCGCCGTGCACCACCAGATATCACCATCCTGATAATCAAAGATATATTTATGGGTCAGCGCGGCGAAGACCATGTATCCCCCGACATTATGCTGAACCCCTTTGGGTTTTCCCGTTGAGCCTGAAGTGTAGAGAATAAACAACGGGTCTTCTGCTGACATGGATTCCGCTTCACAATCCGGGCTGGCATTTTTCATTTCGTCATGCCACCAGGTATCCCGCCCTGCCTGCATTTCCGCTGGAACCTTATCGCCCACACGCTGGGATACGATGCAGGTTTTAACCACGACCCCTTCCTTTTCGGCCAGCTTCATGGCGTCATCAGCATTGGTTTTTAAAGGCACTGGCTTGGCACCGCGAAACCCTCCATCGGTGGTGATGAGAACTGTACAGGTGGAGTCCACAATGCGATCCGCCAAGGCCGTAGGAGAAAAACCACCAAAAACGATGGAGTGAATTGCCCCCACCCTTGCACATGCCAGCATCGCAATTGATAGCTCAACAACCATGGGCATATAAATAGAAATCCGGTCGCCCTTTTTAACACCATGACTTTTCAGGACATTGGCAAACTTACAAACTTCTTCATGGAGTTCGCGGTAAGTCAAACGAAGGTTGTCACCGGGCTCGTTCCCCTCCCACAATATCGCAGTCTGGTCTCCTCGTTTTTCCAAATGGCGATCCAGGCAATTGACTGTAATATTGGTTTTTGCTCCCTTGAACCATTCAATGCGAATGTCCCCGTTTCTGACATCGTAATTATAGTCCCGCACCTGATCCCATTTCTCAAACCAGGTAAACTTTTCTGCCTCATCCGCCCAAAATTTTTCAGGATCATTAATTGAACGGTCATACATTTCCTTGTATTGATCCATGCTCTTGATCCATGCTTTGGCGGAAACAGATTCAGGAGGGTTATAGATTTTTTCGCTCATAATATTTCTCCAACTAAACCGTTTGGCAAAACGGTGTTTTTTTTAAAGGTTACGAACAGCTCTTGCCGCTTCGGTCAAGGTCCAGAGTCCGTCAGGCTGGCTGAATTCTCCATCACGAATATTGAGCACAAAGACACGCATACGACCAGGAACCTGTTGCGCGATCATGGAAAATCCACCGCCAGAGGCGAATTGATCGCTGATATGAATCGTCTTGCCAAACTGGTCGGAATTCTCAAAACTTTTATTAAACAAGGTCAACATTTCATCTCTTGTGGGGAGCCGCCAATCATCATATCCGGCGTATTTATTTTCATTCAACCCTCGCGCATAATCGACACTATCCTGATAATTGACCCATTTCTTCAAATCAAGCATAGAATCAGTTTTACACCACATCAGGTTATGCGCCTTGGAGGTGACAGTGCCATCCCCATTATCAATAAAGCCATTTTCAAGGTTATCGGAATTCATAGATATAAAACTCGACTCAGGTTAAATAATTAAGATAAAATACCATACTTACTAGCGCGGAAAAAATATCAGCCTGAATTTTCGAATCCCCTCCCTTCATAGGGAGGGGTAAGGGGAGGGTTGGCTGGGTTTTGGTTGAAAACAATTTCTGCCATGCCCAGAAAGAAAATCAAACCCTCCCTCAGTCCCTCCCTATGAAAGGAGGGATGTTTTTTAGTAATCTTTCCCGGTTCAAAATTAACGTGTCTGAAGCTCCACCACCACAGAAAAAGGTATTATTGACCCATCTCGACTGGAACCTGCAGAGATTGGATGAAGCCTTGAAACAGGAAAGCACTGATTATTTCAAGAGTGCCGCTCTGCAACGCTTTGGTCATACTTATACCATGGCAATCAAGAGCATTAGCGGATTTGGCGAAACCGAAGATGAAACCAAAAAAATCAATGCCGAGCAGTGCATTGAACTGGCCAAGAAAAACGGCTGGATGGAAGACCCACCGCAATGGCAGGAAATGATTGCAGACTATAAATGCATCAATCAAAAGCCTGATGAACAGGAGGCAGAAGCCGTCTACCAGAAACTACCCCGCTACCAGAAGGCTTTTAAAAACCTCTATTCCCATCTGCAAAGCTTACTATAAAATCTGCTTCAGCTCATCCAATGCTCTTTTTCTATGTGAAATGCCATTTTTTTCACTGGCGGACATTTCTCCATAAGTTTGCTCATGACCCTCAGGGATAAAAATCACATCCCAGCCAAAACCATTTTTTCCGCGTATGCTGTCCGACAAAGTTCCGTTCACTTCTCCGCGGGCGATCTTCATAGTCTGTCCATCATAGACAGCGAAACAACATATTGCCGTGGCACCACGGTCACTGAATCCCTCGACCATTTTCAACATTCCAGAACAACCCACGGTCTCTTCAAACCATTTCACCAATGCACCGGGCAAGCCGTTCCAGGCACGGAACAGTAAGCCAGAGTCCTCCACCATCACCGGGCATTGCAAAGATGCGTATGCTTGAAGAGCTTTATGTCGAACCACTACATCCAGATCCGGCGATTGAACTTCAAAGAGACCTCCAACCTGAACCGGTTCAAGGATGAGATCAAGAATTTCGCTCGCTTCTCGAACCTTGTTGGGGTTTCCCGTTACAAATTTAAATTGATTCAACATAATATAAAGTTATTGCTCATCCGCCCCACATGAAAAGGGCATCACGCATGCTCGGTATTGACGAGTTATTGTACATTTGTTATATATTGACCTTTCCTACATAGTATACTGACAGCCTCACATCCATTATTTACCCAATTAAAATTAATGAAACCGTTCTTTCAGTCATTCACGTATTCTTTTTTTCTCTTATTCCTCACTTCGTGCGGCCAGATTTTCGAAGTCGATGCAGATGTCCAGGCCCGGCAAGCCCTGCTGGACCTGATGGAAATACAGGACAAGTTTTATCAGGAAAACCAGAGATATGCTACCGGCCATGCTGAAATTGAAAAATACAATTTAAAATATCATTCCGGCATCGTCTACCTTGAAATTGAGTCGGCGGGGAAGGATGGATACCGAGCCGTTTCCCTTCCTGCAGAATCGACCACCGCACGGGTATTCGCTCATGACAGCGATCAAGGTGGATTTTATGAAATGGAGGAAGACGAAGTTTCACGATATGTGCTGGGAGCGTTGAAACATATCCGCGATGAAAAGCATAAAAAAGATCTGAACGAGCTAACCGGCTGGTTATTAATGGGGGGAATGTCATTTCTGGGATTGCGCTTTTTTTCACGCCATCGATCCCCGGAAAACAATACCGCTATTTGGGCTTATATATTGTGTTTGCCTGCTATGGGTTGGGCAGTTGCCCTCTTGGGAAATGTGGAAGGCAATGTGGTGTTCACCCATAACATAGCCATGCTCACCTGGGTTGGACTGGCAATAGCCTTATTGGCGTTTGGATTAGGAAGCTCATGGCTGATAAAAAACAAAAATCCTCCATCTGCTCCCCTGATCAGCCTTTTGGCATGCACGCTACTGATTTCTCTATCGAGTGCCGGGGTCATGCTGTATATGCTTAAAACATTCGGCTGAGCCCCTTCACCCCAGCCGCAAAGCAAGAACATGAAGAGTTTCTGTTCCAGCATTGGACCGGAGTGTGAAACTCTGACCATCGCGGGTATTGCGGGGAAGTATGAACTTGATCGGACCTTCGGAAGAATTCAAAGTCAAGGCCTTGCGATCAGCAATCTTGTCTGCCGGTATTTTCATCTGATAAGAAAAGCGGGAGTTTCCCGGTATTGCTATTTCTGCAATCGGTACACAGAGGTTCAACAACAGGTCTCCACGCCTATGGGAAAACAGACTGCTCTCGCCTTTTCCATGAACTCTTAGAGACATCTGATTCCAGTCTCCGGAAGGAATTTTCACTTCAAAACGTTCTTTCCCTGACTTTAAATACAGGCTGCCACCTTTTTGCAGAATTGCCCCTGACAATTTGATGTCTTTTTGAATATCCAATTGGAAAATTTTATTATCCAAATCCTCCAGAAAATTCAGGCCGGACCGTAGTGCCGCTTGTAAGGCTGGATTTCCAGCCAGAGTTTTAAACAAGGCTCGCCATTTAGGTTGTTCTTTACCATAAGGTTCCTGATGGACTGGCAAAGCATGAGTCTTGTAATGAGTTTCCAGTTTAGCAAAAGCCCGGTTGATTTCTTTCAGTCGGGTATCACCGGTGTCACCAGACGGGGTGTTGGACTGGTTGATATCCGGGTGGAGTTGTCGGGCAAGAGAATGATAGGATTTGCGCACCCTCGGCCATTCTTCTCCGGGGGAGACATTCAGAATTTCAAAACACTCGGCAATTTGCATAAGAGCCCCTGTGGTTTTGCGCCAAACCTTGAAGTTTTGTTGACGCCTTAAATATCAAGAAGATATAAAAATATCGCCTTTTTCAGGGAGTTGCAACCGGGAAAAATCTACCGATGCCTCCTGAAATTTATAGTTTATTATTTTTCAATGAGTTATATTTATCAATAATGGAAATTATTTGGCTGAGGCGCGAGCTTGGGTTCGGCAGAATTTCCCTCATCCGTTTAAATTGTATTTGAAGCTTTTCCAGCTGGTTTTGAGATGAACTCCTCTGACACATTAAAAACACAGAATTTCTTTGGCACCTCGGAAGCCGCGCTCAAAGAACTGTTTACTGAGTGGAACGTTGAACCCTATCGGGTGCATCAGGTCTTCACATGGGTTTATCATTACAATTATCGTGATTTCAGCGCGATGAGTAATATCTCTAAAACCCTGCGGTCTCAGTTAGCCGAGCATTTTCATTTCGCACTCCCAAAAATTCAACAGCGTACCCATTCAAAAGATGGATCGATAAAATATTTAATGGAATTGGACGATGGAGCGATTGTGGAATGTGTTTGGATGCCTTCTGATTCCAGAAAGACTTTATGCCTTTCCACACAAGTAGGTTGCCGTTTGAATTGCTCATTCTGTTTGACAGCCAGTCTTGGGCTCAAACGAAATTTAACAGCGGGTGAAATCATCGGCCAGCACATCGCTATCAACGAGGAACTCGAAGAGAAAGACCAGATCACCAATGTTGTTTTTATGGGTATGGGTGAACCTCTGGATAATTATGGGTCGGTTGTCGATGCGTTGCGCCTCATGGTCTCCCCGGAAGCCATGAAGGTTTCAACCCGAAAGGTAACTGTTTCCACCTCCGGGCTGGTTGGAAAAATGAAAGCCTTTCAAGAGGAAAACCTGCACATAAACCTGGCTATTTCTCTCAATGCCTCTGATAACACCACCCGCGACCGGTTAATGCCTATCAATAAAAAATACCCTATTGAAGTGCTGATCGATTGCCTTAAAAAATATCCTTTGAAACCGCAAAGGCGACACACCATCGAATATGTCCTGCTGGAAGGCATCAATGATTCTGATGAAGATTCAAAGAGGCTGGCAAAATGGTTGAAGGGGGTTCCCTGCAAGATCAACCTGATTCCTTTTAATTCTTTTGATTCCTCTGAATACAGGCCTCCCTCTGACCAGAGAGTCCTGGCGTTTCAAAATTATTTGATCGAACAAAATTTTTCTGCATTTATCAGGAAAAATCGAGCTACGGACATACTCGGCGCCTGCGGGCAACTCGCTACACAAGCAGCCAGCGTGACGCTGGATTCAATAGGCACCGCTGGCTAACCATCGTCTTATAATACTTCCATGAATAATCCCGATCTGCAAAATCCTGAATTGTCCATTGTCATCCCTGTTTATAATGAGAGAGACAACCTTATCCCACTGGAAGACAAACTGGAAATAGAACTTGCAAAACTGAATCTGAGTTATGAAATTATTTTGATTGATGATGGCAGTAGCGATGGCAGCGCTCATTTGATTGAGTCCATGCAGAAACACAATCCACGCATCAGGCTCATCCAGTTCGGCCACAACCATGGACAGTCGGCAGCATTTGCAGCCGGATTCAAAACCGCAAGAGGAAATATTTTTATCACGCTTGACGCTGATTTGCAGAACAACCCCGCCGACATCCCCCTACTCCTTGAAGAGATGCAGGATTATGATGTGGTGTGCGGCTGGCGTCATAAAAGAAATGACCCGTGGATCAAAAGGGTTTCCTCAAAAATAGGCAATGCAGTGCGGAATAGATTAAGTGAAGAGGAAATTGCCGATACCGGTTGCTCTCTCAAGGCCTTTCGCCGGGAGTGCTTCGATAATGTTAAGCTTTTTAAAGGAATGCACCGGTTTTTCCCCACTTTAATGAAAATGGAAGGGTTCCGGGTAACTCAGGTCAAGGTCAGTCACCATCCGCGGCTTCATGGGGTATCAAAATATAATATTCGAAACCGCCTGTTTTCTTCTTTTCATGATTTACTGGCCATCCGCTGGATGAAAAAACGAAAAATCAATTATGATATTATTAAGGAGGATTGAATGACAACAAGCCAATGGTTGATCATTGGATTTGTGGGACAAGCCCTTTTCGGTGCTCGTTTTATTATTCAGTGGATTGTTTCCGAAAAAAAGGGCGAAAGCACGATTCCCCTCGCCTTCTGGTATTGCAGCATTGGTGGAGCCGTAGTGCTTTTGAGTTATGCCATCTATAAAGAAGATCCCGTATTCATTGTTGGGCAAAGCCTGGGCAGCATTGTCTATGTCCGCAACCTGATACTCATCGACCGCAAACGAAAATCCATGGTGGGAGCTGAAAATGAGCAACTGGAAAATTAGAATAGCTGGCTTGATACTCATGGTTCTGGGCGGATTCCTTTTCGTCTGGTCTGTTAAATACATTCAGTCTGAGTGGCCGCAAATTTTTGTGGGTTTACTCTCGGTGTTCAGCACAGCCATGGGTTTTGCCCTTCTCATCATGCCCACGGACTTATACGCAGAGGACTCCACAACAGACTAGCCACATCTTTTTCAATCACACCTTCCCAAACCGCCTTATTTTTCCTACTGAAAAAGTTAGACAAGCCTTTAGTTAGCAACAGTTTTGAAAGTTCTTGACTTTACCCAACCTGTATGATATTTCTCTACATTCTTTAAGTCCTTTCAACCTAAAAAACAGGTTAAAAGTTTAGGGAGCAGAGGTTTTCCATCGTTGGGAAACGGGTACTTACCGCCTACTTCAGGCCTTTCATTTAAGTGATGATGAATCAATCTCAAAGTTCTTTTAAGAGTACTTTTTTCAAATCCCTCATCTGCATTATCTTTGTTTATATGTTAGGGCACTTAACCCCTTTCCTTCCTGCTTCTACTAATTCCCTCTTTGCAAATCTGAGTTTTCAGTCCCTGGCATACGCCCAGGAAGATGAAGAGGATGATGAGGAAGAAGAAGGCGATGAAGAAGGAGAAGGAGAAGGAGAAGCCGAAGAAGAAGACCTCTCCTATTTAACCGATATTGGACCTGCTGCAGATCACGAGTTTGAAGAATTCTCGTTTCTGGGCATGAGCAACCGCAAGTTCACTTGGGCTGCGGCTCAGCTTCATATACTATTCGCCTCTTTCATTCTGGGATGTCCCATGTTCGTGGTCATCATGGAAGTCATGGGTGCCCGCCGGACACAGGGGGTGCGTAAAGCAATTATCCTCTCAAACGTGTTTTTAGGAGTTCTTATAGGTGTTGTTGTCGGAATCACGGGTGAGGTCATAATTGGAATCCACCATGGCGTGTTATATGGCCTGTGGGCCTGTGCCTTCGGGGCTCTAATAGTCAGTTTCCTGAATTATTTCCACCGTTTGATGAATATCCGCGCATCTGCCTTTGTTGGAGCGTTGTTTGGAGCCCTGATTTCCATGGCACTGACACCGGTCGAGCATTATGAGGTCTCCGGCATTATTCTCGCTGTGGTTAACGGAGCGATCGGCGGCTTGATCTCCAATGGCATCATGTTTGCCGAATCCGATTACAAATTTGAACGTCTGGCTCATGAAATCACCAAGGTAATTGGTATTTGTTATAGTTTCACGGCACTGACGGGAGGGCTCTTTCTCTTCGTTATGCTGGTTGCCTATCAGGATTTCATTAGTTATCTCATATCCTCGTTTCCGACACTCTTTATGGTGGCCTACCCCACCCTGTTTATTCTGGAAACGGTGGTCATGTACATATACGTTTACTCCTGGGATCCCCTGAACAAGTCCAACAAAAAAGGGCGACATATAGTTACGGGTGTAATTCTCAATGTTCTGGGTCTTTCTCTTCTAGTAGCCCTGGATGGTCCGGCAACCTTCATGCAGACACCGCCCAAGCCTCTTGACCAACTCCTCAATATAAGCGAGTGGGACAGAATTGCCAATATGGCATGGATGCCTCTGAACTATCACAGACTGGTCGGTAACGGCACTTTTGGTGGATATATGGTTTGTATCATTGGTGCCTATATGTACCTGTGGTCAGACAAGACAGAAGAGCGGGAATACTATGATTGGGTCGGATACATCGGCAACCTGATCGGCGTTGCCATTATGATTCCCCTGCCGGCAATGGGTTATATTTTTGTCCGCGAAATTTATCAATATGATGCCACCATCGGCATGTACATCATGTCCGATCGAGAATCCATGTTCATGCTGGTGCAAGGACTTCTGGTCGGAACCATGTTCAGCGCCAGTAATATTTATATGTGGGTCAGTATGAAGCGTATTGAAAACGCCGAGCGGTTTTTCCCGGCCATGAGGTTTGGGTTCATATTGATTGTGATTTCGGCAACAATCTGGTTCACTCCCAGACGCTTTTTTGCCACCATGCTACCCGAACCGCATATGAATCCGGATATGGTTTTACCCGATAATCTGGCCTTTCTGGCGCTGATGATTTCAAAGAATACAGCGGCGTTCTGTCTGGTGACCGTTACTTTCATCAATTATATTTTCTATACGATAGCCACCAAAACCGGAAAAGTACATTACGGTAAAATTAATCCACTCGGGCCGTATGTGCTCATTTTCCTCGGTTTCGCCGATATCTGGCTGATGAGTTGGATGGGCACCATTCGAGAACTATCGCGGATGAACTGGCATGTCTATAAAGTCTTTAAGGATGTGACGCCTGAAAAATTTGCGCCGAGCCTGGCTGAGTCAGGCTTTCACGTCACAACATTAGTCTGGACTTTTTTCATCCTGATGACAGCCATTATCTGGATCGGAATCAAGTATCCTAAAACCAAAAAGAAAGAGATCGCGCCTACGCAAGCCTCACCGCAAATGGCCGAATAAGATTTTTCAGGAGCAAACGGTTAATGAAAATTGATTTTATCATTGTTGGCTTAATTGCCGCGTTAAGTGGTCTGTACGCACTTTTCAGCACTTTTGGAGCTTTAGGGGCAGGTGCCGGGTTGGCGGTGATGATTACATATGCCCTCCTCCTCAAAATCAAATCCAAAAAGACACAAGAAAAAACTCTTTTCCAGAATATTCGCTTCAAGCTCCCAGTCACCATCGTTATAGCTGGGGGTGTTTGGGTTCTGGCTGGCAAGTTTAACTTTCCTGTCTGGTGGCAAATAGAATTTGTATCTTTCGTTTTTGTGGGTTTCTTTTTCTTCGCGCTTCTTGACTGGAAAACCCTCAAACTGGAAAAATCTAATTTTGACTCGGTCAAGCGTCTTCTTGCTACCTACGCCCTCGCCTCCGGCATATTTATTGGCGTGACCGCACAACTGCCGCAGTTTGACCCCGAACTTGAACTTGCCAAGCTTAACAGGCCTCCTATTGTGTTGACCGGGTTGGCGGGGCCTGAAGTCATCGCCGCTGGACGCGAAGTGTTCGAGAACAACAAATGTTTCAACTGTCATAAAGTGTTCTGGGAAGGCAATTCAGACCGTGGCCCCAACTTGGGTAGCAAACAAATTGGCCTTTACTCCGAGGATTATATTAAAGGTCAGATCCTCGACCCTCGAGCAAATCAAGCTCCGGGTTTTGAGGATCCAAAATCCAAAAAAGCCATGCCAACTTATTATGGCGATGACTTGAGTGAAGACGAATTGCATGCCCTGGTGTCTTATTTAAAGACCCTGCGAGACCCGACCCATATGCCGGTTGAAGGAAAATTCCCCAATCAATGGACTTGGTGGGACGATAAAGACGTCCTTGCCGAAGGTAAACAGGTGTTTGAAGGTGTACACCCTGCGACTGAAGGACTCAGTTGCGCAGTCTGTCATGGCAAGGATGGCACTCCTATGATGACTGGAGCACTTGATTTTAGAGATGAAAATAACAAAGACACTGATAAAATTGAAGGTGATCATACCGACAAACTGTTAAAAGACTGGCCGGATGATCTGTGGTACCGCCGTGTTACCCGTGGTGTTCCCAACACGCCTATGGCGCCTTGGGGAATGATTTTTGAGCATCTTTATCTTTGGAAGGCTGAGGCCTATGCCCGAACCTTCCATGATCCTCTGGATAAACGCACAGCCAAACGGCCTGTACCACCCATCCCCACCAAAGAAGAGATAGAGAGCTGGACAACCAAAGAGATGTTCCTCGATCCCTTGCTCTAAAATAATTTTAAAATTCATAAAGCCGATCCCGTTTAACGGGGTCGGCTTTATTTTTGCCTGATCGACAAAACCAGTACGGGTTTGCTAGAATGGTGGCACTGTTAAGTTTGTCCCTCTTTGGAGATTGCAATGAGTAAAATTGATGATTTTATAAAAGATAACCTGCTGGAGGATGGAACCATCCTTCATCTTCGCGATAAATACATAGGAATCCGTGGATGCATGGAGCTTGCAACTAAAGAACAATTAAAAACCGTGAAGCAACTGATTGTTCCAGGAAACCAGATTGCCGATGAAGGCCTGGAGGCCCTTGCCGACTCTCCATATCTGGGAAACCTTGAGGTTCTCAACATCAACCACAATGATATTGGGGATGACGGTGCCGTCGCCCTGGCAAACTCAAAGAATTTACCAAAATTGAGGGAGCTCACCATGTTTGGCAATGTGGTGGGGGATATAGGGGCGCAGGCTTTTGCCAATTCTCCTACCAGCAAGCAATACATCAAACTGGATCTCTATAAAAACCAGTATAGCGAGATCGGTTATAAAGCTCTCACCGAATCAGAGAACCTGAAAAACTGTGAAGAGCTTGAAGTTTATCGGGATTAAATGAAAAACAGTTTCAACCCTTTTCATTCCACTGAGCAGTATCAAAAGTCTTGACCTGCAACGCGTGGATAAGCTTTGGAGTGCCGGTCATTTCCTGATCCAAGGCTTTGTGGACCAGTCTCACTCTGTCCATGACATTGAGGTTTTCAAACTGCGGCGACACGACAATGATGGAATAATGCCCCCCTCCTCCGGCGGCTTTATGTCCGCGATGTTTGTGACTTTCATCCAGAATCTCCACATATTCTGCAGAGAGTTTATCTTTTAAGTTAACATTGATGATTTCAGTAGTATCCATATGATTTAAAGGTCTTTTTTATATTGTTAAATATTATTTGGGGGGATTAGATCGAAGCCCAATATCCGGAAAATCTTTAAACTGGGTGAGGTTATCCTGAAATTTTCGAAAAGCCTCATGTTCGCTTTCATCCATCAATTTTGTCCGGCAACGAGCGCAAACCGGTATTTTATCGGGGTCGCAATTTCGAATCCTGTTTTTGACTCCGCATTGCGGACAAGGTATGATGGCTAAATCGGGATCAGTCATAATTCATCTTAACAAACTGGCAGCTAAAATTTAAATAGTGCTTACAATTATTTAATAAAATGTTTTTTTTTCAACAACTCGGCCACAACCAGAAAATACCCTTCACGACCAAGTTGGCCTTGGTTTTCTGGATCATTCTGACATTGGCCCTTTTATCCTTTTTGCGTTCGGCATATTTTTAATCGCCTTGATGGTTGGTTTGGTTTTATTCACCACCAACCTGTTCCAGAAAAAAAACAGGCCTGGTTCCATCCCACATCCCCCTGCTGATTTCCAAACCCGTCCTTACTCTTCACCCCGAAATATCAAGAGCGACGATGATGTCATAGATATTTAAAGTCGGTGGTTATTTCCTAGGTCTTTTATAGATATGGGTGGCCTCTCCATAAAATGCTTCTGCGCTTTCCATTATTGTTTCAGAAAGCGTTGGATGTGGGTGAATGGAATGCGCCAAGTCTTTTGCTTTCAAACCACTGTCGACAGCCAGAACACCTTCCCCGATTAATTCACCAGCGCCAACCCCTGTAATCCCCATCCCCAAAACCTGTTCTGTGCCGGGGTCAAGAATCAGTTTAGTCACGCCATCCGGTCTACCAAGAGTCTGGGCTCTTCCTGACGCCCCCCAAGGGAATTTAGCGACTTGAACCTTTCTATTATTATTTTCGGCTTCAGTTTCGGTCAAGCCACACCAGGCTATTTCTGGATCGGTGAAAATTACCGCAGGGACACTACGCACTTTTCGACTGAAACCCTCATCGGATAGAAACTCGACGACTTCTTTTCCTTCTGTAGATGCTTTGTGCGCCAACATGGCTCCGCCAATCACATCGCCAATAGCATAGATGGAGGGCTCACCAGTTTGAAAACGTTCGTCTACTTGAATAAAGCCCTTATCATTTGTCTTAATCCCGGTAGACTCCAGACCAATATCCATCGTATTGGGTTTTCTACCTACAGCTATTAAAACCCGATCATAAACAGCGGTAACCACATCTCCATTAAATTGGACCGTGACCTGATCATCTTGTACCGCACAGGAAACAACCTGAGTATTCAAATAAATATTCTGGAATTGAGATTTAAGCCGGGAAAACAAAGGCCGGACCAGGTCACGATCGACGCCTGTCAATATATCACCGGTCATTTCCACCACCGTCACCTGGCTGCCCAGCGAGGAATACACCGTGCCCAGTTCCAAACCAATATATCCACCACCGACCACCAATAAACGTTCCGGGATGTCTTCCAATTCCAGTGCTGAGGTCGAGGTTAGAGACCGGTCGCCGATTGCGGAAAATAAGGGGGGGCAAACCGGCTGAGAACCTGTTGCCAGAATACAATGATCAAAACTCATCCTATCACTATCGTTGATGACAAGATTGTTTCCATCAAGAAACCGTGCCCTCCCATTTAAAAACTCAACCCCACGCTGCTTGCAAAGAGAGATCAGGCCATTGGCCATTTTATTAACGACTTCACTTTTCCACTCTCTGATCCGATTCAAATTAATTTCAGGAGCCGAAAATTTAACACCACAGACCTCGGCATTCCGAGCTTCCTCTATCAATCGTGAAAGGTGAAGCAGCGATTTCGATGGAATACAACCTCGATGCAGACACACACCACCTGGCTTGGGGTTTTCATCAATCAGGGTAACGTTCATTCCTCGGTCGGCAGCAAGAAAAGCAGCCGCATACCCACCAGGGCCAGCACCGAGAATGATCACTCTTTTTTTATTCATAAGCATAAATTATTTAACGGTGCCTTTTACGACTCAATTGTTCCCAAACTCTCGGCTCGGCTTTCGAACCCACTTTTCCAAACATATAATGAAATAGTCTTTGGGCATCCTGCTTGCCAACATATTTAGCAACAAGCCTGGAGATAACAGCCTCTTCCATCTGCAAAAATGGTTGTAATTGTTTACCGACCTTTTTCACAATTTGAAGATTGCTAAAGTCTGAAGCGGGCTTGCCCTCAGGAACAAGCTCACTACTTTTTTGGTTAATATTTTCAGAATCAGTACTATCCGTTTTATTGAAAATCGACCTTTTATTCAAGTCTTTAAAACCAATAAAATAGGACAGAGCAAACCCGGACTCAGCATCATTTAACAATTCAAGATCGGCTTGAACCATTGCAATCAGGCTTGTCGAATCAACCATGGAATTGCAAACACCCCATTGCCAAATATCTTCATCAACTGGAACCAAGACCTCAAGGTCGGCAAGATGGCGTAAAAAAGATTCAGTAACCTCTTCACTCAAATCATCAGGAACAATAAATTCCATAAAAAATCTTACCCAGTCAGGCAACCCCATTCTGCTCGAATAATTGTTTTTCATAAACCATCCTTTAGGACTTCTATAAACTGGCACCACTGATGTTTTTTTATTGCGATTTATATCTATCCAAACGTTTTTGAAGCATTCCTTTCCAGTCATCTGCCAAAGCCGGAAGAGAAATCAATTCCTGCATGTGTTGAATATTTGTTCCACCCTTACGCAAAAGCGCATTGGCCTTTTCAATGGGGAACCGGCCTTCATGAATTCTTTTTATGAGTGCCTCAGGTTCCACCAAACCCGACCTAAGAACCCGGAGATAATATCCACTAAAACCGGTTTTTTGAACACTGCACGCCATACTCTGATCATTAAACACTTTATTCAGCTTATGACAAGGTTGGCGAGGTTGTGAGACTTCAACCTGAGCCGATCCCATCTCAAAAATATCACCAATATTAATAGTTTCTTCAGACATACCCGACACACTCAGGTTTTCTCCAAAAGAACCCGGTAAGATTTTGCGCTGAAACTTATCAGCCCAATAAGGAAAATGATCAGCGCAGTAGACACATACGGCCTTGTCTTCCCCACCATGGATTCGGGTGTCGCCAACACCGTCCTTCTCAAACCCCGGATAATCCAGAAAAACAGGTTGGGAAACAGGCTCTTTAAAAATTCCTGACCTGATTTTTTTGGGGCCTCCATCGAGGGAAACACGGGCGGGAGATGCAATATTAAGGGAAATAATCTTCAACTCGTTACGTCTCAAACTCCCCGACAGGGAAAGTCGATCAAAAGCGATTTATTTAAGCGCTGATTTATAGTATTGGTAGCAGTCTCTGCCATTATTTTTTGCCAAATAAAGAGCTTCATCAGCACACTTTATCAGTCTCTTCAAATCTGTTGCATCATCGGGATACAAACCAATACCTATGCTCAGCGTTATATTAAGTTCGTGCTCACCAATAATAACAGGGGGACGAACCGTATCCAATAATTTTTGAGCCAGAGTACCAGCATCTTCATGGTTGGAAATTTCCGGAAAAAGAAGAATGAACTCATCTCCACCCAAGCGAGCTACAGTATCCTGTTGTCGCAAACATTTCTTCAACCTGTTTCCCACCTCCTGCAAAAGTTTGTCTCCAACATCGTGCCCCAGGGTGTCATTGATTTGTTTAAAGCGGTCAAAATCTATATATAGCAAACCCACGAGACCATTATTTCGTTGGGCCTGGAGCAATGCCATTTCTAATCTATCATGCAATAGAATTCTGTTGGGCAATCCTGTCAGGGCATGGTGATAAGCCATGTCCCTCATGGCACTTTCAGTCCGTTTTCTTTCCAATTCCGCCCCGGCCCGTGCCGCGAATATTTTGAGGATGGAAAGAGTCCTTTTTTTATCGAGCATGGGTTTGTCATCCATGACTGACAAATACCCTAAAATTTTAAATTGCGCGTCAAAACAGGGTACCCCCGCATAGCTGACAATTTTCGAGTCCAGCATAGTATGAAATTTTGGGTAAGCAGTTACAATATCTCTTGGATGAAATGCCAGCATTCCCGCCAGAACTTCTTCCCCAGGAGTATCTAATGCATTAAAGATTTTTCTTTCAACAAAATCATTGCCTCCCCATCCCGCGAGAGTCGAGCACTGAAACTCCTTAATATCAACGGTTTCATTGACAGAAGCATATTTTACGGGAAGCGCTTTTGCTAAATGTCGAACCAAGGATCGAAAAAACTCATCGCCAACCCGTGAGGATGTTCCTTCAACAATATCCCTAAAAGCTTCTTCCTCAATCTGGCGTTTAATTTCCCCACCAATACTGGCAACAACGGCTTCTAAAATAGACTTCTCATATTCCAGCCAAAGGCGGTCGACATTTTTGCACCCCAACGCCACAAAACCCCAATAGTTAGAACTTATTTCCAGTGGAATTAAAAACAAAGATCTTATATTTAAATGTTTGAATATTTCTCCTGGGAAGTTGGACCCCTGCATTTCACGGGTTATAACAGATTGTTTCTTGATCAGAGGTGGCAAAACTTCTTCTATTCCCAATTCCGCATAACTCAAGTTCTCAACCCTTGGGTTAATACCCCTGAAATCTTTTTTATCGACCCAGGTAAACGCAAGGCTGCACATAGGTTTTTTTTCAGAGTCAGGAGAGTGATTAAAAATAAAGGCCGCGTCAACATTTGCAGCTTTCCCCAACTCCTCCAGAGCCTGGCTGATTGCAGAATGGAAATCCGGAACCGTCAATAATTTATGGGTTGCCCTTGAGACTCCCTGCAAAAGTTCACCTTGAACCTTAAGCGACTGCTCGGCTATTCCCCTTTGTATTTTCTCCTTTTGAATCTTTAACGCGGATCGTATGGAACCGGACAGGACCTCAACAGTAAGCCTTGACTTCATTATATAATCCGTCGCCCCTGCCTTCATCACTTCAACCGCCTTCTCCTGATTTCCGTGTGAAGTCAGAAATATTACCGGAGTAGCAACATTCCGTTCATTTAAATGTTTCTGTATTGAGAGGCCATCCGCTTTTCCTAATTGAAGATCCAGAATAAAAATATCGTGTTCACAGTTATCTATGAGGGTGATTGCATCTTCACTTTTCATTGCATAGTCCAAAATCAATTCAGACTCCGGAAACCCTTCCTTCAACATCTCTTTGACTAGAAAAATATCGTCTTCGTCATCATCAACAACGAGTACTCTTAGTGAATTATTTTTCATAGTTAAATGGGGAGAAAGTTGGCTGTATAATAGTTACGAAAAAAGCGATAAATTGCCTTTGGGGATACGATACCCGAATTAACCGCGAATATCAATGCACGGTTCAGGGCATCCAAAGATATAAGAAGTAAGGGCTTAGGGCGCTTTTAGCCAACCCAAGGTTTAAATTAATCATATTAAAGGTAGGGGGCTGCGGGGAAATGGAGTAAAGGTTAGATTTATAATCACCTTGACGCTGATAGGTAACAATTTTCAAATCAGGATTTTCAAGTTTAAGCTTTATCCTGTCCACGGTGTCCGAGAGATAACCAACCGCATCAATCAGGTTCAGGTCCATGGCCTGTTTCGAGTCAAAAACACGTCCATCAGCAAGCGGCGTCACTTCATTTAAATCAAGCTCTTTTCTGTTTTCAGCGATGAGGGTGACAAAGCGGCTATGAAAATTATCTATCGTTTGCTGAAAAAGCTTTCGTTCCTCATCGGTGAAAGATCGAAACGGAGACATGAAATCCTTTTTATCGCCGGATTTTACAATTTCCCAATTCACACCTATTTTTTCCATCAAGTTCTCCAGGTTGACCTTTAGCGCTATCACGCCAATACTGCCAATCAAAGAAGTAGGGTGTGCAATAATTTCATCCCCAACAAGAGCTATGTAGTAGCCACCGGAAGCAGCAATATCCATAACATGAACATAAACAGGAATTTCATGTTTAATCTTATAAGTCACCAACTCATGAAAGATGATATCGCTGGAGGTCACCGTGCCGCCAGGGCTATTAATCTTTATTAACAGAGCCTTGATATCTTTATCCGTCTCCGCTTTAGAAATAATTTCTCGAACCTGCTCCACCATACCTAATGCCGTCGTAGCACCTGTGAAGGCATGTTCTTTTTGGTTGTTGATCACACCTTGTAAATCTATCAGCAGTACTTTCTCGGCCCCCTCCCCCTCCAACACGGTTTCTTTCAAGGACCCCATGCTCGGGCCGAGTTGAATGGACGCGCAGGCACCGTTAAAAAAAACAGCCAAAAACAGAACCAATGCATAATGAATAAGTTTAGAGTTTTTCAACATTCTCAAATATTTCTAAAATTAACGTTAAGCCAAAATACCCCAAAAAGGTTCCAGCACATTCTGGAAGAGTGCGGAATCCGTCTCAGACTTAAAGATTTTATCAAGATTTTTACGAATTTTCAGAATGACGTCATCATTGCGCTTTTCTTTTTCCAGAATGGCCTGCTTGACCAAATCATGCAAACAGAGAACGATTTCTTTAAGGTTTAAGTTCAATTTTGCGGCACGCATTTTAATTTCCTTGCGTTGATCGGCAGAACGCCCAGACCAGACAGTAGCTTCAACAGATTTAATTTCCTTTACATACATTTTGATGATTTCATTTACAGGGGTTAAAGCCCCACCATCGCAACCGGAGTCCTTAAGTTTTTTACAGAGGATTTGCAAGTTCTGTAGCGGATCAATAACCTGCAGATCAATCAATGCCGTTACATCCAAATCATACAATCGGCTCAACTCGGAAGGTTGAATTTTCTCAGAACCTTCAATTTCAGTCTTCAATTTCTGTTCTAAATTTGACACTTCCGTGTCCACTGAAATTTTAGCCGCATCGAGGCTTTGTGAAACCCTTCCATCAAATTCCTCCACACTCCTTCTTTGCAAATGAACATCCCGGTATTTCTTCTTTAAATCCTCCAGAATACACTCAACCTCCGTATTCCAACTGGCTTTCAGTTTATTGGCTCTTACACTTTCAAGGGGCACCATGTATTTAAGTCTCACCTTTTTTTCGATGGTGACAAACCCTTTTATAAGAGTGCGTATCAATCGCTCATAAGAAACGAACTGGGCCTCCAAATGTTCATCAGAATGTTTCTTATTGGTTTTGGTGAATTTAATATTGTTCTTTTTCAAGCGAACTGCATTTTCAGCCAGGAGGGATGTGCATTTATCCCGCTCCATGATATCCAGGGTCTTATCCAGATCTTCCATAAATTAATTTTCAAAAATAGTGTTAGTGAGATGATGCATTAATCCGCGCTTTTGGCACAACGACACCCTATACCATAATAATCCTTGGCGTCACTATCTCCATAGCGGCTGGATGATCGAAGATAAACGGGAAGGCTGTTCCAGGCACCTCCACGAATAACGTGGTGTTTCCCTTTTTCTGGCCCTTGGGGGTTTTTATAGGGTGCTGTCCTGTAATATTTTTTATCATACCAATCATAAACCCATTCGGCAACATTACCACCAAGATCGTACACTCCTTCAGGACTTTTGCCCTGCTCGAAACTACCGACCGGGGAAAGCACAGTACCTTTTTGTATAAAACAACAATTCCCGAAATTGGCCCGCTTGTCATCAGGAGGCTCGTTACCCCAAGGATAGTTTAGACCCTCAACACCTTTTGCCGAACGTTCCCATTCTGCCTCCGTCGGCAGACGCTTACCTTTCCATTCACAATATTTTTTGCAACGCTTCCATTGAAAACCAAAAACAGGCTTGTTCAGCATGTCAGGCCGTGCCTTGCGGTCAACCCATCCAGTTATGGTCGGATATTGCCGGGAGTTAGCGGCCAGATATTCCTCAAAATCCTTAAAAGTCACTTCATATTTATCTATATAGAACGAATCCAGATAAACTTTATGGCGGGGATGTTCGTTGGATTTCCCTTCCTCATCAGGACTGCCCATCTCAAATTCTCCCGCAGGGATAGGAACCATCTCAGGATGAGGGTTGGCCTCCGCCTGAGAAAACAGGACCATCCAAATGCAAAAAATCTGTTGCAATATCTTCATAATTCACACACTCATCTCACTATTTATTGAGCCTGCAAGGCTAAACGTTTATTATAGAATGTAGAGCAAATATCCAGCAGACCCACCCTTTCTCCCAACCCTTTTATTTATGCACATCTTAAAACAAATTGACCGGTTTCTGGAAAAAATTGAAGGCCACCTGATCGTCCTGATCTTGAGCCTGATGATTTTACTTTCGTTCGGTCAAATGTTGCTGAGGAACCTGTTTGATATGGGAATTGTATGGGGAGACACCCTGCTCCGTCAATGGGTGCTCTGGCTGGGATTCCTGGGAGCCTCGATAGCCGTCAATCATAACAAGCATATTTCTATTGAGGTCTTTTCTAATTTTTCGTCTCTTTACTGGAAACGTATTATAAAAGCTTTCACCAGATTTTCAGCCGGCATCATCAGTGGTTTTCTGACTTGGGCGGCCTGGTCATTTATGCAATTTGAAAAAGATTCGCAATCTGTTCTTTTCCTGGATATTCCGGTCTGGATCTTCCAGACTATTCTGCCCTATAGTTTTATGATTATTGCCATACGTTTTATAATAAGCGGCTTTGAAACCGCTTTCATTAAAAATGATTCCGAGCAAACACTCAAATGATCGCCCTGGGAATCATTCTACTAGCCCTTCTGGGCGTACCCCTGTTTGCAATCATTGGGCTTTCAGCCCTGGCTTCTTTTTATAATGCTGAAATAGATTCTGCGGCAATCTTCATTGAACTATACAGAGTAGCCAGCAATCCGACACTCATTGCCATCCCTCTTTTCACTTTTTCAGGATTCATTCTCGCTCACGGCAAAACTCCAGAACGTTTGACGCGAGTATCCCAGTCCATTTTTCGCGGTGCGCCCGGTGGCATCCCCATGGCAATCCTGATTGCCTGTGCTTTTTTCACGGCCCTTACAGGAGCTTCCGGCGTCACCATCATCGCCTTGGGTGGCCTGCTCTACCCTCTATTATTAAAGGAAAAATATGGCGAAAATTTTTCCCTGGGCATGATCACTTCATCAGGGAGTCTGGGGCTTTTATTCCCCCCTTCCCTGCCACTTATTTTATATGGCCTCGTTGCCCAGGTTAGCATCGACAAGCTATTTATTGCCGGTATTGTGCCGGGCCTGATCATGATACTGATCGTATCGGTCTTCGCCATCACCCGCAGCCCCCGATCCTCCGAGAGTTTTAACTGGCCCGAGGCTAAGTCCGCTCTGATAGATGCGGGTTGGGAGCTACCGCTGCCCTTCATTATATTAGTGGGAATCTATGGCGGATTTTTCACCGTCACCGAAGCCGCATCTGTGACTGTGGTCTATGTGATTCTGGTGGAAACCCTTATCTACAAAGATCTGGACGTTTTTAAAGATTTGCCGCATTTGATGAAAGACAGCATGGTTCTGGTTGGCTCTATCCTCATCATCCTGGGAACGGCTATGGGGTTCACAAACTACCTCGTGGATGAACAAGTGCCCATGACTATACTGGCAACCATGCAACAATACATCCATGATCCTTTAACATTTTTGATGGTATTGAACGTTTTCCTTCTCATCGTGGGTTGCATGATGGATATATTTTCCGCCATCATCGTGGTCGTTCCGCTGATTATCCCGATTGCGCAGAGTTTTGACGTTAACATGGTGCACCTTGGAATCATTTTCCTGACTAATCTGGAAATTGGTTATTCGACACCCCCGGTAGGCATCAACCTTTTTATAGCTGCCACCCGTTTTAACAAACCCATATTAAAATTGTATCAAGCCGTTTTGCCATTTTTGGGACTACGGTTAATCGGGCTTATCTTGATAACTTATATACCCGCAATCAGCCTCTTTTTGGTTGATTGGGTTTCCCGGTAATTGAATAACATGAAAAAGAAATACCATCACACCTTGAATGATGAAACGGTTTTTTACACTGTTTTTAAAAGCCCAATAGGATTAACAGGTCTGGCGGCAACGCAAAAAGGCCTGATCCGACTGGCCAACAAAGTACCCAGCGAAAAAGCTTTTGAAATACTATTGACCAACAACCTTGGCTTTCAAACTAAAAAAGATCCGAACCATTTCAAAGCCATCGTCGAGCAGTTTCAAAAATATTTTAACGGCGAACTGAAGACCTTTCAATTCCCCTTGGATTTAAGACTGGGAACACCGTTCCAGCAAAAGGTTTGGAAATGTCTTCTCACCATCCCTTATGGATCTACCCGCAGCTACAAGTGGCTGGCCCATTCCATTGAGAATCCCAACTCAGCTAGAGCGGTTGGCAATGCAAATGGCCAGAATCCACTTTCCATCATCATTCCCTGCCACAGAGTGGTCCGTGAAAATGGCGAACTGGGAGGGTATACAGGAGGTATCCAGACTAAGCGTTACCTGCTGAAATTGGAGAAGGCGATTTAATGGCCCTCTATAAAACCAGAGCCATCGTCATCAAAAGTATGAACCTGTCTGAGTCCGACCGGTTGGTCACTTTCATGACCGAGAACCACGGTAAAGTTAAGTGTGTCGCCAAGGGAGCCAGAAAAGCCAAGAACCAGTTCTGGGGTGCCTTGGAACCCATGTCCCTGATCCATCTAATTTATTTTGGCCGCGAGCACCAGAGTCTTTTCCGCCTCAATCACTCGGATATCATCGAATCTTTTCATACAATCCGTGATGACTTCGACAAACTTTATACAGGCGTCTATTTTCTTGACCTGATCGATGCCATGGTCCTTGAAGGCCACTGGGACCCAAAAGTTTTCGCCCTGCTTTACCAGGCACTGGCGGCGCTCAACCAACAGACCGAATTGGAGCCTCTGCGCCGGCTGTTTGAAATTCGCCTGCTTGCATTATCCGGCTATAAACCCCAGTTGGAGCATTGTGTCCTTTGTCGAAAAACACCACAAAACGGTATGATTCCCTTCAGCTACGCCCATAACGGAATCCTTTGTAATTCATGTTCCAACAATGCAAGGATTGACATACAATTCAGCATCGGAACAAGAAATTACATAAAAAAATTATTAGATGTGGAAATCAAAACCTGTGAAAGGTTAAAATTCCCCAAATCTCAGACAGAAGAAATCGAGAAAGTGACGCATCGGCTGGTGCTTTCTCATTTAGGTCGTGAGTTGAAGTCTTACCCCTTCATTAAAAATATGGCAAACCTTTAGTAGGAAGTCCATCATGGAAAAAAAACAGATTCAAACATCCCAGGCCCCATCAGCAATAGGCCCCTACTCTCAGGCCATCCGCATTGGTGAGTTTCTCTATACTTCCGGGCAGATTGCTCTCAATCCGCAGAACATGGAAATGATGAACAGTGATATTGAGGAAGAAACCGAATGGGTGCTCAAAAATGTCGAGGCGATTTTAAAAGCCGACGGCCTGAGTCTGGCCCATGTTATTAAGACCACGGTTTATCTAACCGATCTGGGTGAGTTTGCCCGAATGAATCAGGTTTACGAGAAATTTTTTGCAGAAACCAAACCGGCCCGCGCCTGTGTGCAAGTCGCGGCATTACCCAAAGGGGCAAAAGTAGAAATTGACGCTATTGCTGCGGATTAGCTCCGCAGGGGTAAAAACAAATCCCCCCAACCCCTCTTCGTAGAAGGGGGAGCTTTAATGAACCCCTCTTCTCCGAAGAGGGGCTGGGGTGATTTAAAAACTCTCATACAATATGCGGGCTAAAATAGTTCACCTCAACCTGGCAAAAACATTGTGGCAAAAAAATCAAACGGAACAAGAAACTTTTATAGATTTATGATGCTGATCGGGGTTGGCGTTATTGGTGGCCTGGGCTATTCATTCATCAGTGCTGCTCCAGACTTTAGAACGTCCGAATACCATAAGGCCTCTCTCCCGGCAGAACAGTGCATGCAATGCCACATCCAGGGAGTGGAGAAAATCCCCATCATGCCTCACCGCCCGATGGGCAACTGTACAATGTGCCACACTCCTGACCCGACCCCCGGAAAGTAGTCCAAATATTAAACCCATAAAAACCGTTTGATAAGAGGAGTATTATGGCGAGAAAACGATTTAGTGCAGAGCAAATCATTGTAAAGCTTAGAGAAAAGGAAGAACAACTTAAGTGTTGAAAGCGAAAACCGCAAGGGTTGCTGAAGAGTGGGACCTCGAAGAGGCCATGCAGGTGACTAAAAGGCTGGGCAATAAATGGTATGAGCGATGTTTACTTACAAAATAAACCTGAAAAAACAAACAGCAACTTCCATCAACGGTATCACGTTCAGACTGACTGAAACGAATTATTACTGTGCAACAACATTTTTAGAGCAGGTGAGAACAGAATCTTCGCTGTATTCAATACCATAGAACTCAGCCATAAACTTTATCGACGAACTTGACCACTGGGGTTCTGATTCCACAGTTTTACTTAGAAGGTCCGTTTTTTTTCTTTTTTTATGTTCCTGATTAGCTTTGTCTCTGGCAACTTTCATTATGAGTTCCTCCAAGGTGGATGATCGAAGTTACTTGGGGGGCCTCAATGGGGCCTCCCTGTTCTTGATTGTTTTCGGGTAAAACGTGGCTTCCGAATATCACTGCAAAGTGAGGCAATCAAAAATAACGGGTCCAAATAAAACCATATAAGCTATTGATTTATTTGATATTACGATATTATTGGCTTGGATGCAACCTCTAATTGATATTCCAAAAAGGCTGGACAATAGACGTTGGAGAAAATCTTACAGGTATGTTGATTGAGACTGGGATGGCTGTGAAGCATATGATGGTGGGAAGAAAACTTACCCAGGCTGTAGAAATACCTGAACTGCTTCCTCAAACTCTTTTTCCACTTGTTCTTTAATATTGGGGAAAGAAGAATCTTTTGGCACTTGGATTCGTTTCGCAGCAAATTCATCCATAATCGGGATGATGGTATTTTCTTCACCTTGAAACCCCAAATCCAAAGTATTCGCAATTATATCTGCCACATGAATCATTGATGCTTCTAAGGAAAACTCCATTGCCTCGGCGGGATTATGGTGAAACCTTGCAGTTGCTACAAGGGCCTTGGGGAGGTTCCATATTTTTAATAACAGACCTCCTACATCGGAATGATTAAAATCAAGTACTTCAAATTCTGCTTTATGTAAGGTTTGACCTTGGGATTTTTTTCGTAAAGAAATTTCCAAGACTTTAAAGGGAAGTTTAAGGCAGATCACTAGACGACCAATGTCATGGAGTAACCCTGCCACAAAAAACCGCTCCGAGTTAACTTCTCCCAGGGTCAAGGCTAAATTTTTTGCGGACAATCCACAGGCAATACTGTGCTTCCAAAAGGATTCCATATTTAACGAGGTAGGTGGAATGTTCTTGAATTGATCCATCACAACAGTGGAAAGAACAAGATCATTCAATTGTTCCCTTCCAACAATACTAATGGCATGAGAAATGGTTTCAACTTGCTGAGGAAATCCATAAAAAGCACTATTTACGATTTTCAAAAGGCGGATGGTTAGTCCGGGGTCATTGTTGACTATTTCACCAATTTCCTCGAATGAGCTTTCTGGATCGTCGATTGCTTGTTTAAATTGATAAAATATTTCTGGCAAAGAGGGAATCTGGGTGCCTTCTTGAACTAATTCCTGAATATCCATCAGTGACCTGCTCCTGTAATTAGCACCATTTATATTCGGAAAAGCTATAGCACAAAGTATTGATTTATTTGATATTACGATATTATTGGCTTGGATGCAAGCTATAATTAATATCCCAAGAAGGCTGGATAATAGACGTTGGGGAAAACCTTACAGGTGATTTAAAAACTCTCATACAATAGGCGGGCTAAAATAGTTCACCTCAACCTGGCAAAAACATTGTGGCAAAAAAATCAA